>NZ_LVWG01000033.1 GCF_001622165.1 Pelodictyon luteolum
GGTGCTGAACCCGGCTGAAAAGTGAATGTTTTTTTCAAAAAAATGCGTCATCTTCGTTGACATTGTCCGGGGGTCAGATTGTTAGGGGAGATACAGTTCTGAAATATAAACTTGGAGCCCATGATCTGCAATTATAGTTGATCATGCAGGACGAAGTTCACCCTTTCAGCTCACTATCCAAGAAAATGGGGTGATTGGGTACGAACGGAAAAAGCCCCGTGACATATTCTGCAGCGGGGCTTTTCGGTGCTGAGGAGCCAGGACTCGAACCTGGAATTGCCTGATCCAGAATCAGGTGCCTTACCAATTTGGCCACTCCTCAATCAGCTTGAGAGTTGTGAATATAGGAAAAATTTCCAATTCAAAACAATTTTTTGAGCGACAGGGTTACCGGGCCTCGGTTTCAGAGGATTGTGAGCAGAATGGGGATGAGGAGAAGCGAGAGCAGCATGGACGTGGTGACCAGTGATGCGGCGTAGTCGCGGTCGAGGTTTTCGATGGCGGCAAAGGTGAGTGTATTGAAGCCTGCGGGTGCCGAGGCTGCGATGATGAGGATGGCCCTGTCAAGTCCCCTGAGGTTGAAAAGGTCGGCAAGCAGGAACCCTGCAGCCAGTCCAAGCACCATCCGGACGCCGATGCCGGCGATGATGTCCTTCATCCGGACTTTTGCGAAGCGGGCCGATGCTCCGAGTGCCAGGAGCAGAAGGGGGACGGCCAGTGCCGAAAGCGAGTTGATGATACCTGCTTCAATCGGCCCGGGTCTATGTGAGGCAAGGTTGAGGAAGAGTCCCGCCATGAGGGCCCAGACAGGAGGGGAGAGCGCGATTTTCCGTGCAATGGCCAAGCTTCCCGCTCCGTTGCCGCGGCAGGCGAATCCGTAGGCGATGGTGTAGGCTGAAAGACTGTTGGGGAGGTCAAAGACAAAGAGGCGGGCCAGTCCTTCATCACCGTAAAATGATTTTACGAAGGGAACGACGAAGCCGAGGTTCATGATGATCGAGCCGGCAAAAAGTACTCCCTCGGTCTTGTTCTCAAGATGAAGCAGGCGTCCCGAGACAGCAGCGCCGCCAGCCGAAAGCATTATGATGATGATTGCCGAAAGCGGCAGGAAGAGCATTCCGGGTTCAAGGGATACAAAAGGCAGGACGGAGAGGAGCAGTGCCGGCAGTGCGAGGTTGTAGATGATCTTGAAAAGGGAGTCGATGGCCACTGTGTCAAGAACGCCAAGCTTGCGGAGCAGAATCCCGATGGCGAACGTCGCAAATGTAGGGGCTAGAAGAAAGGCGAGATCGAACATAGCAGTTATGAACGATACGGTTTGGAGAGGAGTCCTGTGTTGTATGCCTTTCTCGTGCACCCGAGAGGATTCGAACCTCTAACCGTCTGATTCGTAGTCAGATACTCTATCCAGTTGAGCTACGGGTGCATATAGATGAACCTCTGCCTGCCTTTGCCAGCAGAGGTTCATGTGATATGTAGCGTGTACGGGATTCGAACCCGTGATCTTCGCCTTGAGAGGGCGATGTCCTGGGCCACTAGACGAACACGCCAGGTATTTCTCTATTGCCGTCATAACCAGTGGGCCCTGTAGGACTTGAACCTACGACCCAGCGATTATGAGTCGCTTGCTCTGACCAACTGAGCTAAGGGCCCTCAGCGCTTGGCTTTAGAGGCTGTTAATATAACGCGCTGATGATAAAATGCAAAGCAAAAATCTCTTTTTTCAAAGAATTGTCCTGCTTTAGCCGAATTCACTGTACTTTTCGCGCTTGATCTCGGCACCAAGGTTCTGGAGCCTGGTTTCAATTCGTTCATAGCCGCGGTCAAGGTGGTAGACCCGGAGCACTTCAGTCGTTCCTTCTGCCACCAGTCCCGCAAGCACCAGGCTTGCCGATGCCCGGAGGTCTGTCGACATGACTTTTGTTCCCGAGAGTGCCTGAGGTCCGTGTACGACGGCCCAGTTGCCTTCTATGTCGATATGTGCCCCGAGCCGGTTGAGTTCCGGGATGTGGTTGAAGCGTTCATGGTATACATGGTCGGTGATCTCACTGGTGCCTTCAGCCTGGGTCATGAGCGCCATCCACTGGGCCTGCATGTCGGTGGGGAAGGCGGGAAAGGGTTCGGCGGTTATGTCCGTAGCCTTGAGCCGGCCGGTGCTTTTGAGGATCACGGTGTCGTCGGTGGTCTCGATCCGGCAGCCGGCATCACTGAATTTCTGGAGCACGGATTCCATATGGGATGGGATGACGCCCCGGATGGTGACGGATCCGCCGGTGATGGCGGCCGCTGCCAGGATTGTCCCGGCCTCGATTCGGTCGAAGATGTTGCTGAATTCCACATGCCGGAGGGAGTCGCAGCCGTGTATGATGAGCTCGGTGGTGCCGGTGCCCCGGATATCGGCGCCCATGGCCTGAAGGAAATGGCAGAGGGCCTCGATTTCGGGTTCAGCCGCAGCGTTCCTGATAATGGTGGTGCCTTCGGCAAGGACAGCCGCCATGAGGGCGTTGCCGGTTGCGCCGACTGACGAGACCGGAAAATCTATGGTTGCACCCTTGAGTCTGCCGCCTTCGGCAACGGCATCGATGAAGCCGGTCTCAATGGTGATACGGGCTCCTAGCTTTTCCATAGCCATCAGGTGCAGGTCTATCGGGCGCGGTCCGAACGCGCAGCCGCCCGGCAGTGATACTCTGGCGTGCCCGAACCGGGCAAGCAGGGGGCCGAGCAAGTAGATCGAGGCCCGCATTTTTTTGACGAGTTCATAGGGGGCAAGGACGCTCTGGACATTGGCTGTCGTAATCGTGAGGGTATTGTGGGAAAAAGCGGTCTCTGCCCCGAGGTGGTCGAACAGCTGTCGGAAGGTGGTGATGTCCTGCAGATCGGGGATCCGGTGCAGGGTGAAGGTGCCGCTGCCGGAAAGCAGTGTGGCGGCGATGATCGGCAGCGAAGAGTTTTTCGAGCCGGAGGCTGTTATTTCGCCCTCGATTCTCTTTCCTCCCGTGATGACAAGCTTGTCCATTGGGTGTGTGGTGTGTGTGCGGCGGCGCCTTGAAAAACGGATAGTTAATGCTTTCGTCGCCAGAAAAACAAATTAAATTTTCCCCGGCGGTTTGCGAAGAAAAGATTTAATGCTGTACCTTGAAACATTCCCTTGCGCCCGGGTCCGCCGACCTCCCGAAGGAGCCGCCGGAGAGGGGTGCCTGAACACCGGGCCTCCGGCACCGAATGCACCAGTGATGAGTATAGAGAGACGCCAACCCATTCCCCTAAACGTGACTGAATCTTCCATCCCGGGCCGCTTTCGCCCGTTTTCGTTTTCTCATTCCGCAGCCCGCCTGTTTGTGCTGTCCGTCATATTTTTCCTGTTTCATCTCGCTGCTTTCCCTCCCGCGGCATATGGCGCCACGGCCGGGGAACTCTCAAAGATCAAACGGGAGCGTCAGGATGTAGAGCGGACGCTCATCAACCTGAAAAAAGAGCTTGATGTCTATCAGAAGAAGCTGAATGCCACCAAACGGCAGGAAACGACCTCACTGAGGCGCCTGAAGACCCTTCAGAACAAGATTACGGCACTTGGTGAACTCATCAGGGAGAATCAGCGCTATCTTGCGGTGCTTGACCGGGACATCGACCGTCTTGAGGGACAGTTCAAGGAGAACCGGCAGGTATATGGACGGGTCTCGTCCGCTTTTGGCCGAACAGCGGTTGCCGTGTATAAATACGGCGTCGACAGGGAGATGGAGAATGTGTTTGCCGCACGTTCTGTCAACGATGCCATCGTGAAGGCTCAATACATAGGCTTTTTCGCTCAAGCGGTACATGGCCATGTCGACACACTCCAGCAGGTCGCCCGGGAACTGGAGCACAACCGGGCCGAGCTGGAAAAAAGTTACAGGGCGAAAGCCGAGGCCGTGAAGGATCAGGAGCGGCAGCTGAAAAACTATGCCGCCAGCAAATCGGAGAAAGAGACGGCACTTGTGAAGCTGAAAGAGGAAAAGGCCGCCTATACCGAAAAGGTGCTTGCCGCCAGACGCAAACGGCGGCAGCTGCAGGGCCGGATCGAAGCCCTCATCAGGGCGGAGCAGCGTGCCATCGAGGCTGAACAGGCTCGTCGTCTGGCCGCACAGCCTGCTCCGCAAAAGGCCCCTGCTCCAGGAAAAGCGCCTGCTCCGGCAGCGGGGCGCAGGGTGCCGCCTCCTCCGGATTCACCAGAACTGCGTAAGGTTTCAGCGGATTTCGACAGGGCGTTCGGCCAGTTGCCCTGGCCGGTCGCAAACGGCAGGGTATCGCAGCGTTTCGGATCGGTGACTGATGCTGAGCTGAAAATCGTTACAACGAACAACGGCATCGACATCGCCGTACCTGCCGGCACCCCGGTGAAGGCGGTGTCCGGCGGCAAGGTTGCCCAGATCGCCTTCATGCCGACATTCGGCAACATCGTCATCATCCGCCACCCCAATTCGTACCTCACGGTGTACGCCAACCTTGGAGACCTTCGGGTTACCAAGAACGACCTCATTGCTTCCCAGCAGCTGATCGGACTTTCCGGCAGGAACCCGGATGGCGGTTCCGTCGTGCATTTCGAGATCTGGAAGGCCGGCGTGAAGCAGAACCCTGAAAAATGGCTCAGATAGGCAGATGCAGGGAGGATTGAAGCAACTGTTCGGCGCAATGGTCGCCGTCCTGTTCCGGTACAGGAGGTTCTGGCTGGAGCTGAAGGCAGGCGCCTGGCCTGAAGGACTTGACGTGCAGCGGGCTTACGCCGTACCGGTCATCGCCATGGTGCAGCTCCTGAAGTTTCCGCTCATCGGCGTTCCGCGTCCCGCGATGTTTTTCGCCATTGCCTCATTCATCATTGACGTGGCGGCGTTCTACGTTCTTTCCGGCGCCACCTCCCGTATACTTTTTCAGGAGAAGGCCGGGGAGATGGAGGGCGGCGTGGTGACGGTGCTGTCCTATGCCATGACTCCGGTCTGGCTGTTTGAACTTTTCTATTTCACAGGCAGCTGGAGCTGGATTTTCGCCCTTCTGGCGCTCGGCCACATGCTGCTCATCTCGAGTTCCGGATTTTCCTCGCTGTTCAGCCTTTCCGGCCGGTCAATGAAAACCGCCGCACTTTTTGCCGGCGTCCTTCAGGCGTCGGTGTTCGTGCTCTATATGTCGCTTGTGCGGCTGTTCAATTTTTAATTGTTCCTTTTTCATGCAGCCTCAGGACCTCGATCTCAACTACGGCCTTCTCGAAGATATTCTCAAGGCCTTCCTCCAGAACGAAATCCGGAAGTTCGGATTTTCCTCCGTTGTGCTCGGCCTGTCGGGCGGCATTGATTCTGCCGTCGTCGCCGAGCTTGCCGTCCGTGCACTCGGCCCTGAGCATGTTCTCGCCCTTAAAATGCCCTACAAAGAGAGCAGCCGCGAGAGTCTCGAGCATGCCGACATCATGATACGGCGTCTGAATATCAAGGCTGAAGAACTTCCCGTGACGCCGATGGCCGATGCCTTTTTCCGGGACGTACCGGAAGGGGAGCGGCTGCGCAGGGGCAACATCATGGCCAGAACCCGTATGGTGCTGCTCTATGATGTGTCCGCCCGGGACGGGAGCCTGGTGGCCGGAACGAGCAACAAGACTGAACTCCTGCTTGGCTACGGCACCATGTTCGGCGACATGGCCTCGGCCGTCAATCCGCTTGGCGACCTCTACAAGACCCAGGTCCGCGGGCTGGCCCGCCATCTTGGCATTCCTTCCATCCTTATCGATAAAGCGCCCTCAGCCGACCTCTGGGAAGGGCAGAGCGACGAAAGCGATCTGGGCTTCTCCTACGGGGAGGTTGATCTCCTGCTCTACATGATGCTTGAACTGCGCATGGACCGCGCAGCCATACTCGGTGAAGGGGTTGCAGCATCCTTCTATGACCGGGTCCGTAAGATGGTGGTGCGCAACCAGTACAAACGGCTGATGCCGGTGATTGCGAAGATTTCAGGCCGAACGCCCGGCATCGATTTCCGGTATGCAAGGGACTGGCAGGAAGTACGGTAGTCGAAGCGGGGGAGGCTTAAGGCCTCCCCCGTTCTTTTTGCCTTATCAGAACGAGCGCAGCACCGTGTCCATATGGAAGTGCCGGTCATCGGTTTCGGGGTAGTCGGTCGTGTAGTGCAGTCCCCGTGATTCCCTCCGCTTTATGGCCCCTTCGATGATGAGGCTCGCTACCTTGATGATGTTGCGCAATTCGAGCGTCTGGGTGGTGATCTTGGTCTTCTTGTAGTATGACTCGGTCTCCTCTTTCAGAAAGTCGATGCGGCGCTGTGCCCGCTGCAGGCGAAGGTCGCTGCGAACGATTCCTACATAGTCGTTCATCACCTGCTGCGCCTCCCGCTTGTTGTGAGAGACGAGGATCCACTCTTCGGGGTTGACGGTGCCGCTGTCGTCCCAGTCGGGAAAGCTGACGGTGTTCTGGATGCTGTGCAGCTCCGTTTGGATCTGTTCGTACGACCGCCATGCGAACACGAGAGCCTCGAGCAGCGAGTTGCTGGCAAGGCGGTTGGCGCCGTGCACTCCCGTGCAGCTGGTCTCTCCGCAGGCATAGAGGCGGTTCAGGGTCGTTCTTCCTCGGTCATCGGTCCGTATTCCTCCGCAGGAGTAGTGAGCTGCAGGAACAACGGGGATCATCTCCTTCGTCATGTCGATGCCGAACTCGAGGCATGTTTCGTAGATGTTCGGGAAGTGCTCGATTGTTTTTTCCGCCTCGATGTGGGTGACGTCGAGGAATACGCACTCTTCGCCGCTTTTCTTGATTTCCGAGTCGATGGCCCGCGCTACGATGTCGCGCGGGGCGAGGTTCTCCCGCTTATCGTACTTATGCATGAAGGCCTCTTTGTTTTTCAACCGGAGTATGCCGCCGAATCCCCGGACCGCTTCGGAGATGAGGAACGACTTGGCTTTCGGGTGGTAGAGCGAGGTGGGGTGGAACTGGATGAACTCCATGTTGGCTATTTCTGCCCCTGCCCGGTAGGCCATGGCAACGCCGTCACCGGTGGCGATGTCGGGATTGGTGGTGTGCGGGTAGACATGGCCGAGTCCTCCTGAGGCTACCATCGTGATCTTTGCGAGGATCTTTTTTGGTTTCCGCTGCAGGGAGTCGAGCACATAGGCACCGTAGCAGGTGATGTCGTTGGTCTTGATGCCCCGATGGTGCTCGGTGATCAGCTCAATGGCGAAATGGTGCTCGAGCAGTGTGATGTTCGGGTGGCTGTTGACGCGGTTCAGGAGTGCTGTTTCGACTTCGCGGCCGGTGAGGTCCTGGGCATGAACGATTCGGCTATGCGAATGTCCGCCCTCCTTGCCGAGATGGAGGTGGTCATGGTCTGATGTGGTGAACTGCACGCCGAGGCTTATGAGCCGCTGGATGTGCCGCGGTCCTTCCCGGACCATGGTTTCCACCATTGCTTGGTTGCAGAGACCCGCTCCAGCATCAAGGGTGTCGGCGACGTGGAACTCGGTGCTGTCGTTCTGGTCTATCGTTGCAGCTATTCCGCCCTGGGCCCAGTTGGTATTGGAGGTTGAACTCTCTTTTTTCGTGATGATGGTGACCTGGGCGTGGTCTGCCATGTGAATGGCGAAATAGAGGCCGCCGATGCCGCTGCCTATCACGAGGACGTCCGTCTTGATCTCTTCGGTCATGGGTGTGTGTGGTGTCGCATTGCTGTTCGGGTGCGGTTGTGTCTGGGGGAAAATACCACGTCGCAGGCATTTTTCCCTGCGGCTTTCTCTCAGCCGTTGTTTCCTAGCTGCCTTCGGGTTGTTTTTTTAGGCTTTTTCGGGGTGGTGCGAGGTGCTTCAGGGCGCTGGCCACGATGACGATGATGCCCATGACGATAATGGCATGGACCCATGTGACGAGTTCCGGAAAAAGGCTCGCGACAAAGTAGCCGATGAGGGTGAAGACGGATACCCAGACGGTGCTTCCGGCGATGCTGAAGAAAAGGAGCGAATGAAGCGGCATACCGGTGACGCCGGCGAGCGTGGCGGCAAAGCTGCGGACGACAGGGATGAAGCGGGCGAGGAGCACGGCTTTCGGCCCGTGTTTCTGGTAGAAGGCTTCGGTTTTTTCAAGGTGTTCGCGATGAAAGAAACGCGAGTCGCTTTTCATGAAAAGCCGCCTGCCGAGGTGTTTGCCGATAAGCCACCCGGTGAGGTCGCCGATGACGGCCCCGGATGCGAGGGTGAGCATGACGAGTGAAAGTTCGAGCCTGCCTGAAGCGGCTATGAGCCCTGCCGTGATAAGCAGCGAGTCACCCGGGAGGAAGAAGCCTGCAAAGAGCCCTGTCTCTGCAAAAACGAGCAGGAAGAGCAACAGGTACCCGCCCTGGAGGATCAGTTCATCCAGGGACCCGATATGGAGAAGGGCGTCGGACAGGGGCATTGGCGTGGGTTGAAAGCATACGGCACCCTCTCCGGCCGGCTGGCGCGGTGAAGGTGCCGTTTCCTGTTGCTGTTGCTGGGGTCTCTGCTTGCTTTCTCTGGATGCTTAGGGAAGCAGGACCGCGCATGATATCACGGTCGTCCACATGCCGTTTTCTCCTTCGGCCGACTGCGTGATATTGTACGAGTTGATGATCTTGCCGCTCATCTTGTAGATGCCTTCGCGTTCGTCCCAGTCTTTATTGGGGTCGAACTCGATGCCGAGCGTGGTTGCAAGCATTGTGGCGGCCAGATCCTCGGCGTATTCGCCCGACTGCTCTTCGTCTTCTCCGAACGGGTGGTGCTCGGACAGGTAGCCGTACTGGGTGTCATCTGCCGGTATTGCCACACCGATAGATGCTGCTATGAGGCGGTTGTACTCGTTGGTGGAGTTGCGTGCCATTACCGCGAATGTGATCTGGCCCGGGGTGAGCATTTTCACTCCCTCTTCAACGCTTACTCGCTCGCATTTGGGGGGGAAGATGCTTGAGACGGTAACCAGATTGCATTTTTCAATTTTGGCATCCCTCAGCGCCAGCTCGAACGAGGAGAGATATTCCTTGTGCCTTCCCACGCCTTTGGTGAAGAAGACTTTTGTCGGGACGAATGACAATGCAGTTCCTCCGGATAAATTGTTGCTGAAATTTTGACGCTACCGAATTTGAGCAAGTATAGGAAAAAGGGATGGCATTCAAAATGTTTTTTTATGAGTGCTCCCGCAATTCAGCTGTTTGCGGCTGTTGCAATCCTGAAAAACTTTCGCTTGCCGGCTTTTAGGGTTTTCGGCTCTTCTGAAAGCGTGATGACAGCCTTGATGTCCAGGATCCGTTCCTCGTCGATGGACACGGCGTTCTGCTGGATCATTCGCCGTGCATCGTTCTTCGAGGCTGCGGCTCCAAGCGCTAAAAGGAGGTCGACGAGCGGAAGCTCGGGTTCGCTGAACAGGGTCAGTTCAATCTCTGTAGGGGCTTTCTTGTGGACGAAGAGCCGATCGAAGTGCTCTTCGGCAGCTTCGGCTTCAGTGGTTGAGTAGTACTGTGTGACGATTTCTCGGGCGAGCCTCCGTTTGGCGCTGCGGGGCTCTTCTTCCCACCCTTCCAGGATGGCGCGGCGGCCTTCTCCGTTATGCGGAAGCAGCAGGCGGCACCAGTTTTCGATGAGGTTGTCGGGGATGGAGAGAACGCGGCCGTACATGTCGGAAGGAAGATCGTTGAAACAGACTGCATTGCCGAGCGATTTCGACATTTTGTCTTCGCCGGCAGTGCCGACAAGCAGGGGCATGGTGATGCATACCTGCGGCAGAATGCCGTATTCGCGCTGCAGATCACGGCCGACGAGGAGATTGAACTTCTGGTCGGTGCCGCCGAGTTCCACGTCGTTGCGGAGGTGGACGCTGTCCATGGCCTGGGCGAGCGGATAGAGGAACTCGTGAATGGATATGGGCTCGCTTGAGCGGTAGCGGCGTTCAAAATCGTCGCGCTCGAGCATCCGGGCTACGGTGTAGTGGCTGGACAGGCGGATGACATCGGCAAAGGTCATTTTGCCGAGCCAGTCTGCATTGTAGCAGATGGTCGTTTTATGGGGGTCGAGAATCTTGGATGCCTGTTCGAAGTAGCTTGCCCCGTTTTGGCGGGCCTCTTCGGCGGTGAGCTGGGGGCGGGTTTTGCTTTTTCCGGAGGGATCCCCGATCATGGCGGTGAAGTCGCCGATGATGAGGATGGCCTCATGGCCGAGATCCTGGAACTCACGGAGTTTGCGGAGCACGACGGAGTGGCCGAGGTGGAGATCGGGGCGGGAGGGGTCGGCGCCGAGTTTCACCTTGAGGGGCGCTCCGGTCTTGAGGCTGTGCTGGATCTTCTGTTCCAGTTCGGCGGGGCTGATGATTTCAACCGTGTTTGCGGTGATGACATCAAGCTGTTCCTGCAGGGAGGGAAAGGACATGGTGCGGTAGGTATCTAAATGGTGGTCAGTACTGTTTCCTGAGCTGCTGAAGCTGACGCTCGTTCTCCCTGCCCTTAATGGTTTCGCGCTTGTCGTAAAGCTTTTTGCCTTTGGCCATAGCGAGTTCCACCTTAAGCCGGCCATTCTTGTCGAAGAAGGCTTTCAGGGGGATGAGGGTCAGCCCTTTTTCATTGATTTTCGACTGGAGGCGCCGGATTTCCTCTTTGTGCAGCAGCAGCTTCCGGCTCCGCTTGGGTTCAAGGGCGTCGAGGTGGTTGAACTCGTAAGGGGTGATTTGCATGTTCTCGAGCCATACCTCGTCGTGATGGATGGTTGCGAAGCTTTCGTTGAGGCTCGCTTTGCCGAGGCGCACCGATTTGACTTCGCTGCCGAGCAGCTCAATGCCGGCGACGAGGGTCTCGAGGATCTGGTACTCGTAACGGGCTTTCCGGTTCTGGATGGCCTCTGTGTATGAACGTGTCTGCTGCTTTTTTGCCACCGGGGCGGTTACTGGTTGCGGTTTTCGAGATATTCGACAGGAATGATGTTGCCGATGTTGAGTATAAGGAACGGGTCGAGTGTGCGCTTCAGCGCAGCCATTTCCCTCAGCCCTTCCTCTCCGTACATCGCCGCAAGGTATCCGCTCTTGAGCTTGCCTATGCCGTGTTCGGCAGAAAGCGTGCCCCCGAGTTCAAGCACCTTCGCTATAAACTCCAGATAGAGCGCCTTGGCCTTGAGGAACTCCATGTGGCTGCGCGGCAGGATGTTCAGGTGCACGTGGCCGTCACCGATATGGCCGAAAATAATATAGACAAAGCCCTGCTGTTCGCAAGAGGTGCGGTAAAAATCGAACAGTTCCCTGAACCGGGGGACAGGGACGGCCATGTCGGTGCTTACTTTGCTCTCTTCCTGTCGGCTGAGCCATTCGTTGACCAGGAGCGGGAGGCTGTGGCGGAACTCCCGCATCCGGTCCTGCTCCTCCCGGTCGAGGGCGATCCAGGACTCATCAGCCATGCCGCTGTGCTCTTCAACGAGAGTGAACAGGGCTTCCAGGTCCTGCTCTTCATCCTCGGCGGTGGTTTCCTGTTCGAGAAATATCGCACCGGCCGTGTGTTCGGGTGTGTCGGGGTACTGCTGGCGAAGAAATCCGAGCGCATGCTCTTCGAAGAGTTCGAGGGCACGGGGGCGCTGGGAGCGTTCGGTCGCTCGAAGGGTTTCGGTGAATCTCATAAGCCCTTCCATTTCGGTGAAATAGAGTATTGCAGAGATAATTTTCTCCGGCAGGGGAATGAGTATGAGGTCCGCTTCGACGATGACTCCAAGGGTGCCTTCTGAGCCGATGAAGAGGTCGACGACATCCATCCGCTCCCGGGTATAGTAACCGGCGTTGTGCTTTGTCGTCTCAGGCATGCGGTACGTTGGCCGGTGGAACTCAATGCTCCTCCTGAAGGGGCGCTCGAGCCGGAAGATGCCTTGGTCGTTTGCACAGTGCTCACCTCTACGGAGGCTGAGCATGTCGCCTTCAGGCAGGATGACGGTGATGCGCTCTATGTGGCGGCGCGTGGCCCCGTACTTGAAGCTTCTGGCACCTGAGGAGTTGTTGGCGATGGTGCTGCCGATGAAGCAGAGCTTTTCAGTGGGGTCCGGCGGGTAGAACCATCCCGCGGCTTCGGCTTTTTTCTGTACATCCTCGAGCATGGCGCCGGCCTGTACCCTCATAAGGGCTTTGCCGGGCTCAGTTTGCCGCGGCTCGCCGATGGCGTTGAGCTTTTCCATTGATATGATGTACCCTCCGAGCGGTATTCTGCCGCCTGTGGTGCCGGTACCGTTGCCGGAGATGGTGTATCTCCGCCCGAGAGCTGCGGCATCACGGAGCAGGGCCGAGATCTCTTCCGGGGTTTCGGGTATGTAGACACCTTCGGTATGGCCTGTTTTCAGGTTGCTGGTGTCTTCCAGATAGCTCTGTATGGATGCAGGGTCCTGTTTATGGATCATGGGGTACGGGTTCGGCTGCCGGCGCTTCCTGAGGTGGAGGGGCGGTTTCAATGACGGGAAGAGACTCGCTCAGCGAGTCGGGAGATGTTTCCTGAAGAGAGCCGGTTCCTCTGAGGGAGTCGGCTGCGGGGGGTTTGGGCAGTACAGGCTGCAGGTAGCGCTGGATGAGCTTTCCGGCAATCGGTGCCGAGATGGTGCCGCCGAATCCTGCGTTCTCCGCGAGGACGGCGATGGCGATTCTGGGTTTTTCGACCGGAGCAAAGGCGATGAACCAGGCGTGGTCTTTACCCCCGGGATTCTGGGCCGTGCCGGTTTTTCCCGCGACCCGCACTCCAGGCACTGCAGCGAGCTGGCCGGTGCCTTCCTTGACGACGTCTGCCATGCTTTCGCCGATGAGCCGGAAGGTAGCATCCGATATGGGGACCTTTCGGCTGGTGTGCTGGATGGGGACGAACCGGCCGGATTCGGTGTCGCGGTAGCCGCTTGCGATATGGGGCTGGTGAACGGTACCGCCGTTGGCGATGGCTGCTGCATAGGTCGCAAGCTGGACGGGTGTGGCGCCGAGTTCACCCTGGCCGATGGCAAGGCTGACCAGGTACCCTTTGGTCCAGCGGCCTTTGCCGTAGCGGCGGTCATAGTAGGCTGCCGATGGCAGCAGCCCGCTCCGCTCGCCGGGCAGGTCTATGCCGGTCCGGGTTCCGAACCCGAACATGGCACCATACCGGGTCCATTCGGCAAACCCCACGTCGAACATAAGGCTGTAGAAATACAGGTTCGAGGATACGGTGATGGCGCGCCGCATATCCACCCAGCCGTGCCCTCTTCCTCCATGACTGAGGAACCGCCGCCGGCCGTAGGTGAAGACGCCGTTGTCAAGAACTTTTTTCTCCGGATCGATCCTGTTTCCCTCCAGGGCTGCCATGGCGAGCACCATCTTGTAGATCGAGCCGGGAGGGTATACGGCTTGAACGGTTCTGTTGAAAAGCGGTTTTCGGGGATCCGTGATGATTGCGCGCCACCCTTCGGGATCGGTGGCGCCGTTGAACGTTTCCAGATCGTACCCCGGGGAGCTCTCGAGCGCAAGGATCCCTCCTGTGGATGGATCGATGGCGACGATCGCCCCCGAGCGGCCAGTGGCAGCAAGGAGCTCCCCTGCCAGCTGCTGGAGTTGTAAGTCGATGGTGAGGTAGAGGTCGTCCCCCCTGACGGCGGGGATGTCGCTCCGGCCGTCGTCGTACTTTCCTGCGTAGCGCCCGAGCGGAGTGACCATTTCAAACCGTGCGCCTTTCGTGCCTTTCAGGCGGTCTTCATACTGTTTTTCAAGGCCGCTGAAGCCGATTTTATCATCCTGGGCATATCCTTGCAGCACCAGTTCGGCGACATCCTTTCGGGCGATCTGGCGCAGGTAGCCGAAGAGGTGTGCTCCGTAGCGGGAGTCGGCGTATTTGCGTTTGTTCTCAGCTTCGATGAGGACGCCGGGCAGTTCCCAGAGGTTTTCGCCGAGGCGTTCAACGTCCTGGCTCTCAAGGTCCCGACGGAGGGTGACGGCCGAGAAACGGTTGAAGTTCCGCCCCCTCTCGATTTTCTGTGCGACTTCCTCCATAGGCCTTCGGATCAGCCATGCAAGGGCCTCCGTTCCGGAATCGTTGAACTCTGCCGGGATGACTTTAACGGAGTAAAGCGGTCTGTTGTCGACCATGATGATGTCGTTGCGGTCGATCATGCGGCCCCGGGGAGGCTGGATCCAGACCCTGCGGATGCTGTTCGACGAGGATATCGAGCCGAGTTGCTGGAAGTCAAGCACCTGGATCCAGAACAGCCGGCCGAGGAGGACGGCAAAGGCGGCCACGATGAGGATTGAAACGATCCTGGTGCTGTGCTGCAGTCTGTCCATCTCTCAGTCTGAAATTGTGTTTTTCAGGATGAGCAGGTTTGACACGAATGCCAGCATGAGGGTGAAGAGTGTGGCAAGGAGTCCGAGCACGACGATGCGGTAGACGGGGGAAAGGCCGAGGGGGTTCAGTCCGATGGCAAGGACGGTATGGGAAACGAATGCCGCGGAGGCCGTTGCACCGTATATGCGCCGCATTTTCTGGCTTGGGGTGGCATGGCTGTCGCGGGGGATGTGGAATGAGCCCGCGATAAATCCACCGGTAGTTCCTGCCAGCATATGGAGTCCTATGTCTCCCGTCAAGATGCCGCAGAGCATGCCACCGAGGAAACCGAATCCCGTGCCTGCGTTGCGGCCGAGGGTAACGGCACTGAAGCCGAGAAAGACGGCGAGGGCATCCGGGGCAGTATGGAACAGGGTAAGGCGTGAAAACCCGAGCACCTGCATGATGCAGACGATCAGGAGCACAAGAAGAAGGACGAAAACGTTTCTGGCCACAGTGCTTATTGTTGCGTTAATGGTTCTCTTTTTCCGGGACCCGGGGTGCTGAGCATCCTGAGCTTTTCCGGCTCATTGTTGAGTGGCGCCAGGAGGACATAGTCCAGCCTGGAAAAATCGACGGCGGGTTTCATTTTGACCATGCTGAACAACCGTCCCGGCATTACCGACGTCACCCGGCCGACAGGGAGCCCTGCAATGGCAAAGGTGCTGAAATCGGTGGTGAGCAGTTCTTCGCCCGTGGCAAGGGTGCTGCTGATGGGAATGTGCTCGACATTGGCCATGTCTGCGCGTCCCCCGTCCCAGGAGACGAGGCCCGTGGTCCTGGTCCCTGCCGACACCACGCTTACCTTGAAGTCGGAGTGGATGAGGGGCATGATGGAAGCATAGTGTGCCGATACCGACACCACCCGTCCGACAAGTCCGTCGGGGGTCAGCACCGTCATGTCTTTTCTGATGCCCTCGTTCCTTCCTTTGTCGACAAGGAGCATGTTTTCACGCTCGCTGAAGGTCCTGTCGATGACACGGGCGGTTTTGAAGCCCTGCATGGCGGGGGGCGTGGCTGCATGGATGTTCAGCAGCGCGTTCTGGCGCTGCAGGGCGGTTTCAGCAACGAGGAGCTTCGTCAGAAGGCGGCTGTTCTGGGCCAGCAGCCGGTCATTCTCCTTCTTCAGGTGCAGGACATAGCCGAAGCCCTGGATTTTCTCTGCAACGTAGCCCCGAAGGTCATAGCCGGCAACGGCGACTTTTGAGGGAACATCGTTCTGTTCAATCGCGGTGATGATGAAGGATATCCCCGAGAGGAGGCTGACGAGAATCCAGGAATTGTATCTGAGGAATATCTTGAAAGAATTGTTCACGGTTTGGAATGGTTATGCGGCATCTTCCGGGCCCCGGCCGCCGGATCCGATTCATGCCGGTGGTCCGCCGGATTTGCCGGACACGGAATTTTTTTACATTTTCACTCTTCCTCAGGAGGCGGGGACAATGGCCCGCAGCAACTCAGGGGTAATCAGCTTGACCGGTTCGGGAACATGAATATAAGTAAATTTGTCGTTGTCGGCGATAGGGTCCTCGTCAAACCTAAATCCCTTGAGGAACAGACGAAATCGGGCATTTATCTCCCGCCCGGCGTCCAGGAGAAAGAGAAGATCCAGAGCGGCTACATCCTCAAGGCGGGACCGGGATATCCCGTAGCTCCGCCTTCAGTGGATGAGCCCTGGAAGGAGAGCGTCTCCACGCCCCAGTACATCCCCCTCCAGGCCCGTGTCGGGGATCTTGCCATTTTCCTGCAGGCCAGCGCCCATGAGATCGAGTACGATGGTGAGCGCTTTCTCATTGTTCCCAATTCAGCCATCCTGCTCCTTGTCCGGGAGGATGACAATCTTGAATACTATCTGAAATGACATGAAAACAGCCAATGTCGGCAGCCAGCCTGAAGCGCTGTCCATAACCGAGCTGCAGGGGCGCGTCAGGGAACTGAAAAAAGAGATGCATGCGGTCATTCTGGCCCATTACTACACCCTTCCCGAAGTACAGGCTGTCGCTGACATCGTAGGCGACAGCCTCGCCCTTGCCCGTGCGGCCGAAACGGTCGATGCCGATGTGATCGTCTTTGCCGGTGTCTATTTTATGGGCGAGACGGCAAAGATACTCAACCCCTCGAGGATGGTGCTGATGCCGGACCGCAATGCGGGATGCCCTCTTGCCGACAGCTGTCCGGAGGAGGATTTTGCGGAGTTCCGCCGCCGCCATCCCGGGGCCATCGCCATCACCTACATCAACTCCACCGCTGCAACAAAGGCCCAGTCCGACATCACCTGCACCTCGTCGAACGCCCTTTCAATCGTCCGCCAGATTCCCCCGGACCAGCCGATCATATTCGGACCCGACAGGAACCTCGGCGATTACATCGCCCGCCAGCTTGGTCGCGACATCATCCTCTGGCAGGGGTTCTGCTATGTTCATGATGCCTATAGGGCGGAGATGATGAAGACGGCGCTGAGGGAGCATCCCGGCGCTGAGCTCATTGCGCATCCGGAGTGCCGCCGTGAGGTGCTGGAGCTCGCATCGTTCGTCGGCTCGACCCAGGCGCTGCTCGAATACACCCTGAAAAGTCCGTCCGAAGCCTTCATCGTAGCCACCGAGCCCGGTATCCTCTACGAAATGCAGCGCCGATCGCCACATAAAATCTTCATTCCCGCTCCCCGTGACATGACGAATCCCAGGAGCGTCTGTACCCAGATGAAGCAGAACACACTCGAAAAGCTCTACAGCTGCATGCTGAATCGTTCACCAGAAATAACCGTTCCGGAACCCCTGCGGCTTGCCGCCCTGAAGCCGATCCGCAGGATGCTCGACATGTCCGCCTGAGCCGGCGGCGGAAAAGGGGCGTCACCTCCAGAAAGAGTCGCATGCATACATTCCTGTCGTCCGTACTGGCACTCATACTGACTGTTCCCTTGCTGCTTTCTCCCAGAGAGGCCTTTGGCTGGCATGACCGGACCCATGTGGCCATTGCATGGGCGGCAGGGTTTGAACGCTGGTACAGCGCTGCGGCTCCCGACGTTGCAAAGTCGAAGTATCCCTGCGGTGCCTATGAAGGGAAGAACCATTACTTCCATAACCCTGAAAACATAGAGGTCACCCGGGAGATGGTGCAGCGGCAGGCCGGCCGCCATGACCGTGCCGATGATCCGGATGGGCACCTCTACGGAGCCATCGTGGCTTCGGTTCAGGAGTACCTGGCGCTTCGGGCCAGAGGAAAGTTCGCGGACTACCCGATGGTCTACGCCGCCCACTATGCCGGCGACCTTTCGATGCCCCTTCACAACGTAGCCTACGATGACTTCAACCGTGCACGCCACCATGCCAATGATGGCGTCATCGAAGAGAGCGTGTTCCGGGATGCCGCCCTTCTCCGGAGCCGCATCTACCCCATACGCATCGGGAACGAGGATGAGCTTGCTTCTGAAATCGCCCGCATCGCCGAACTCTCCCGCCAGCTCGCCCTCCGGATGCAGCGAGAGGGCCGCAATATGACCAGGACAGAGGCTCTCGGGCAGGCGGTGCACTCCGCCTCGCTCCTGAAGGCTATCCTCATTTATGCAGGATGCCCCGTCCTTGATCCCCCTGAAAGTACGTTGGCTCCTTTGGTTTCGGCGGGTTGCGAATGATGTAAAAAATACTTAAACTTGAGCCTGTTCTTTTTTCTTTCCGGTGCCGGACGCCCCAGTGGTCCGGATAATAGGGAAGTACGCGAAAACCGTACACTGTGCCCGCAACTGTATGATGGTTCGCCGTCAGTAAACAAGGCAGCTCTGCCGATGTTTTCTGATGGTATGCATCAAGTCCACTTCGCCAACCGCAATACTTCCGCAGGGATGGCGTGGGAAGGACTTGAGCACAATGATTGCCGGCCCTCCGGGGCAGGCTGCAATGCCATCGAAAGTCAGGAAACCTGCCGGAAAGACGCTGCCCAGAAGGCTTCGGGATGAAGGCCCGGCAGCTGTCCATAATCCCCGTTTCGGGGCCCGTGTCAACTTTCTGATTTATGTTATATTCTTTCTTTCCGGCATGAAACACGTATTGCACCCGGTTTGCGATATGGTTTGGTATTGTATGTAAGCTATTTTAAAAGAATATTTTAAGTTTCCCTCAAACTCTGATCCCGGAGCGCTTCCATGAAAATCTCCCGCCTCTTCACATCTCCCGGTGAAAACGTCTATGACCGGTTCGAATATACCCGGAAGTCTTCGGTCCTCAGGAACCCCGACGGCTCCAAAGTGTTCGAGATGAATGAACTTGAGGTCCCGAAGCACTGGTCGCAGATGGCGGCCGACATCCTTGCCCAGAAATATTTCCGCAAGACGGGCATTCCGCAGGTTGATGAGAACGGAAATCCCGTGCTTGATGAAGAGGGACGCCCGGTCACCGGCAGTGAGCACTCCATCCGCCAGGTCGTACACCGCCTTGCCGGATGCTGGCGGGAGTGGGGTGAAAAACACGGATATTTCGATACTCCTGAGGACGCTGAGGCGTTTTACGATGAGGTCGCCTACATGCTCATTGCGCAGCAGGGTGCTCCAAACTCCCCCCAGTGGTTCAATACCGGACTGAATTTTGCTTACGGCATCACCGGTCCTGCTCAGGGACACTACCATGTCGATCCTGCCACGAAGAAGGTGGTCGAGTCCCTGGACGCATACACCCGTCCGCAGGCGCACGCCTGTTTCATCCAGTCCGTCAATGATGATCTGGTCAATGAAGGCGGCATCTTCGACCTTGCGGTACGCGAGGCCCGGGTCTTCAAGTTCGGAAGCGGCTCGGGCACCAACTATTCCAACCTCCGCTCTTCGGGCGAAAAGCTCAGCGGCGGCGGCAGCTCGTCGGGCCTCATGAGCTTCCTCAAGATTTTCGATTCTGCTGCCGGCGCCATCAAGTCGGGCGGAACCACACGCCGGGCGGCGAAGATGGTCATCATCGATATCGACCATCCGGATGTCGAGAAATTCATTGAGTGGAAGGCCCGTGAAGAGGATAAGGTCGCCTCGCTCGTTGCCGGCTCCAGAATATGTTCCCGCTTCCTGCAGGCCATTGTCGAAGAGGCCATCCTGAATGGAGCCGACAGGCTTGAGAACCCTAAACTCCAGCGCCTGATCGAGAACGCCCTGCACCGTGCCGTGCCGATGAGCTACATCATCCGTGTGCTTGCACTTGTCGAGCAGGGCTATACGACGCTTGATTTTGAAGAGTACGACACGCATTACGAATCGGAAGCCTACCAGACTGTCGGCGGACAGAACTCGAACAACACTGTCAGGGTGACGAACGCCTTCATGAAGGCGGTCGAGAACAACGAACTCTGGATGCTGAAGGAGCGCACCACCGGCAGGACCGCCCGTGCGGTCAACGCCCGTGAACTCTGGGAAAAGATTCTCTTGAGCGCATGGAAGTGCGCCGATCCTGGCCTTCAGTTCGACACCACCATCAACGAATGGCACACCTGCCCGGCAGCCGGCAGGATCAATGCGAGTAACCCCTGTGTGACTGCAGAGACACTGGTCGCCACAGACCGGGGACTTGAGCGTATCGGGGAACTTGTCGGACAGTCGAGAGGTATTAGGGGTATTGAGGGCAAGCTGCACTGGGTTGAAAAGATTTTCCCGACCGGCACGAAAGAAGTATACGAGCTCCGGACGAAAGCCGGATATCGCCTGAAACTCACCGGAGATCATCCCGTTTATACTGAAAATCGCGGTGATGTCAAGGCCTGTGAACTCTCCAAGGACGATGTGGTCCGACTTGTCGGGGCAGAGTTTGGTAAAGAATCGACAGGCTCTGTCGATGTTGCCCAGCTGATCGGTCTGCTTGTCGGGGATGGCTGTATTACCCGGAATGCTGAACTCACGGCTTCCAAAGAGCAAGGCAGTGTTGATTTTCTTGCCATGGACAAGGCTGAAGCGGAGATTGCCGGATGGGCAAATACGCTCATTAACGATCTTCGTCCGGAGCTTGGCGGGCACAATAAGCAGGGATCCCTCACCCAGACCCTCACCTCGTCCCGCGTCGCTGTCGGCAGTCCCGGAATTCTCAATCTGCTTGAGCGTTATGCGGTTCTCGATGGTGGAAGCGAAAAGAAAATGTTTCCCGATGCGGTGTTCCGTCTTCAGCAGGCTGAACAGGCGGCTTTGCTCCGTGGACTTTTCACTGCCGACGGTACGGTTGCCAACTATGGCGTCAAATCCCGGTATGTCGCGCTCGATTCCACCTCGCTCGACCTGCTTCTGCAGGTACAGCTGCTGCTCCTGAATTTCGGCATCAAGGCCAGAATCTACGAGAATCGCCGGGCCGGGGACCTTGTCTCTATGCTTCCGGACGGCAAGGGCGGCATGAGGGAATATACGGTGCAGGAGATGCACAGCCTGCGCATCAGCCGCAGCTCCAGGGTTCTTTTTCAGGAGTCCATCGGATTCATGGAGGAGAGCCGGAAGGCTGAAGCGCTCGCACGTCTGAACATGACGGTCGACACCTATCCTGACCCGTTGGTCGACAGGGTGGCATCACTGAGGAGTATCGGCCGGCAGCCGGTTTTCGATCTTACTGAGCCTGAGAACCAGCACTTTATTGCCAACGGCATCGGTGTTCATAATTGCAGCGAGTACATGTTCCTCGACAATACGGCCTGCAATCTCGCCAGCCTTAACCTGATCCACTTTATCGACGAAGAGTCCGGGCATGTCAAGATCAACGAACTCCGGCACGCCGCGGCACTCTGGACCGTCGTGCTCGAGATCTCGGTTCTCATGGCCCACTTCCCCTCGCCGGAAATTGCGCGTCTCAGCTATGAGTACCGCACCCTCGGTCTCGGGTTCGCCAATCTCGGCACCGTCCTGATGGTGCTCGGCATCCCCTACGACTCCCCGAAAGCGCTTGCGCTTGCCGGTGCCATTTCGGCCATCATCACCGGCCAGGCCTATGTCACCTCAGCAGAGATCTCCCGCGACCTCGGTCCCTTCGACGGTTACCAGACGAACTCGAAGGAGATGCTCCGCGTCATCCGCAACCATCGCCGTGCAGCCCGCAACGAGTCGGAGGAGGAGTATGAGGAACTGTCGGTCAAGCCGCGCGGAATCGATTCCGAGTACTGCCCGAAAGAGCTCTTCGACGCAGCCGGCAGTGTTTGGGACGAAGCGCTGCAGAAGGGAAAGAAGTACGGGTTCCGCAATGCCCAGGTCAGCGTCATCGCTCCGACCGGCACGATCGGCCTCGTCATGGACTGTGACACTACCGGCATCGAGCCTGAGTTCGCAATCGTCAAGTTCAAGAAACTCGCAGGCGGCGGCTATTTCAAGATCGTCAACCAGTCGGTGCACAAGGCCCTTGGCCGTCTCGGCTACAGCGCCAAGGAGATCGACGAAATCGAAAAGTACTGCAAGGGAAGCGGTTCGCTTGACGGGTGCCCGTCGATCAACCGCCAGTGGCTCGTCAAGCGGGGCTTCACCGAAGAGAAAATCGCCCTGCTCGAGTCGAACCTTGCTGCGGTATTCGACATCCGGTTCGCATTCAACAAGTGGATTCTCGGAGAGGAATTCTGTCAGTCGCTCGGCTTCACGGAAGCCCAGCTGAACGATCCCGGCTTCGACATGCTTCAGGCTCTTGGCGCAAGCGCCGAGGACGCCGAAGCGGCCAATGACTTCATCTGCGGCACCATGACGATCGAGGGTGCGCCGCACCTCAAGCTGGAGCACCTGCCGGTGTTCGACTGCGCCAGCCGCTGCGGGCAGAAGGGGCTCCGTTTCATCAATCACATGGCCCATGTGCGTATGATGTCGTCGGTCCAGCCCTTCATTTCCGGCGCGATCTCCAAGACAGTCAATATGCCGGCCACCGCCACCACCGCTGAAATCGGTGAGGTATACCTGTCCGGCTGGCAGCACATGGTGAAGGCCATCACCGTCTATCGTGACGGGTCTAAGCTCTCCCAGCCGCTCAATATTTCAAGTTACCAGGATCTGGACGAGGTCATCATGCTCGGCAACGAGGAGGATCTTGATGAGACGAAAGGGCCGCGCGAAGTCCAGGAGCGGATCATCGAGCGGGTCTATCACCGCAGCGAGCGCCGCGTTCTGCCGAAGCGCAGGAAAGGCTTCATCCGCGAAGCATACGTCGGCGGCCATAAGGTGTTCCTCCGTACCGGCGAATACGAGGATGGTGCGCTTGGCGAGATCTTCATCGACATGTACAAGGAGGGTGCATCCTTCAAGGGTCTGCTCAACTGTTTCGCCGTGCTAGCCTCAAAGGCCCTGCAGTACGGCATGCCTCTCGAGGAGCTGGTCGACAGCTTCACCTTCACCCGCTTCGAACCGGCCGGTGCCGTTCAGGGGCACAATGCCATCAAGAACTCGACCTCGATTCTCGACTACGTGTTCCGCTCAATCGGGTACGACTACCTCGGACGCAAGGACTTCGTCCATGTGAAAGCAGTAGATGAAGTCCCCGAACATGGCGCGGAAGCAAAGAAGAGCAACGGGCACGCCTCGCCACTGAGCGCTCTGGAAGCCGAGGCAGCCTCTGGCGCCCATCATGCGGGGTCTGAGTACTCCAGCACGCTCAAGAGCCAGGTCATGCAGGCAAAGGTGCAGGGTTACACGGGCGAGCAGTGCGAGAACTGCGGATCCATGCGCGTAAAGCAGAACGGAACCTGCAAAGTCTGCGAAGACTGCGGCATGACGACCGGTTGCTCCTGAGAGGGTTGCGGCATTATGGCGACATAGCTTGAAGCCCTCATATGCATTCTGCATATGGGGGCTTTTTAGCTGGTGTCTGTTGAGGGTTCCGGGGGGAACGAACCCTTTCGCCCGTTATGCCGGGACGGGCCTGTATCCGGTCGTGCGTTCCTCGATTGATGCTTCGAGAAGTCCGCGGTCCTGTATCAGGAGGGTTCGAGAGGGGGAGTGGCGGATGAGTTCATAGTCGTGGGTACCGATGACGACGATGATGCCTTTCTGGTTGATCTTTTTCAGGTACTCGAGGATTTCAAGCGAGGTGTCGGGGTCAAGGTTTCCTGTCGGTTCGTCGGCAAGGATCACCAGGGGTTCCCGGACCAGGGCGCGTGCAATCGAGACCCGCTGCTGCTCGCCGCCTGATAGACGAAGCGGAAGCTCCCGGGCGGCATCCGAGAGGCCGACGCTTTCAAGCGCGTGCATCACCTTTTCCCGGATCAGTTTTTCCTTCGTGCCGGTCACCTTCAAAACGAACGCGAGGTTGTCGTATACGCTCCGGTCTTCAAGCAGCCTGAAGTCCTGAAAGACGATGCCGAGTTTACGCCTCAGAAGCGGGATCTCCCGTTTTCTGATGGTTCTGGAGTTGTAGCCGGCAATGATGAGTTCTCCTTTTATCGGCTTGATCTCCATATACATCGTTTTCAGGAGTGTCGACTTTCCGCTTCCGCTTTTACCTGCCACAAAGACCAGCTCACCCGGCTGGATGGTCAGGTTGAGGTTTGAGAATACCGGTTTTCTGTTGAGCTCGATATCCAGATTGACGAATGAAATCATAGGGACAATCCTGTTTTCTTTTTCCTGTTTTCAGCAATGGTAGCGGCAAGAAGTGCGGCTTCGTGCAGGCTTTCGGCCGAAGCCGTGCCTTTGCCCGCTCTGTCGAATCCCGTGCCGTGGTCGGGAGATGTGCGTACGATCGGCAGGCCGAGGGTTACGTTGACTCCGCTGTGGAAGGCGAGTACCTTGAAGGGGAGCAGCCCCTGGTCATGGTACATGGCCAGAACGACGTCAAAGCGGCTCTGCATCCGGGCTCCGAAAAACCCGTCAGCCGGAAAAGGTCCCTCAAGGTGCATCCTCTGCTGCAGCCGCAGGATTGCGGGGCGGATCAGCTCCTCCTCTTCGCAGCCCATGACACCTCCATCGGAGGCGTGAGGGTTGAGGCCGAGGACAGCAATGGAGGGGTGCTCTATGCCGAAATCTGTTTCGATGCATGCTGAGAGGCGGAGGAGAAACAGATCGATATCCGTGTTTCTGACAAGCTGAGGAACGCGTTCAAGAGGTTCATGGATGGTAAGGAGCGCCACCTTCAGGCCGGATACCCTGTCGGCAAAAAGCATGATGGGGGAGGGGACACTGAACATCCTTCCGAGCATGCCGGTGTGTCCTGAGTCAGGGCAGCCGGCAAGGGCGAGCGACTCCTTGTGAAGGGGGGCTGTGACAAGTGCGTCGAACTGCCCGTTCCGGCAGAGTTCCGCGGCAACCTTGACGGACTGCATTGCGATGCTTCCTGCTTCAGCCGTGAGGGTCCCGGGCTCTATCGAGAGGGGTTCGGCAACACTCAGCACCGGGAGGACCCCGCAGCTGCATGAGGGCAGGTGCTCAAGCGCCCGGGCGTCTTCAACCCGCTCCAGCTCTATCGGGAGGCCGAGTGTCTGGCGGTAGTGTTCGAGAACCCGGTATGAGCCTGCAACGGCGAACCGGTGCCCGCTCTTCTGGAGTTCAAGGAACCCTTTCAGAATGATTTCCGGGCCGATGCCGTGGGGATCGCCGAGCGAGAAAACGATTCGCATTGTTTAGAGTCGCTTGTATGCGTTGGCGATTTTTTCATCCTTCTGCACCCCTTTCATGGCGAGCCATAAGAGGACTGGCTCCGGGAGGATCATAAAGAACCCGGTTTCAGGTCCGTGTATGAAGCTTGCCCCGCCGGCGAGGAAGTACTGGTTCATGAAGTGTGCTGCCGTGAGGGCTGAGAGCAGGTCGCCGACAAAGAGAATGACGCCGAGTGCAATCACCTTCTGCTGGAGCGCGCGTTGCTTGTAGAGGAATATCGCTGCCAGGGATGCAATGGCGGTGAGAGGTGATAAGATGCCGGAGGTGAGGGTACCTGCGGTGAAGAGTATGCCGGCCCCCTCGAACGGGGTGAAGTCGCCAATTGGAAAATACTCCAGAGCACTGAAGCCCCAGAACGGGAAAAGCATGCTGCCGCAGGCGAGAAGCGCGACGAGAAAAAGGTAGAGGGTCTGGATTCGTGCCAGCATGACGGTAAGTGTTTCGGTACGGTTTTCGTGTTGATGTCCCTGAATTGCAGTCAATATACATAAAGCGCTTAAAAAGATATGGGGGCGATGTGCCGTGGATCGGTCCCGGTGGGTTTTTTAATAAATAATTATTCCTATTTAATATTTATTATTGATTATTTGCCGGAGTATCGTATATTGATTTCAGTAGTTGACTTGAACATTTTTTTTCTGCAACAAACCAATCAATAAAACCTCAACAAGGAGAACATACCATGTCTCAGCATCCTGAAGAAGAACTGTACTACGATATTTCCATGCCGTTGCTCGGTGACGAGTTTCCTGAGCTTGATGTACAGACCACGCACGGTCCGATGAACATTCCCGGGGACCTGAAGGGCTCCTGGTTCGTGCTCTTCAGCCACCCTGCAGATTACACCCCGGTCTGCACCACAGAGTTCATTGCATTCCAGGAGAGGGTACCGGAGTTCGATAAAATCGGCTGCAAGCTGATCGGCATGAGCGTCGACCAGGTATTTTCGCATATCAAGTGGGTCGAGTGGATCGAGGAGAAGCTCAATGTGGAGATCACCTTCCCGATCGTCGCAGCCAATGACCGGATCGCAAACAAGCTCGGCATGCTGCACCCCGGCAAGGGCTCCAACACCGTTCGTGCCGTCTTCGTCGGTGACCCTCAGGGAAAAGTGCGCCTCGTGCTTTACTATCCGCAGGAAATCGGTCGTAACATGGATGAAATCCTTCGCGCCGTGACCGCGCTGCAGTATTCCGACAAGCACAAGGTTGCAATGCCTGCAGACTGGCCGAACAACACCATGCTGAAGGACCGTGTCATCATTCCTCCGGCCAACAACGTTGCCGACGCCAAAAAGCGCCCGAGCCAGTACGAGTGCTATGACTGGTGGTTCTGCCACAAGGCTATGGAGAAATAACCCGTCTCTTTGCCCCTTCCCTGAGGCGCCCCGTGAGGGCGCCCCGGGTTTTTTTGTGGAATGAAAGTGTTTTTTTCTGTAGAAAATTGTTTCTTATTGCGGTACCCGAACAAAAACCAACACCCCCAACGAGGAGAACTGCACTATGGGAACAAGAGGACGTGAAATTGTCGGCGAGCATATTGACCGCGTGCTTGAACTGCTCAACAAGGCTTTTGCCGATGAGTGGCTTGCTTATTATCAGTACTGGATCGGCGCGAAAATCGTCGAAGGCCCGATGAAGGATGCCGTCATGGCAGAGCTGCTGCAGCATGCAGCCGATGAACTTCGCCATGCTGATATGGTCACTACAAGAATCATCCAGCTCGGCGGAAAGCCGCTGGTAAGCCCGAAGCTCTGGTTCGAATGGACCAACTGCGGCTACGATGCCCCCGACAACCCGTTTGTCAGGAACATCCTGGAGCAGAATATTTCAGGAGAGCAGTGTGCCATTTCGACCTACCACAGCATTATTGAGGAGATCGGCATGAAAGATCCGATCACCTACAACCTTGCCGTGCAGATCATGCAGGACGAGGTTGAGCACGAGGAGGACCTCCAGTCGCTGCTCGAGGATCTGGGGCTGTTCCTCAGGAAATGAAGTATTGCAACTCATCTGAATCAAACTGAAAGAAGGAGATTGACCTGTATGCCCACGACCCATGAAAACCTCAAGAGCGCGTTTGGCGGAGAGAGCCAGGCGTTCATGAAATATGTCACCTTTGCCAAGAAGGCCGAAAAGGATGGATTCAAGAACATCGCCAAGCTGTTCAGGACCACGGCAGAAGCCGAGAGGATCCATGCCGAAGCCCACCTCATGGCCGACGACGCCGTCGGTTCGACTGCCGAGAACCTTGAAACCGCCATCGGTGGAGAGACCTATGAGCACAATGAGATGTATCCGCCGATGTATGAGCAGGCCGTTAGCGAGAATCACAAGGCCAAGCGCATGTTCGGTTTCGCCGTTGAGGCCGAAAAGGTGCATGCAGCGCTCTACCGCCATGCGCTCGAGTCTGTGAAGAACGGACACGATATCGTCGAGACCGCTGTGTGGCTCTGCCCTGTCTGCGGGCACATCGAGCTTGTGACCCCTCCGGAAAAATGCCCGATCTGCAACGTCAAGGCTGAAGTCTACGTGCAGGTAGCCTGAACGCAGAAGAATGGCCGTTAAAAGCCTCTATCGGGGGCTTTCTTCGTGCCTTTCTTCGTGCCTTTCTTCGTGCATCAATTGCTCAGCAGCAATGCAAAAAGCCTCCGGAAGTCCGGAGGCTTTTTGTTGCCTGAGTTTCAGTGCAGGTTGTTTATTGAGGGGAGAGGAAGACTGTTCATGCATGTTTCTTCCTGCAGCTCTCGCAGATTCCGCTGACCACCATGCGCTTGCCGAGTACGGTGAAGTTGCCGATGGCTTTCTCCGGCACGGGCACCTTGTCCAGCGTTTCATCGGTGAAGTCAATGATTTTACCGCACTGCACGCAGTGGAGGTGATGGTGGCTCATGAGGTCTGTGTCAAATCGCCGGACGCCTGAGTGGGATTCCACGGTTTCGATGATGCCGATTTCGGCAAAGGTAAGCAGTGTCCTGTTCACGGTATCAAAAGAGATCGTGGGGTTCTGGGCTATGAGTTTTCTATAGACTCCGTCTGCCGACGGGTGTTCTTTCGAGCCTGCCAGCGCTTTGAATATTGCAAGACGCTGAGGGGTGATTTTCAGCCCGTGTGCCCTGCATCGCAGCATGAACTCTTCTGTCATTGAGCTCTCTGTGGCTTGGTTCATCATTATTTGTCCTCGTTGTAGAAACAGGATAAAATCTATGTTACTATTAAGGTAGCGAAACTTTTCATAAAGAGCAATTCTTATTTAATAATGGAAACAATAGCTCGCTGCGATGTTTTGTTCTCAGCTGCAGAACATATATTTTATCTTTATAATTTTACACCTTCTCCCCTATGTCCATGAAACGGTGTCCCGTCACGAAGCTTCCCGTTACTGAGAACCCCAGGTGGCAGGCTGAGCATCCGGAGCCCGGATACCGGGTTTTTTTCGAGGTCATCGGTCCCGACATCATTCATGCGCGGGTTGTCGGTGAAAAGCCGACCTACCTGGATTACATCGACGCAGACCTGTTCCAGTCCATATGCGAGGAAATGCATCTCAAAGACCGCAAGGTTTTTGTGGTGATCGACTATGGCCCGATCAATGAGGTCCGTCTGAGCTATAAGAGGGACTATGGCAACCTGTTCTACAACTGGGGACCGTGGATCGCCGTGCTTGTTGTCTATAATGTACGCCCTGAAATCACGGCTCACATGCTCGGCCTCGGCGCGCTCTGTCCTGCCCGTTCCGAGGCGCTCATTGTCGGCAGCTATCGGGAGGCGATGGACTATATCGCCGACCACAAACGGCAGTTTGGTTCTTCAGAGCTTCCCGAACCGCCCGTTGCGGATTCGATGGAGGACATTGTGTGCCGTTTTTTTGCTGCGGTATCCCGCCTCACCTGGCTCGATATGCTTGACCAGCCGGTTGAAGCACCACCTGAGGGCAACGAATTCCGGGTGCTTTTTACGGCGCTTGAAGAGATGCGAAAGGACCTCATGATTCGTGAAGAGCAGCATCAGGAGAAGCTTCGGCAGCTGCGCGATGAATACCGGCGGCGTGAGGAGGAGTGCAGGATCCAGATCAACCTCCGGCAGGATCAGAACCGTAGGGGAATGGAACAGTATGATGCGGAGCTGTCCAGACTGCGCTCGATCATGACAGCAAAGGAGAATGAACTCGCGGGTGTGGCCAGGATGTTCGACATGAAAATCACTTCACTTGCAAAGCTCTGCCAGGAGATCGACCGGGTCGATGCCGCCCCGGAGCTGCGTGAGACCATCTCAAGCCTCTGCAGAAAACTTTCGAAGCGGGAAAACGCCGAAATGGAAATCAGCACCGAGCTGACCGATGCGGACACCTGTTTTCTTGAAGCGCTGAGGGATCGACATCCCGGCTTGAGTGAGCGAGAGCGGCGGCTGAGCCTCTTCATCAAACTGAACTATGCGACGAGGGATATTGCCCGCTCGGCAGGGGTTTCGCTCCGCGGGATGGAGAACATCCGCTATCGCCTCCACAAAAAGCTTGGGCTTCAGCGTCACCAGTCGCTCAAGAATTATTTTTCGATGTTGGCCTCTGAGGCCTGCCTTGGGTAAGTATTTCCCGGGCCGCGGCCGCAATCTGTGAGGCGGCTCCCGACTGGCTGTGGATGAACCCGTATGCCGCTTTTCCCGCTTTCTGCATTTCACCTGTTCCATCGACGAGCCTTCGGAGGACGGCGCCGAGCTCCTCACTGTTCCGGATGGTGTAAGCTCCGCCCGCTTCAAGCAGTCCTTCGGCTTCCGGTGAGTTATGGTGATGCGGACCGAAGATGACCGGGATCCCGTAAACGGCCGGTTCGAGGGTGTTGTGCACGTTGACGCCGAATCCGCCGCCGACATAGGCCATGGATGCGATGGTGTACAGTTCCGCCAGATAGCCGGTTTGATCGATGACGAGCACATCCCTGGAGGCATCGAATGGCGCCTCCAATGGCGCCTCCAATGACGCCCCCAATGACGCCCCAAGCTGCGAGACCTTTTTCCATCCTATCTGCAGCCGTTCCAGTTCACGGCCGATGCGGAGGATGTTCTCAATACCGACCTTATGGGGGACGAGCACCAGTGATGGCCTGTTGGAAAGTTTCATCCATGCCGTAAGCAGCACTTCTTCATCTTTTTCCCATACGCTGCCTGCCACAAGTACCGAGCGATCCCTGAAGAACGGTGCGATGTGCCGAACCATTTCACCGTTCCGGCTGCGATGGATGACCTGGTCGATTCTCGGCTCGCCGGCTCGTTCGGCTGCCCTGCATCCGAATACATTCCTGAACGCCCGGGCATCTTTTTCAGCAACGGTGAAGATATGATCGAAGAGTTGAAAGAGCGGTCGGTAGAAAGCCTTCAGGAGCGGATTGAAGTAGGGTGAACCTTCCTGCAGCACTGCGGCGGCGAGGATCATACCTGCGCCGTGACGTTTCAGTTCCAGAAGGTGGCATGGCCAGAAGTCATAGCGCATGAGCATGAACAGGTCCGGCCGGACAATCGATGTTGTTTTCCGGGCATTGGCCGGCGTATCGAGCGGGAGGTAGAAGACGGCGTCGGCATCGGGGTAGTCTTTGCGGGCATTATAGCCGGAGTCGGAGAGGAAAGAGACAAACACTGCCAGATCCGGGACACTCTCTTTCAAAAGGCTGATGAGCGGGCGCGCCTGCTCGAACTCCCCGACCGAAGCGGCGTGGACCCAGAGGCGGGCTCTTCCCTCCGCCACGTTCCGGCTCTTTTCCTCAAGCTCCCGGAACACGCTCCGGCGGGCAGCGAAGAACTCCCGGAGTTTGGGGCTGAAGCGTCCGGCCGCTTCCAGAACGGCAGCGGCGGCGGGTACCAGGCGGGTGTAGAGGGATACAGGGCTCAGTTTCATGTGGCGCAAAGGGTTCGGCGGGGGGCAATGTTCGGGGGGTGAGGGTGTTTCATTCTCCAACTTAAGAAAAAAGTAGATAGAGGGGTATGAAATACTATGCGGTAATGGTAGATTTAATTCGTAGTATTGCATCGCATTGACCGCGTGGTGGATATGCCGAGAAAGAGTAGGTGTCGTGTGCTTCAGTTATTACGATGATTGTGGCCCCGGATGCAGCCCGTACTGCAGGGGGTGAGACTTCTTCCTTCATTTCAGTGCTTTCCTGCATTGTTGCCACACCTCAATGGACCCAAAAGAGGTATTGCAAACAATTTACCACACAGGACATCACAGCATGAGTCGAGAGACATCAGAACCCATCAGGACTTTTACCGACCTCAGTCTTAGCGAGCCCATTATGCGGGCATTGCAGCAAGTCGGTTATGAAACTCCCACACCGATACAGGCCCGTACCATACCGCTGATGCTTGAAGGACGCGACGTCCTTGGACAGGCACAGACCGGTACCGGCAAAACAGCGGCATTCGCCCTTCCCATTCTTTCGGGCATCGACCTTTCCCAGACGGATCCCCAGGTGCTGGTGCTCGCTCCGACCCGCGAACTGGCCATCCAGGTTGCCGAGGCCTTTCATAAGTATGCCGAATACCTGAAGGGGTTCCATGTGCTGCCCATTTACGGCGGTCAGGATTACGGCGGACAGCTCCGTATGCTCAAGCGCGGCGTACATGTCGTCGTCGGTACCCCCGGCCGTGTCATGGACCATATGCGCAGAGGGTCGCTGAACCTTGATTCCCTGAAGTGCCTCGTACTTGACGAGGCCGATGAAATGCTCCGCATGGGTTTCATTGACGATGTGGAGTGGATCCTTGGCGAGACTCCCAAAGAGCGCCAGGTCGCACTTTTCTCTGCAACAATGCCGGCCCCGATCCGCCGCATCGCCCAGAAATATCTGAACAGCCCCGCTGAAGTGACCATCGAGGGCAAGACGACCACCGTTGAAACCATCCGCCAGCGCTATTGGATAGTCGGCGGCAGCCATAAGCTCGATATTCTGACCCGCATTCTCGAAGTGGAGCCGTTCGAGGGCATGATTATTTTCGTCCGGACGAAGACGATGACCCTGGAACTTGCTGAAAAACTCCAGGCCCGCGGCTATGCCGCCGCCGCCCTCAACGGCGACATGGTGCAGAACCAGCGCGAACGCACCATCGACCAGCTGAAAGACGGGTCGCTGAACATTGTAATTGCCACTGACGTGGCGGCCAGAGGCCTTGACGTGGAGCGCATCAGCCATGTCATCAATTACGACGTTCCCTACGACACCGAGTCCTACGTGCACCGCATCGGCCGCACCGGTCGTGCCGGCAGGAGCGGCGAGGCAATCCTCTTTGTCGCCCCGAGGGAGAAGAACATGCTCTACGCCATTGAAAAAGCTACCCGCAAGCGGATCGAGCTGATGGAGCTTCCCTCGACGGAGATCATCAATGACAAGCGCATCGCAAAGTTCAAGCAGCGCATCAGCGATACCGTTGCCGCCGAAGACCTTGGATTCTTTACCCGCCTCATCGAGCAGTACTGCCACGAACATGATGTGTCGGAACTTGAGGCTGCTGCCGCACTTGCTTCTATGGTGCAGGGCGACACTCCGCTTCTCTTCACGGCAAAGCCGGAAAAACAGGTGCGCCGTGAAGAGCGGGACCGTCCTTCCGATGAGGCTCCGTTCCGCAAAAAGCCCCGCCGCGACGATCAGTACGGCGACGAGAGGCGCGAGGTATACCGTATCGAGGTTGGCAGTGAGCACGGTGTCCAGGCCGGCAACATCCTCGGCGCCATCATCAACGAGATCGGTCTCGATCCTGAAGCGATCGGGCGCATCTCCATTTCCGATGCGTTCTCGACCGTCGAGCTCCCGGCAGGCATGCCCAACGATATATTCCAGGAACTTCGCAAGGTCCGTGTCTGCGGTCGCCAGCTCAGGGTGTCGAAAATGGAAGGCGGCCAGGGTGGTGGATCTCCTTACGGCGGCAAGAGTTCGAAACGGCCGGCACGGCCTGCCGGAAAGGATGGTGGCTTTTTCACAGGACCGAAAAAGAAGCGCAAGGGCTGAATTCCTCAGCCCGGTACGGCGGCTCTGCGTCTAAACGGTTGAACAGGGGAATATAGCCTTACATGGAAATCGAGTTCTACGGAGCGACTGAGCGGGTCACCGGCTCATGCCATATTCTCAGGGTTGGTCGGTTCACCGTCCTTCTTGACTGCGGCCTCATCCAGGGGTCGGATGTCGAGGAGGCGCTGAACCGGGAGTCCTTCGCCTTCGACCCGGAGAGGGTCGATGCCATGATCCTCAGCCACGGACATATCGACCACTCCGGCCGCATTCCCCTTTTAGTGAAGCGTGGGTTCAGCGGCCCGGTGTTCACCGTGGAAGCAACGGCGGACCTTGCCCGCGTTCTTCTGCTCGACAGTGCATCACTTTCCCTGCGCGATGCCCTCTATCGACAGAAACATCCGCGTAAAGCCTCCGACCGGCACGCCGAACCGCTCTACACCCGGGAGGATGCTGTCCGTGCACTCAATTCCTTCAAGCCGGTTGCATACGCTCATCGATTCCCGGTCGTGCCCGGCCTGGATGCCTGTTTCCGCGATGCCGGCCATATCCTCGGCTCGGCGGTCGTGGAGCTTTGGCTCACTGAAAAAGGCGTTTCCAGAAAGCTGGTGTTCAGCGGGGATCTCGGTCAGTACGGCAGTCCCATTCTGAACGATCCGGAGGAGGTTACGGATGCTGACGCCGTCATCATCGAAAGTACTTACGGGGACAGGCTCCACCGGGATTATGACCGGACCCTTCAGGAGCTCGACGAAATTTTCACCAGCGCCTCCCGGGGCTCTGGCAACATTCTCATCCCTGCGTTTTCGATAGGGCGCAGCCAGGAGCTTCTTTACCTCTTTGCGCAACATTATGAGGAGTGGGGGATGGCGCGCTGGCAGGTCTATCTCGACAGCCCGATGGCCATCGAGGCAAGCATGATCTACTGGGGGCACAGCGAGCTGTTTGACCAGGAGGCGCTTGCCTCCAGGAACGACAAACGACTGCTGCCGACCCTCAAAAACCTCCACTTTACCCCGAAGGTCGAGCAGTCACAGGCCATCAACAAAGAACGGAGCGGCGCCATCATCATCGCCGGCAGCGGGATGTGCAACGGAGGCAGAATCCTGCACCACCTGAAGCACAACATCTCGCGGCCCGAGTGTCATCTGCTCATTACAGGGTATCAGGCGGAGGGAACGCTCGGTCGCGAAATCGTCGAGGGGGCAGAGGTGATCGAGATCCACGGCAGGCAATACCCGGTGGCGGCTGCTGTGCATACCGTTGGGGGGCTCTCGGCCCACGGGGACCGTGAGGATATGTTGCGGTGGTTGTCAGGGTTCAAAAGCTCGCCGCGTGTTTTCTTAGTGCATGGCGATCCGGCGGTAAAGGAGTCGTTCAGGAACTCAATCGAGGAACGACTGCAGGTGAGGGTCTCGATTCCCCGGTCCGGCGAAAGATATGATTTCAGTTCATGATACTCTCTCCAGCAATCCATTAACCACACAATGCCCGATTCATCAATCAGGGAGTTTATCCCGATCCTTCAGACCTCCATCGGTCCTGTCATCCTCATCTCCGGCATCGGCCTTCTGCTGCTGACCATGACGAACCGCCTCGGGCGCATCATCGACCGCTCGCGGGCGCTGCTTGCCGGCCTTGACTCATCGGTTGAGCGGAGTGCCGATACCCTCAACCGCGAGCTCGACATCCTCTGGAAACGTGCCCGCTTCATAAGAATGGCCATCCTGCTCTCCACCCTGACCTGCCTCGGGGCTTCGGTGATGATCATGCTGCTGTTCTATTCGGTGTTGGCCAATATCGATACCACGATCCTGATTGCCGTGCTGTTCTTTTTCTGCATGGCTTCGCTCTCAGTCTCGCTGGTATATTTTATTTTCGATGTCAACCTCACCCTGACGGCGCTCAAAATCGAGCAGGAGATTCATCCGAAACTGCGATAAGGCGGCAAAAGGGTGAATGCGGCAGGATTCGAACCTGCGACCCTCTGCTTAAAAGGCAGATGCTCTAACCAGCTGAGCTACGCATTCAAGAAGCCGTGCCATGCTTTGGTGCGGCTTTTTCCTTCAGTGCCGACCCTCTCAATCCTTATTTTTTCCCTAACCTGCCTGCCTCCGGAATTGGTTCCCGGCAGGGCATGGTGCGTTCACCCCGTTATCCCCTGGGATGGCAGGTGCGGTGCACCTCCTTGACGAACGTGCGGTCGATATGGGTGTAGATCTGGGTGGCGACGATCGAGCTGTGACCGAGCATCTCCTGCACGGCGCGCAGGTCTGCACCCCCTTCGAGCAGGTGGGTTGCAAAGGTATGGCGGAAGGTGTGCGGGCTGATGTTTTTTTCTATCCCTGCAAGGAGGGCGTACTCCTTGACCATGTTGTAGACCGCCATGCGGGTGAGTTTTCTTCCCCGGGCATTGAGGAACAGGTGGTCAAGGGAGTTTCGGTTGGAGAGCTTCATGCGCAGTTCCTCCCGGTAGCGTCGTATCCAGTCTGCGGCGCTGTCTCCGATTGGCACGAGGCGCTCTTTTGAGCCTTTGCCGAAAATCCTGATGAAGCGTTCGTCAAGATAGAGGTTCTGCTGGGTCATCTCCACCAGTTCTGTGACCCGGATGCCGGATGCGTAGAGGAGCTCGAGGATTGCTCTGTCGCGGAGCACGAAGCGGCCGGGGGGGGACTGGAGCATCGGCGCTTCCAGCACCCTTTCGGTTTCCTGGAGCGTGAGGACGGCGGGGAGGTAGTGTGCTTTTTTCGGCTGGTGGAGGGTTTCTGCGGGGTTGGATGCGAGGCGGTGTTCATTGAAGAGAAAGCGGTGCAGTGAACGGATTGCCGAGACGTTCCGTGCAATGGAACTCGGTTCCAGGCCGGTCTGGTGAAGTTCCTGAATGAAGTGGCCGATTCGTTCCGCCGTGATGGCCTCCAGCGAAACCTCGTCCTCCTGCATGGCAAGAAGGTAGCGGACGAGGTCGTTGCGGTAGGACTCCCTCGTATTGCCGGAAAAGTTTCTCTCAATGAAAAGATAGTCGAGGAACCCCTCAAGCACCCGGCTGTAGGCAGTGTCCAGTTCCGCCATGGGCATTATCCTCCCTGTTTCCGCAGGAGGACGGCATAGCCTCCGTCAAATCCGGGCCTCGCACCCGGGAGTGTCAGAATCCCGCCTTCGGGTGTGCGTTCAAGGCAGAATGGTTCCGGAACCTTTCCTGTTGCCTGTTCGATTCTGAACGCCGGATGCTGCTGAAGGAATGCTTCTATCTGCAGCTGGTTTTCTTCGGGTTCCACCGAGCAGGTCGAGTAGAGGAGCAGGCCCCCTTCCGCAAGCAGTCCTGCGGCATGCCGGAGGATCTCCTCCTGGAGCCCGCTCAGTTCCCGGAGTTTTTCCGGACCGGTTTTCCAGCGCAGCTCCGACCGCCGTCCGAGCACGCCGCTTCCGGTGCAGGGAGCGTCAACGAGAATGGCGTCCGGCTGGAACGGGGGCGTGAACTCCCGGGCATCTCCGGTCCGGGCCTCGATGATGGACATCCCGAGCGTATCGGCAAGGGCCTGGATGCGAAGGGTTTTCTGCGGGTAACGGTCAAGAGCGATGATTTCTCCCCGATTTCCCATCAGTTCGGCTGCGTGTGCCGCCTTGCCGCCGGGAGCCGCGCAGAGGTCTAGCACCTTCCAGTCGGGCCGGGGGTCGAGAAGCAGGACAGCAAGCGCCTGGGTCGGGTTCTGGACGGAGGCAAGTCCCTGCCTGAGGAGCGGCTCGAACAGGTGGAAATCAGCGGCAAGGCGGATGCCGGGGATTCCGCTCTCCTGCCATCCGGGTTCTTCGCCCTCCGCACCCTTGCCATCCGTCCCTTTCAGCGGGTTATGGCGGATGCCGAAGAGCGGGTGCCCATTGTCATAGCGAAGCATCGATTCCGCCTGCTGCTCTCCGTAGTTCCCGATCCATCGGCGTACGAGCGGCTCCGGATGGGAGTGCAGCACCGACAGGCGTTCGGATAAAGAGGCATCCTTGAGCCATAGGTCGAAATCGATGGTTTCGGGCGAGATTTTCCGCAGGACGGCGTTCGTGAGTTTCGACATTCGATCGCCCTTGTAGCGACGGGCGAGGCGGACACACTCGTTGACGGCGGCCCAGCGCGGCACACGGTCGAGAAAGAGCAGCTGCCACACGCCGAGGCGGAGGATGTTCAAGACGGCGGGGGAGGCTTTTTTGATGTCGTGGCTGTAGAACTTCGAGATGATGAAGTCGAGCTGGAGGCGCTGGCGGAGCACACCGCTGGTGAGGGCAGTAGTGAGGGCCCGATCAGGCCCTTTCAGGGATGATGCCTCCAGCAGTTCATGCAGAAGGGAGTCGGAGTGGCGAGTGCCTGCCTCAAGCTGCTGCAGGATGTTGAAGGCTAGTTCCCTTGCTGATGTCATCGGTACTGATTAGGTGTTGCGGGTGTGCGGTCTCATTGGGGCCGCTTGTAAAATACTCTTTGCTGTTGTAGATTCATTGGACTAATGTTCTTTTCAAGTTTTTACGCTATCATCGAGAAAGGTGGAGGGACTGGCCCTGAGAAGCCTTGGCAACCGTCATTGTTAACGTCATTGTTAACCGCAATTGATCGCTTTAATGATACAATGATTGGTGCCAATTCCATCCCGGTTGAAGACCGGGAAAGATGAAGAGATACGATCCCTCCGTTTCAGACGTACCCCGTATTTTTTCCTTCCGACTGATGGTGGCGCCAAAGGTGAACCATATCGCCTCCATGACAGATAAAAAACCAACGCCGTACCGTTTTGAGACCCTGCAGGTCCATGCCGGCCAGGAGCCTGATCCCCTGACACACTCCCGTGCCGTACCCATATACCAGACAACGGCCTATACGTTCGAGAGCGCCCGGCACGGGGCAGACCTTTTTGCCCTGAAAGAGGCGGGCAACATCTATACCCGCCTCATGAATCCGACCACCGATGTTTTCGAGCAGCGGATGGCCGCGCTTGAGGGCGGAAAAGCCGCACTTGCTCTATCCAGCGGCCACTCTGCGCAGTTCATCGCATTGACGAGCCTCTGCCAGGCGGGTGACAACATCGTCTCTTCCAGCTACCTTTACGGTGGTACCTACAACCAGTTCAAGGTCTCCTTCGCCCGCCTCGGCATCGGGGTGCACTTCACCCGGGGGCTTGAAGCGGAGGATTTCCGGCACTGCATCGATGAAAACACCAAGGCTCTCTACCTTGAGTCGATCGGCAATCCTGCTTTCCATGTCCCCGATTTCGAGGCTGTTGCCGCAGTTGCAGACGAGCACGGCATACCCCTCATCGTCGACAACACCTTCGGGTGTGGAGGCTGTCTCTGCCGTCCGCTCGAGCACGGAGCTTCGATTGTGACGGAGTCTGCCACCAAATGGATCGGTGGACACGGCACTTCGATGGGAGGCGTCATCGTCGACGGCGGAACCTTCGACTGGGGCAATGGACGCTTTCCTATGCTCAGCGAGCCATCAGAAGGCTACCACGGGCTCTGTTTCCACGAAACATTCGGGGATATGGCTTTCATCGTGAAGGCCCGGGTGGAGGGACTGCGCGATTTCGGGCCGGCCATAAGCCCGTTCAATTCGTTTCTCCTGCTGCAGGGCCTTGAAACCCTTTCGCTTCGGGTGGAGCGCCATCTCTCGAACACAATGGCCCTTGCCCTGTGGCTTCTGAAGCGCCCTGAGGTTGCATGGGTCAACTATCCCGGTCTTCTGTCGCATCCGACCCACAAGAATGCGGCACGCTATCTTCGAAACGGGTTCGGCTGCGTGCTCACCTTCGGTCTGCAGGGCGGCTATGCCAAAGCGGTGTCGTTCATCGACGGGGTCCGCCTTGCCAGCCACGTAGCGAACGTGGGGGACGCCAAGACTCTTGTCATCCACCCTGCATCCACCACCCATCAACAGCTTTCAGTCGAAGAGCAGGCTTCAGCCGGCGTGACCCCCGACATGGTTCGGGTATCGGTCGGGCTTGAGCATATCGACGATATCCGTGAGGATTTTGAACAGGCACTTAGAACACTGGCATGAACCGAGGCATGAAACCGATCAACGAACTTATTTCGTCCGACACCAAGTATTTTTCATTCACCGAACCCTTCGAGACCGAACTTGGCGCAACTCTCCCTTCCGTGGAGGTGGCTTACAGGACATGGGGGACCCTCAGTGATACCCGCGACAACGTAGTCCTCATCTGTCACGCCCTGACAGGCTCTGCTGACGCTGACCAGTGGTGGTGCGGTCTGTTCGCTCCGGGAGGAGGCTTTGACGCATCCCGTGACTTCATCATATGCAGCAACGTGCTCGGCAGCTGCTATGGCACCACCGGCCCTCTCTCCCGCAACCCCGCGACCGGACGTCACTACGGGCCCGATTTCCCCTCGATCACCATCCGTGACATGGTCCATGTGCAGCGGCACCTGCTCCGGCATCTTGGCATCGAGCGCGTGAAGCTTGTTGTCGGTGCCTCGCTCGGCGGCATGCAGGTGCTTGAGTGGGGGGCGCTCTATCCGGAGGTTGCACTTGCGCTCATGCCGATGGGGATTTCAGGGCGGCATTCGGCATGGTGCATCGCCCAGAGCGAAGCCCAGCGGCAGGCCATCATGGCCGATGCTCTCTGGAAAGACGGGTGGTATGAAGAAGACGCCCCTCCGGCCAGAGGGCTCGGGGCGGCGCGCATGATGGCCATGTGCACTTACAGGAGCTTCAGGAACTTCGAGGAGAAGTTCGGCCGGCAACGGCAGGATGACGGCACCTTCAAGGCGGTCAGCTATATGCACCATCAGGGAAAAAGGCTTGTCGAGCGGTTCGACGCCAATACCTACATCACCCTGACCAGGGCCATGGACATGCATGACCTTGGACGGGGGAGGAGCGGTTACGAGGAGGCGGTGTGTGCCCTTATCCAGCCCGTTGAGATTCTTTCCATCGATTCGGATGTGCTCTATCCGAAATCGGAGCAGCAGGAGCTTGCCTGCCTGCTCCCGAATTCAAAAATCCTTTACCTCGACGAACCTTACGGTCATGATGCTTTCCTGATCGATGTCGAACGGGTCAGCAGGATGGTCCGTGACTTCATCGACGGCGTCAGCCTAAAGGGCTGATGTCTTTGAACCCTGTGTAGGGTACGAGCGCTTCAGGTACCCGTATGCCTCCCTCGGGAGTCTGGTAGTGCTCGATGATGGAGACCATGAGTCGCGATGTCGCAAGGCCGGAGCCGTTCAGGGTATGCACGAATTCAGGTTTTGACTTACCGTCCGCCTTGAAGCGGATGTTGGCACGCCTGGCCTGATAATCCTCGAAGTTCGAGCAGCTCGATGCTTCAAGGTACTTTCTTTCTGCCGGCGACCACACTTCGATATCATAGCATTTCGCCGCATTGGCGCTGATGTCCCCGCTGCAGAGCAGGAGCACCCGGTAGGGTATTTCCAATGCACAAAGGATCGCTTCGGCGTGGCCGCGTATGGTTTCAAGCGCCGCGTATGATTCTTCGGGCCGGGTGAACTTCACCATCTCCACCTTGTTGAACTGATGGACCCTGAGAAACCCCCTGGTATCCTTTCCGTAGCTGCCGGCTTCGCGGCGGAAGCAGGCTGAATAGGCTGCGTAGGAGATGGGGAGGGCGGCTGCAGAGAGCATTTCGTCGCGGTGGAGGTTCGTGACGGGTACTTCCGCGGTGGGGATGGCATAGAGCTCGTCTTCCTCCATATGGTAGACCTGGTCGGCGAACTTCGGCCACTGGCCTGTACCCCGGAGCGAGTCGCGGTTCACCATGAAGGGCGGAAATACTTCGGTGTAGCCATGCTCTTCTGTATGGCGGTCAAGCATGAAGTTGATGAGTGCACGTTCCAGCCGGGCACCTTTGCCTACATAGACGGGGAAGCCGGCTCCGGTGACTTTTGCGCCGCGCTCAAAATCAAGGATGCCGAGAGCCTTGCCAAGCTCAAGATGGTTTTTCACTTCGAACTCCAGCGGGTGCGGGAAGTGCACCGGCTCCCCGAAGACCAGATTGTCTTCTGCTGTCCGCCCGATGGGTACGGATGGGTCGAGGCGGTTCGGAAGGGCTAGAAGGATCTCTTCCATCTCAAGGTTGAGGGCCGAGAGCCTGCTGTCGAGCCCGGCAATTTCCTCTCCGACGGACTGCATGTCCGCAATCAGCTGGCCGGCTGAATCGCTGCCGCTTTTTTTCAGTTCGGCAATCTCTTTCGACCGCCTGTTCCTGACTGCTTTCAGTTCGTCGGTTTTCTGCACCAGCTCCCTGCGCTCCGTATCAATCGAGAGCAGACGGCGGAGCCTGGGTTCATCACCCTGAAGCTGCCGGTCATGAAGCATTTTTGCAACCTCTTCCGGGTTCTGGCGTATATAGTTGATGTCGAGCATGATCGGTATGGTATCTGAAAGTTTTTCTTAGGAGAGGAGCGCCTTGACCGTCTGCTGGACTGCCGTTCCGTCGGCTTTGCCTTTCAAGGCTTTCATTGATTCACCCATGACCCGTCCCATGTCTTTCATCGAGGCGGCGCCGGTCTTTGTGATGACCTCACGTACGACGGCCTCTATCTCCTCCTGGCTGGCCGGTGCCGGGAGGTACTCTTCAATGACCGAGAGCTCCGCCTGTTCGTTCTCGGCCAGGTCTGCTCTTCCGCCCAGGGTGAACTGCTCTATGGCGTCACGTCGCCGCTTTGCGAGGCTCGAGAGCACATCCATCTCCTGGTCCAGACTGAGTTCGGCTTTGCCGCCGACTCGAATGGAGACCTCCTTCTCAATCAGTGCGGCCCGGATGGAGCGGATGGCGTTGAGGCGGGTCTTGTCCCCGCTTTTCATGGAGGCTTTCAGGTCGGCGTCTATCTGTTCTTTCAGGCTCATGGTCGTATGGTGTCTTGTCGGTTGGCGGTAAGTTCAAGAAAATAAGGCAAAAACCGGAGCTTTCCCAGATGCCGCCGATTCTATTTCCATTCGCTCATTCATTGATGTCGCCGCCGACAGGCCGGAACACCAGTTCCTCGACCACCGTGCGGGCAGGCAGCAGATAGGCATCGACCAACGGTCTGGAAATATCTTCGGGCAACATCATCACCTTTCGCATGGCATCATCGACCTCTCCCCACATCGGGGTGAGGACGGCGCCCGGCATGACATTGGTCACCCGCACCCCGCATGTTCTTGCATGAAGCCGTATCCCTTCGACGAGCCCTTTCTGAGCGAACTTCGTCATCGAGTAGACGGAGGATGACGGGAATGCTTTTTCTGCGGCGACAGATGTAATGAAGAAGAGATGGCCCGCACGCTGATGCTGCATGTGCCGGAAGACTTTCTGGGTGAGGAAGAAGGTGCCTTTCATGTTGACTGCGGCCATGAGGTCGTAGTCTTTTTCGGTGATATCTCCGATCGGCTTGAAGCTGCCTACTCCGGCGTTGTTGACGAGGCAGTCAATACGGCCGTACCGCTCGATGAGACTTTCGACAAGGCGCTCCTGTGCCGCGATGTCTGCTATGTCCAGCACTGCCGTTTCGGCTTCGGCTCCGGCACTCCTGCAGAGCACGGCAAGCGGCTCGAGATCGGCTGCTGTTCGTGAAACGAGAATGAGTACCGGCCTGAACTGCGGGTTCCGCTGGTGCGCGTTTGCGAAATCGAGGGCAATGGCCCGGCCGATGCCTTTTCCTGCTCCTGTAATGATGATGACGTGCTGCATACTATAAGCGGGTTCAGTGTTTTATATATGTTTTTTTTGGGAGTAATGCTCCGTTGGTGTATTTCCTGCAGTTATTGTTGTATAATAGGTGCACAATCCTTGTATGGTGTGGAATGCCGGGGAAAAAGACATATATTCTGACATAAATAAAGACGCAACTGCATACCCCCATTCCGCGTTGCTGCGGTTTGAACAATGATAAATCAGTGTGCTCGTTATGGCAAGAAGTAAAGTGAAATGGTTTGACGGGAAGAAGGGGTACGGTTTCATCCTGCATCCAGAAGGCGGGGAGGACATTTTTGTCCATTTTTCTGCAATCGAATCCGATCAGCCCTTCAAGGTCCTGAATCAGGACGCCGATGTTGATTTTGACATCGATACCACCCAGAAGGGCCTGCAGGCAAAAAACGTTCGTGAGCTGACGGCCGATGGAGGGTTTCCTGCTTCCGCAGAAGGCATAGCGGAAACAGTTCCGCCTGTGGAGCCTCTTTTGTAGATCGTTCAGCCGAGCAGGTTGCTTTCCCTGAAACTGAACCAGCCGGTTTTTCCGATGATGACGTGATCAAGCAGGTCGATCTGGATGACGGCGCTCGCCTGTTTGAGGAGCGTGGTCACCTGGCGGTCGGCGTTGCTCGGCTCGGTGTCGCCTGATGGATGGTTATGAACCAGGATGATGGCGTGCGCGCTCTCGCGGATGGCCGACTTGAACACCTCCCTCGGGTGAATGAGAGAGGCGTTGAGGGTCCCGACCGTGACCCTTACGCACTTTGTTACCTGATTCTTCGTGTTCAGATGGAGCACGAACAGGTGTTCCTGCGTCTCGTCGGGAATCCTGCCCGACATGTACTCGAACACATCCTTTGCACCCTGTACCCGCCGGTTCGTGTTCCGGGTGTGGTGCAGGCGGTTGTTGAGCTCGAAGACAGCTACAATCTGCATGGCTTTGGCCTGTCCGATCCCCGGTGTCTTCTGCAGCTCACCGAGCGTCATCGATGCAAGTTTTTCAAGCCCGTTTTCAGCGATGATGCGCTGGCAGGTGTCGACGATGTTGAGGCGGGGGGTGCCTGAACGGAGCACGAGCGCGAGGAGTTCTGCGCTGCTGAGGGCTGAGGGGCCGCTTGAAAGAAAGCGCTCCCTCGGGCGGTTTTCCGGGTCGAGATCGTGGATTCGCATCTCTCTTGGATCATGGGGTGAAAGAGGACGCCCCGGTGATCCGGCGACCTTGCGCCATGGGGGATTGGATTCCGGCTGCGGGGGTTCCCTCGTCGGATATAATAGGATAATACGCAGAAAATAGGGGAGTGCCAAATGGAGGCCGGCAGGAATGCCGGCCTTCAGTGACTCTTTTCGGCAGCGGGCTTGGGTTCCGTTGCCTGCAGGGTGAAGAGGTGGTAGTTCATGCTGTCTTCGAGGGCGCGCAGACTTGCCTCGATGATGTTGGTCGATACACCGACGGTTCCCCATGTGGTCCTGCCGTTGCCGGTTTCGATGAGGACGCGGACCCTGGCGCTTGTTCCCCGTTTTTCTTCAAGCACCCGGACCTTGTAGTCGACGAGCTTGATGCCCTTTATCTCAGGGTAGAACCGTATAAGGGCCTTGCGCAGCGCCTTGTCGAGCGCGTTGACGGGGCCGTCGCCCTCAGCGGCGATGTGTTCGATTTCTTCACCGACCCGGACTTTCAGGACCGCCTGGTCGACATTGCGTCCTCCGATGCCGGATTCGACATAGACCTTGCTTTCAATGACTTCAAAGTAGGGGGTGAAGGTTCCGAGCTCTTTCTGCAGGATCAGTTCGAACGAGGCCTCTGCGCCGTCGAACTGGTAGCCCCGGTGTTCGAGGTCCTTGACATGGTTGACAATCTTCTTGATCTGTTCCCCGCTTTCGGGAATGGTGATGCCGAGCTCCTGGGCTTTGTAGCGGATGTTGCTCTGACCGGCAAGTTCGGAGACGAGGACCCGCTGGCGGTTTCCGACAAGAGCCGGATCAATGTGTTCATAGAGCGAGCTCTCCTTCATGACGGCACTGACATGGATGCCGCCCTTATGGGCGAATGCAGAGCGGCCGACATAAGGCGCTTTGGAGTCGGGGGGGAGGTTGAGGATCTCGAAGACGAAGTTAGAGAGCGAAGTCAATTGCGTGAGGTCTCTGACCGAGGCGCCGGTTTCAGGCAGCTTCAAAACGAGGTTCGCAATGATGCTGATGATGTTGGCGTTGCCGCAGCGTTCCCCGATGCCGTTGACTGTGCCCTGCACATGGGTGGCACCGGCCATGACGGCCGCAATGGAGTTTGCGACAGCAAGGTCACCGTCGTTGTGGCAGTGGATGCCGATGGCGACATTGGTATGATTGCGGACATCTTCGACGATGGCCGTGATTTCATGCGGTAGTGATCCGCCGTTGGTATCGCAGAGAACAAGCCTGCTTGCCCCGCCCTCTTCTGCTGCCTTCAGCATGTCGAGTGCGAATGCGCGGTTGTCTTTCCATCCGTCGAAGAAATGTTCGGCGTCGAAAAAGACTTCGCGGCCTGCATTCCGGAGGAAGGCTACCGAGTTTTTGATCAGCGCCCGGTTCTCTTCATCGGAAATCCCGAGCCCTTTTTTGGAATGTGCCTGCCAGGTCTTGCCGAAAATGGTTATGACAGGTGCACCGCAGCCCACAAGCCCGAGCAGGTTCGGGTCAGTTTCGATACGGTCGGAATATCTTGCCGTAGAGCCGAATGCCGCAAGCCTTGCGTGGCGCAGTTCCAGGTCCATAGCCCGCTTGAAGAACTCTTCGTCCTTCGGGTTGCTGCTTGGCCAGCCCCCTTCGATGCAGTCCATTCCGAACTCGTCCAGCCGTCCAGCAATAAGGAGCTTGTCCTGAACGGAGAGGTTGACGTGCTCGCCCTGAGTTCCGTCGCGAAGCGTCGTGTCGTAGAGCTCTATCTTTTTCGTGCCGCCCTTCATGAATCGGTTCTGTTCATCAGGTTTTCCTGCCGTGCGTAGGCGAAGATGCCGCCTGCCTCGACGATGCTGAACACGTCGCCGAGCGGGTTGAGGGTGTAGGTTTTACCTGCAGTCAGGTTTTCGAGCGTGTTGGCCTTGATGTCGATTTTGAGCTCGTCACCGGTTTTGACCACCTCGGCGAGATGCTCTGCGGTCTCGTAGGGTATGACGAATCCGCCGTCAACGCAGTTGCGGTAGAAGATCCTGGCGTAGGACTCTGCGATGATTGCCTTCACGCCTGCAACCTGCAGGGAAAAGGGGGCATGCTCCCTTGAAGAGCCGCAGCCGAAGTTCTCGGCGGCGATGATGATGGTATAGTCGCTCTTGAAGCTGCCTTCCCGGACGAAGGGGATGTTGCCTTCCGGCAGACCGGACTGGGCCGGGGGGACTCCGGAGAGGGCGTATTTGCCGTAAAGCTTGACCTCTTCAGGATCAGAGAGGCTGTAGACGAGGTGCTCGGCGGGAATGATCTGGTCAGTGTCGATATTTTTGCCGAGTACGAAGGCTTTTCCCTGTATGATGCTTTCCATGGTATTAGTCAGGTTCAGGTTCTGTTCTGTTCGGTATTCCGGAGGCTTTCTTAAGGGGCTCAGATGAAGTCCCTCGGGTCGGTAAGCTTGCCGGTGATTGCCGATGCTGCAGCGGTGAGCGGTGAAGCCAGATAGACTTCGGCGTTCTTGCTGCCCATGCGGCCGGGGAAGTTCCTGTTGGTTGTTGAAACCACGACATCGTGGTCCACCGAGCGCCCGACGGTGTCGGCAGGGCCGCCGAGGCAGGCTGCGCAGGAGGGAAGTGCGATATTGCAGCCGGCTTCCATGAATATCTGCTTCAGCGTCTTTCCATCGTGCATTTCCTGCTCGAGGTCACGGGCTACCTGGACGGTTGCCGGTACGATGTTTGTCGTCACCGCAACCTTACGGCCGTTGAGGATCCGTGCCGCCATTTTGAAGTCGGTAAGCTTGCCTCCTGTGCAGGAACCGATGTAGGATTTGGTGATGGGCGTTCCGGCAACACTCCGCACGGTGGCGCGGTTGTCGGGGCTGTGCGGCTTTGCTACTACGGGCTCGAGCTTCGAAGCATCGTAGCGGTATAGGCTGTGGTATTTCGCGTCGGGGTCGCTGTGGAAGATCTCGTAGGATTTCGTGGTGCGCGCCTTGACGAATGCTTCGGTGACTTCATCGACAGCGATGATGCCGTTCATGCCGCCGGCCTCGATGGCCATGTTGGTGAGCGTCATGCGCTCTTCCATCGGCAGGCTGTGGATGGCATCACCGTCGAACTCAAGGGCACGGTAGGTTGCTCCGTCGGTACCGATGTCGCCGAGGATCTGCAGAATCAGGTCTTTGGCTGTGAGGTAGGCGGGCATTTGGCCATCAAATGTGAACTTCATCGATTCCGGAACTTTCTCCCAGAGTTTGCCGGTCCCGAGGATGAATGCCGCATCGGTGTTGCCGATGCCGGAGCCGAACATGCCGAACGCACCCGATGTGCAGGTATGAGAGTCGGTTCCGAAAAGTACGGTGCCGGGGATATTGAACCCTTCTTCGGCAAGAGCGACATGGCAGACGCCCTTGTAGCGCTCGCTGCCGACGTCATAGTAGTGCGGGAGGTGCTGCTCGGCGGCGAACTTGCGGAGCAGGTCGATGTTGCGCCGTGCATGCTCGTTGGCAGTGAAAATGTAATGGTCCGGCAGGACGACGATCTTTTCCGGGTCCCAGACTTTTGCGCCAAGACCAAACTCCTGGTTGAAGATGTCGAAGGTCGGCGGGCCGCAGACGTCATGGGTGAGGAGAATGTCGACATTGAGCCATACGTTTTCGCCGGCGTCAACAAACTTGCGGTTGGCTGCCCTGGAGAGGATTTTCTGGGTTATTGTCTGTGCCATAATTCTTAAACCCCGTGCTCTGTGGTTTCGGTTGTATTGTTTTCTTCGTGTTCAAGGCGGAGGCCGAGCGCCTGGATGTAGGCTCTGGCACTGGCTTCAATGATGTCGGTGGAAACGCCCCTGCCGCTGTATGTGCGGTTTTTGTCCTTGATGCGCACGAGTGCTTCCCCAAGCGCTTCGCGCCCTGCAGTGGCGGAGCGGACGGTATAGCCTGAGACCATTGAGGTGATGCCGAGTGCCCGCTCAATCGCCCTGAAACAGGCGTCGACCGGTCCGTCACCCGTTGCCGACTCTTCGAAGACCTTGTCCCGGTGCAGGATCCGTACGGTGGCCGTAGGAATCGAGGCTGTACCGCTGTTGATGTGCAGGTAGTCAAGGGTGAAGAGCGATGAGGGGCTTGAGAGTTCATCCCCCATGAGGAAGCGGAGGTCGTCATCGTACACCTCTTTTTTCTTGTCGGCGATCTCCATGAACCTGCGGTAGACCGATTCAAGGTCGCCCTCGGCAAGTGCATATCCGAGGGATTCGAGGCGGGCCTTGAGGCCGTGTTTGCCGGAGTGGCGCCCGAGGACGATGCTGGTTTTCTGCACACCGACCGATTCCGGGGTCATGACTTCGTAAGTCTGGCGGTTCTTCAGCATGCCGTCCTGATGGATGCCGGATTCGTGCGAGAAGGCGTTTTCGCCAACGATCGCCTTGTTCGGCTGGACGATGATGCCGGTAAAGGACGAGACCATGCGGCTGGTCTTGAAGATCTCTTCAGTGGTGACGCCGGTTTCGAAGTTGTGCAGGTCGCTGCGGACCTTGAGTGCCATGACGATCTCCTCAAGGGAGGCGTTGCCGGCCCTCTCCCCGATGCCGTTCACGCTGCACTCGGCCTGGCGGGCGCCGTTTTCAAGGGCCGAGAGGGTGTTTGCGACAGCAAGGCCGAGATCGTTGTGGCAGTGCACGCTGATGACGGCCTGGTCGATGTTTCCTACTCGGGCCCGAAGGTCGGCGATTTTCCTGCCGAACTCCGAGGGCCAGGTATAGCCGGTGGTGTCGGGGATGTTCACCGTTGTCGCGCCGGCGGCGATGACTGCTTCGACAATTTCTGCGAGGTACCCCGGATCGGTTCTTCCGGCATCCTCGGCTGAAAACTCGATGTCCGGGGCAAGGGTTTTGGCGAAAGCGACAGCGTCTACAGCCATCCTGAGGATGGTACGTCGCTTCTCCTCGAGGGTCCGGCCGTAGCGGTCGGCTGCAAACTTGCCGAGGATGTGGATGTCGGAAGTGCTGATGAATGTATGGATGCGGGGATGGCGGGCATGCTGCAGTGCTTTCCATGCAGATGTTATATCGCCCTCGACCGCCCGGGAGAGAGCGGCGACCACTGCGCCTGATTCGGCACTGACGCGTTCGACCGCTTCGAACTGAAGCGGGGATGAGGCGGGGAAGCCCGCCTCGATGATGTCTACGCCGAGCTTTTCAAGCTGGCGGGCAATCTCAACCTTTTCCTGGACATTCAGGGAGGCTCCGGGGGACTGTTCTCCGTCCCGGAGAGTAGTATCGAAAACCAGGATCTTCTCTTTCACCGTATCTTTCCGCCTTTCTTCGTTAGTTCAGGCGCCGAGGTGCCTGATGATTCCTTCAGTCATTTCCGTCGTCGATACCGTTTTCTGGCCGGGGGCGGCTATGTCGGCGGTCCGGAGACCCTCCGAGAGCGCACCTTCGATGGCGGCGTGGATTTCGCTTGAGATGTCCGCCATGCAGAAACTGTGTTCGAACATCATGGCGACCGAAGCGATGGTTGCTATCGGGTTTGCGATGTTCTTTCCTGCAATGTCGGGTGCACTGCCGTGGATCGGCTCATAGAGTGCATGGACGCGGCCGATGCTGGCAGACGGCAGCATGCCGAGGCTTCCGGTGATCATGCCTGCAATGTCGCTGAGGATATCACCGAAAAGATTGCCGGTGACGATGACGTCGAACTGCTTCGGGTTGCGCACAATCTGCATGGCGGCGTTGTCGACATACATGTCGCTGAGCTCTACATCGGGGAAATCCCGGTGTACGCGGTGCACTTCGTTCCGCCAGAACTGTGATACTTCGAGCACATTGGCCTTGTCAATCGACATGACGCGTTTCGATCCGCGCTTCTGGGCTGCTTCGAACGCAAGGCGGGCGATACGCTCCACCTCGTGCTTCTCATAGACCATCGTGTTCCACCCACGATTTTCGTCGAATCCCCTCGGCTCGCCGAAGTAGATGCCGCCGGTCAGTTCGCGGAACACCATGAAGTCTGTGCCGCGGACCACATCGGCCTTCAGGCTCGAAGCGTCGACAAGTGCGTCGTAGACTTTTGCCGGGCGGAGATTGGCGAACAGCCCCAGCTCCCTGCGGATTTTCAGCAGGGCGGCCTCTGGCTTGTGCTCGTGCGGAAGGTTCTCCCACTTTGGTCCGCCGACGGCGCCGAGAAGTACTGCGTCGCAGTCGCGGCAGGCGTTGAGGGTTTCGTCGGTAAGCATGCTGCCGTGCAGGTCGTAGGAGGCGCCGCCGAACGGATGCTCCTCCACCTGGATTTCGAAGCCATGCTTTTTCGTTATCTGCCGGATGACGGCAAGAGCCCCCGCAACGACCTCGGGGCCGATGCCGTCGCCGGGGATGGATACGATTTTGTACATAGTATTCCCGTGATGGAGATGTTTATTTCCTGACGAGCCAGCTCATCATGTTGCGGAGCTTGGCGCCGACTTTCTCGATTGCGTGGCCGCTGTTCTCTTCGCGGAGCCTGTTGAGGTTCTTGTAGCCGCCGTTGCACTCGTCGATGAACTCACGGGCGAAGCGGCCGTCCTGGACCTCTTCGAGCACCTTCTTCATTTCGGCCTTCACGGCGGGGGTGATGAGGCGCGGTCCGCGGGTCATGCCGCCGTACTCGGCGGTGTCGCTGACGGAGTAGTTCATTCTGGAAAGGCCGCCTTCATAGTAGAGGTCGACGATGAGCTTCAGCTCGTGCATGCACTCGAAGTATGCGAGTTCCTCGGGGTAGCCCGCTTCGACGAGGGTTTCAAACCCGGCCTTGATCAGTTCTGCCGAGCCGCCGCAGAGCACGGCCTGTTCGCCGAAGAGGTCGGTTTCGGTCTCATCCTTGAAGTTGGTCTCGATGACGCCGGCTTTGGTGCCGCCGATGCCCTTTGCCCATGCAAGTGCGGTTTTCTTGGCCTCGCCGGTGGCGTCCTGGTGGACGGCGATGAGGCAGGGCACGCCGTTGCCTTCGGTGTAGGTGCGGCGAACGAGGTGGCCCGGGCTTTTCGGCGCAATCATGATTACGTCGACATCGGCCGGAGGGACAATCTGGTTGTAGTGGATGTTGAAGCCGTGACCGAAGGCGAGGGTGTTGCCTGCCACCATGTTCGGGGCGATTTCGGCTTCATAGACAGCTTTCTGGGTCTGGTCGGGGAGCAGGACCATGACGATGTCCGCCCATTTGACGGCATCGGCAACGGGCTCAACGCGGAGGCCTGCCTCGCGGGCTTTTGCACAGGATGAGCTGTCAGGGCGGAGGCCGACGCATACGTTCATGCCGCTGTCCTTCAGGTTCAGTGCATGGGCGTGGCCCTGGCTGCCGTAACCGAGGACGGCGATATTTTTTCCCTGAAGACGCCCGAGATCGGCATCCTGCTCATAATAAACATTCATCTCGACAATAGGTTTTGATTGATTGAATGGCAGTTACTCTTGTGTTATTCCCCGCGGTGAATGGCTACAGCCCCCGAGCGGGCGAGCTCCCTGATGCCGTAAGGCCTGAAAATATCAATGGTGGTATTGATTTTATCCGGGGAACCGATGACCTCAATAGTAATGGATTTTTGTTTTATATCCACGACTTTTCCCTTAAAAACGTTGATCAGCTCGAAAATCTCGTGCTGCGTGGCCTTGCTGAGCTTCATGGTCATGAGCAGCAGTTCGCGTTCGACATGCGGCTGCCGGGTCAGGTCGGTCACCTTGATGGTGTCGATGAGCCGGTTCAGCTGCTTGAGCACCTGGCTGACGATCTGGTCGTCGCCGCGCGTGACGATGGTCATGCGGGAGATTTCAGGATCTTCAGTCTCGCCGATCGAGATGCTTTCAAGGTTGAATCCCCGGGCGCTGAACATGGATGCAACCCGGTTGAGGGTGCCGAACTTGTTTTCGACAAGGACTGATATGAGATGTTTCATGATGATCGGGTTAAACCATTGTTTTCGGATTCAGCCTCTCGAGAAGCATGTCTGAGATGGATCCGCCGGCAGGGACCATCGGGAAGACCATGTCTTTCTTGATGACCCGGAACTCGACGAAGACAGGGCCTTCGTTGTAATCGAGGGCGGTGCGGATGGCCGCTTCAGCTTCAGCAGGAGTGTCGGCCCGCATGGCTTTGCAGCCGAATGCGTCCACCACCTTCAGGAAGTCGGGATTGCTTGCCTCAAGGTCGGTGAAGGAGTACTTCTCCTCGTGGAACAGTTCCTGCCACTGGCGGACCATGCCGAGGAAGCTGTTGTTGAGCAGGAAGATCTTCACCGGGATCTTGTAATGCACCGCGGTGACGAGTTCCTGGATGTTCATCATGAACCCGCCATCTCCGCAGAAGAGGACGACCGGGCGGTCGGTGATTCCGAAGGCTGCGCCGATGGCCGCCGGCAGGCCGTAGCCCATGGTGCCGAGTCCTCCGCTGGTGATGATGGAGCGGGGGTTGTTGAAGCGGTAGTACTGCGAGGTCCACATCTGGTGCTGGCCGACGTCGGTGACGACGACGGCGTTGCCTTCCGTCTGGCGGGAGACCTGGTCTATGACGAACTCTGTTTTCAGGGAGTCCTCTTCGACCGTATATGTCATCGGGCACTGCTCCTGCCACTGGAGGATTTCAGCATGCCATGCGTCATGTTTCTCCCTCTTTTCCGGCATGGCCTCGAGCAGCCCCTGGAGGAAGTTTTTTGCATCGCCGACGATCGGCAGGTCGACCTTCACGTTCTTGTCGACATTTGTCGGATCGATGTCGTTGTGGATCTTGTATGCCTGCGGGGCGAACGTGTCGACCCGGCCGGTGACCCGGTCGTCAAAACGGGCGCCGACGGCAATGAGCAGGTCGCACTTGTTGACGGCCTGGTTCGCCCAGAATGTGCCGTGCATGCCGAGCATGCCCATCGAGAGCGGATGGCTTGCCGGGAAGGCGCCGAGGCCCTGCAGGGTCATGGTGACCGGAATGTCCAGTTCGATGGCGAGCTTCCGGAGTTCTTCCGAAGCTTCGGAGCTGATGACGCCGCCGCCTATGTACAGCAGCGGGCGCTTTGCCTCGGCAATTTTGTGCGCCGCTTTCTCGATCTGGTTCTGGTGGCACTTGATGGTGGGCTTGAAGCCGCGGATGTCGACACTCTCCGGCCACTCGAACGTGCAGCTGGCGTTCAGGATGTCTTTGGGCATGTCGACAAGAACCGGCCCGGGTCTGCCGTTGGTGGCGAGGAAAAAGGCTTTCTGTATGGTTGATGCCAGTTCCCGCACATCCTTCACGAGGAAGTTGTGCTTGGTGATGGGGCGGGTGATGCCGACGATGTCGGCCTCCTGGAAGGCATCGTTGCCGATGAGGGAGCTCGGCACCTGGCCGGTGAAGATCACCATCGGGGAGGAGTCCATGTAGGCGTTGGTGATGCCGGTGACGGTATTGGTCGCGCCGGGTCCGGAGGTTACAAGCACAACGCCGGGCCTGCCGGTAGCGCGCGCGTAGCCTTCAGCCATATGCGTGGCACCCTGCTCGTGGCGGACAAGGATGTGCTTGATGTCCTCGACGTCGTAAAGCGTTTCATAGACCTTCAGGAGCGCTCCGCCGGGGTAGCCGAAGATGTATTCGACATTTTCGCGACGGAGGCATTCGAAGAATATTTCAGAGCCATTCATGGTCGGTCCTGATTGCGGCATGGTCAGTTTATTTGGGTTCACAGGAAACGGGTGTTTTCAGGATGGCGCCGGTATTTGCGGATGTGACCATCTCGGCATAACGCGCCAGGTAGCCTTTCCTGATTTTTGGTACGAAAGCCGGGAGTGCTGCTGTTCGGGCTGCGATCTCCTCATCACTGACCTCCATCGTGATGGAGCGGCCGGGAATGTCGATGGTGACGGTGTCGCCGTTACGGAGTGCTGCGATGGGTCCTTTTTCCGCCGCTTCCGGAGAGACATGGCCGATGCAGGCTCCTCGCGAACCGCCGGAGAACCTGCCGTCGGTGATGAGGGCGACAGAATCGCCGAGTCCACGGCCCATGATGGCGCTCGTGGGGGAGAGCATTTCGGGCATGCCGGGGCCGCCTTTCGGTCCTTCATAGCGGATGACGACCACGTCACCCGACTTGACATCGCCGTCCATGATGCCTTTGATTGCATCGTCCTGGGAGTCGTAGACTTTTGCGGGGCCGCTGTGCCGCATCATCGGTGCGCTGACGGCGCCGGTCTTGATGACTGCTCCCTGAGGGGCGAGGTTGCCGTACAGCACACACAGGCCGCCGGTTGCCGAGTATGGGTCCTCGACGGTGCGGATGACCTTGCGGTCCAGCACTTCAGCATCTTTGATGTTTTCACCAAGACTCTTTCCTGTCACTGTTGGGACGGAGAGATCCAGGAGCCCTTCGATTTTCGAAAGCTCGTGGAGAATGGCTGAAATCCCTCCGGCGCGGTCCACGTCTTCGATATGTACATCCATCGTTGCCGGGCTCACCTTGCAGATATACGGGGTTTTTGCCGACAGGCCGTTGAGCTCCGAAAAGTCGAAGTCAAGCTCGGCCTCGTTGGCAATGGCCAGCGTGTGCAGGATGGTGTTGGTGCTGCCGCCCATGGCGAAGTCGAGCGCGAATGCGTTCAAAAGGGTGCTGCGGGAGAGGATGTCGCGGGGCCGGACATTTTTTTCAACGAGATCGATGATGCGGCGCGAGGCCTCCCTGACGAGTTCATTGCGGCGCGGGTCGCCGGCCAGAATGGTGCCGTTGCCGGGAAGGGCGAAACCGAGCGCTTCGGAGAGGCAGTTCATGGAGTTGGCGGTGAACATGCCGCTGCATGAGCCGCAGCCGGGGCATGCGTTCTCTTCTATGGTCTCCAGCTCTTCTTCAGAGATTTCACCCGTGCTCCGCTGGCCGACGGCTTCAAAGACGGAGATGAGGTCAACGGTTTTGCCTGAAGGAGTGTGGCCTGCTTTCATCGGGCCGCCGGAAACGAAGATCACGGGAATGTTGATGCGCAGTGCAGCCATCATCATGCCGGGGGTGATCTTGTCGCAGTTGGGGATGCAGACGAGGCCGTCAAGGCGGTGCGCCTCGGCGACGGTTTCGACGCTGTCGGCGATGAGTTCGCGGCTCGCCAGCGAGTAGCGCATGCCGATATGGCCCATGGCGATGCCGTCGCAGACGCCGATGGTGTTGAACTCAAAGGGCACCCCACCTGCTTTGCGGACTTCTTCCTTGGCAATCCGGCCGAGCTCCTGCAGATGGGCGTGGCCGGGAATCAGCTCATTGAAAGAGTTGCAGATGCCGATGAACGGCTTCTGGTAGTCGCCTTTTTCGTGTATGGTGCCGGTTGCTTTCAGGAGGCTGCGGTGAGGAGCTTTTTCAAACCCTGTCTTTATGGTGTCGGATCTCATTGCTTGCTATCTCTGTGGTTTTTGGCAATTGACTGTTAAGGCCGGTATCGCCGGTCCCGATGTCACTGTGAATGTGGTGTGCAAAAACAGGAGTGTGAGGACTCGGGGCGGCGCCGGATTCAGCGTACTGAACCCTTCAGGGTAACGCCCGATACGGGAGTGATGGCTGCAGAAATCGGCATGGGCGCCATGAGCAGGGTGGCCCCTGCGGGATGGCCTGCAGGGTGGTGGCTGGCTTGACCGGTATGTGGCGACGGTGCAGTCATTTATGAAAAAGATGAAAAAGATGTTTCTTCGGCAAACGTATTGAGGACCAAATTCGGCAATAAATTACATTTTCACCTTCATTAATACAAGTAAACCGGTAGAATAATCGGCCTCCCCAACGGGGGATTTCTGTTGAATTGCGCGTTTTATTCGTACCATATAGTGTTGCGGTGCTTTGTCACGGTTGGCGGGTTTTCATTGCCTTCCGGTTCCAAAGCCGTATATTTTCATCATATCGCGGCCCTGCCGCATCCTCATTCTGCATAATATCAACACTGCAGCTATGCTGACCCTCCCAATGCCTTCCGCACCGGAACTTCCGGCTTTCCTTCTTTCCATAGGTCTTCTGGGCCTGTTCATCGCTCTCTCTGAACTGCTTGCGGGCCGTTTCGGCCTCAACAGGGTCGTAGCACGAAAAATCGTGCATCTCGGCACCGGAGTGGTTCTTTTCTTCGTACCCTCGTATTTCGACTCGAATTTCTACCCGGTGCTCCTTGCGCTTTTTTTTCTGGTTCTGAACTCCCTGAACCTCTCATTCGGATGGTTCACTTCGATGCTCTCGGGCCCTGAAGGGGAGGGGAGAGCATCGCAGGCTGTGAAGAGCTACGGCAGCATCTACCTGCCGATTGCGTTTCTTCTTGGAGCACTGCTCCTCTGGGACGAGCACCGCTGGATCCTGCAGACCGCCGTTCTTGCCGCCACAGTGGGGGACTCGCTGGCAGCGCTCGCGGGCTCCGCGTTCGGCAAGCACCCTATTGCCGATCTTACCCGCAACACCAAGACCGTCGAGGGCTCAGCGACGATGTTTTTCGTCTCGCTGCTCCTCATCTCGCTCTCGCTTCTGTTTTTCCGCCCTGAGTTCCATGGCGGTCTGGAGGGCGCATCGCTCCTGACGCTGCTTCTCCTTGCCCTCCTGCTCGCACTGATCGCCACGGCAGTCGAAGCGCTGCTTTCATTCGGGCTTGACAATTTCTTTCTTCCAGTCGCCACGGCCTACGTGCTGTATCTGCTTGAGGGCAACCAGGCGGCTCTTCCAATAGGGTTCCTTACGGGAGGTCTGTTCGCTTTCCTGCTTGCCGTGTTTTCCCTTAAGGTACGTTTCCTCAATAACAGCGGGGCGACCGCGACCTTCCTGCTCGGCACGACCATTTTCGGCGTCGGCGGAATGGTCTGGACAGTGCCGCTTCTGACCTTCTATCTGCTCTCCTCGGTGCTTTCAAAGCTTGGCCGGAAGCGCAAGGCGAAGTTCGATCTTGTCTTCGAAAAAGGATCGCAGCGCGATGCGGGTCAGGTGTACGCAAACGGTGGCATTGCATGGATCCTGATGGTGGTCTATTCACTCACCGGGAACCCGGCGGTCTTTTTCGCCTATCTCGGCACCCTTGCCGCCGTTCAGGCTGATACATGGGCGACGGAGATCGGGACCATGTGGCCGAACCCGAAAGCCTGGCTCGTCACCACACTGAAGCCCGTCGCTGTCGGAACATCGGGAGGGGTGTCGTTTCCCGGGACGGCAGGCGCATTCATCGGCTCGCTCTTCATCTGTCTCGGCGCCGTTGCTGTCGGCGTGCCGTGGCTGAATGATTTCGGGCTCCTGAACTCTTTTCTCCTGGTCGGTCTTTCCGGCCTGCTTGCCAGCCTTGTCGACAGCTTTTTCGGCGCAACCCTTCAGGCCCAGTACTATGACCCGATCCGCGAAAAGGTGACCGAACGGACCCATAGCATGGCGGCGGACGGTACGAAAGTGGAGAACCGCCTCCTGAAAGGCTACGCTCTTGTAAACAACGACCTCGTCAACACCCTCTGCGCCCTTTCGGGCTCGGCGCTAGCTTTTCTTGTGATCCAGAACGCAGGACTCTTTTGATTAGTCTGTGCATGTTGTATGTTTGTCTGTCGGCCCCTTCGGGGGCCACTCCCACACTCGAAATGATGATGAACCTTAACCGTCCACGTTCCCATGCCTGAATCTCATTCCGGGATACTTGCCCTCCTCTCACAGGCGGGCCCCGTCGTCCTTTTCGTTCTCGGTATCCTCATCTTCTTTTCCGTTGTCTCCTGGGCCATCATTTTCCAGAAATTCACATTCGTCCGCAAGTCGATGCAGGAATCGAAAGCGTTTCTCGACACGTTCTTCCAGTCGCAGGGCGTTGAGCGGATTTTCGCCGAAAGCGAGAACTACCGCGACGCCTCTCTGGCAAAAGTGTTCCGTGCGGCTTACATCGAGTATCGCGCCCTTGGTGAAAACCCCGGCACGGGTGAAGCTCGGGCCCGCATCGCAAGGGCGGTGAAACGGGAGGGGAACCTCGAGGTGAAGCGCCTTTCACAGCTGGTGCCGTTCCTCGCCACCGTCGGCAATACCGCTCCGTTCATAGGCCTGTTCGGTACGGTGTGGGGCATCATGGATGCATTCCAGAACATCGGCATGGTGCAGTCAGCTTCGCTGGCCGTCGTCGCTCCCGGCATCTCGGAGGCGCTGGTCGCTACCGCTGCGGGTCTTGCCGCAGCCATTCCCGCCGTTATGGGCTACAACTATCTCTCCCTCCAGGTCGGCATCATCGAGAGGGACATCGAGGAGTTTTCTCCCGAGTTCACGGCCGTCTGCATACCTAACCAACCGCAGGACTGAAGAGGTATGATGACTTCCGGAAAAGGGCGGCTCATGAGCGACATCAACGTCACACCGCTGGTTGATGTGATGCTCGTCCTGCTCATCATCTTCATGGTGACTGCCCCGATGATGACGCACGGCGTCAAGGTGGAGACCCCGGAGACGACGCATGAAAAGATGGATGTCAACCCCGAGGGGCTCATGATCAGCATCGATGCTTCAGGTCGGGTGTTCGTGAACCAGTACGAACTCGGTGCCTCCGAGGTGCGCGAAAAGCTGCCTTCCCTTCTTGATGTCAAAAAGACCCGGGAGGTATACCTCAAGGCTGACAAGTCATTGCCATACGGCCTTGTCATGGATGTGATGTCGCAGATAAGGGATGCAGGCATAGAGAAGATCGGCATGGTCACCGAACCTGCTCCGGCAGGCCCGCAGCGGGGCAAATCGGCGGGTTTATGAAAAAAAGCGGCGCCCGCTTCCGGGCAGAGAGACCTTTTTCTTTCTGGCTTGCTCTTGCCGTTGTGATGCACCTTGTCCTGTTTGCCGGGCTTCTCGCATACCAGAAGTGGGCGGCCGTCCGCCCGTTCAAACCGAGGATCGTCACCGTAAGCCTGCTCTCCATGCCGGGCGGGGGAGAACCAGGAGGGGGCGGTAGTCCGGCCGCAGCGGTATCGGAGCCTGCACCTGCAAGGGAACCGGAACCTGCACCTGTACCTCAGCCTCCGAAGAAGCCGGAAGTGAGCGCGCCTGAAAAAAAAGTGCTGAAGGTGGCCGATCCCCTGAAGCCGAAGAAAACCGTTCCCGATCCCAAGAGCGTTCCGGCTGAAAAGGCTCCCGATATCCAGAAAGCCATTGCAGACCTCAAGAAAAAAGTCGACGCCAGGGCTGCTGCTGAAAAAGCTGCAAGCCAGGACAATCTGCAGCGGGCGCTCTCCAGGCTGAAGGCATCCGTGTCGCAGGGGACCGGGGGTTCCGGCTCAGGCTCCGGGTCGCAGGGGAGCGGTTCCGGGACCGGCGGCGGAGGCGGTACGGCTGATGCCTATTCGGCAGCGGTTGTCGAGATTATCAACCGCAACTGGAACTTCAACAGCCAGATGCTCCAGCGGACTGACGGTATGGAAGTATATGTGGAAATACTGGTGCTTCGCGACGGGACGATACAGCAGATCGTGTTCGTAAAGTCATCTTTGAGTCCTTACTTGAACAACTCGGTGAAAAATGCACTGGAAAAGTCATCGCCCCTCCCCCCGAGGTCTGACGGTCCCCCTTCCGAGCGGTTCAAGTTCGTATTCACTCCTAAAGGCATTGACCGCTGAGAAGAGGTAAGAGAGATTGTTTCAGCGGATAAACATATTGTATATATTTTATATACATTCCGGCGGGCCTTATGTGTATATATGTTTTGCTGCCGTCCGGAACGATGAATGACATTCAACCCATAAATGAGACCACTGTATCCATGAGGCATTCCATACGACGTACTGCCGCTCTTCTTCTGGCTTTTATCGCCTGTTTCAGTTTCCCTCTCTCCGCCATGGCCCTGGAGGGCGAGTATATCGCCATCCGCAAGGAGGGTGCAGGACGTATCGCCCTTGTGCTTGGCAAGCCGCTTGCCGAAGGCGGAAAGGCTTCCGCATGGTCGGCGGAGCTTGATCGGGAGATCCGCGAGGGTCTTGCCTTCACGGGGATCTTCAATATGATCCCCCCTCCGATGAACCTCTTTGAGACGGGCGCCAGCGGCAAGCGTACGCTGAATTTCGGGGCCCTCAACTCAATCGGCGCGGAAATATTCGCCGGCGGTTCGCTCTCCGCCGAGGCAGGTCAGGTGAAGCTTTCCATGGCCGTCTACGAGACTTTCGGAGCCAAACCCATCCTCAGCAAAGTCTATACGGGCCGTCCCGATAACCTCCGGGCCATCGCCCATGCATTCTCGGCCGATCTCGTACAGCTGCTTACCGGCCGCCGTTCGGTTTTCGGCTCAAGCATCGTGTTTGTGTCGAACCGGAGCGGGTTCAAGGAAATCTACTCCTGCGCCTTCGACGGCAGCTCCCTCAGTCAGCTCACCCGTTCCCGCTCCATTTCCCTGACCCCTTCGCTTTCTCCTGACGGCACCCGTCTGGCATACACCGACTATTCTTCCGGCAGGCCGGGACTGAAAATCATGAACATGGCCGACCGCAGGGTTTCTTCTGTCCGCCAGTCGGGGGTCAGCATCGATCCCGGGTGGAGGAGCAATGCCGAAGTGGCTACGACGCTCTCTTTCGAGGGTGACCAGGACATCTATCTGGTAAGGCCGGACGGCACCCTGGCCCGCAGGGTTACCTCCAGCAGGGGCATCGACCTTTCCCCGTCGTTTTCGCCTGATGGAACCAAGATGGCATTCGTTTCAGCGCGTTTCGGCAACCCGCAGGTCTTCATCCTCGATCTCGGTACGGGCCAGACCCGCCGGCTGACCTACAATGGCAATTACAATACCCAGCCGTCATGGTCGCCGGCCGGTGATAAAATTGCCTATACTACAATGGAGAAAAACGGTGAAATAAATATATTTACCATAAGGCCGGATGGTTCGGGCGCAACCCAGTTGACTTCGGGGGCACGCGAGAACGAATCTCCGTCATGGTCGCCCTGCGGCGACATGATCGTGTTTACCTCCGGTCGTCAGGGCCAGAAAAAACTGTATGTAATGAATGCGAACGGGGAAAACCAGCGTCGGCTCCTCCAGATGGAGGGGGAACAGATGCAACCCTCATGGTCGTTCATCCGTTGAAGCATCTGTTCTTGAGCAGTACAGCAGTTTTTTGCAATCAACTAAACAAGGGGGAAATCATGAAAAATCTCAAGCCTTTAGCCAGAATCCTGTGTGTGCCGGCGATGCTGTTCATCGGGGCATGCAGCTGTCAGAAAGATGTTGCAGTAGCACCCGAACCCCCCCCACCTCCGCCGCCGGCTGCTGTTGCTGTTCCTGCTCTTGGTGACGTGTTCTTTGATTTTGACCAGTCGGCTCTGCGCATGGATGCTGTAAGCCAGCTGAAAAACAATGCGGCATGGATGGACGCCAACCGTTCAAAGCGGGTCATTGTTGAAGGGCATTGTGACGAGCGGGGGACCAATGAGTACAACATGGCTCTCGGAGAGCGTCGTGCCTCTTCCGCCAAGGAGTACATCGTGAGCCTCGGCATCAGTCCTGAGCGTATTGAAACCATCAGCTACGGTGAAGAGAAACCGTTTGCCCAGGGCAGCACCGAGGAGGCATGGGCGCAGAACAGAAGGGCCCATTTTGTCGCTGAGTGATGTTTTTTGCAGCCCGGGGCGGCGTGGCGCCGGTTCCCGGGCGGCATTGTAGTAAGATTGCCTTAACCCAATCCTTTCCCTTAACTCAAACAATCCGATTCCATGAAAAAAAGTGTGTATGGTTTTCTTGCCTTGGCGCTGATGTTCACTGCAGGCTGTTCATCCAAAAATGCGGTTGCTCCCTCCGGTGCTGATGAGGCTTCTGCTCCCGCTCCTGCTGAGGCTCCTGCTCCAGTATCTTCCGTCGCATCCGGACCCTCCGGCTACGGTTTCGACGAATACCAGACCGGTCCGCTCGGAGATGTATTTTATGAATTTGACAGCTCGGAACTTGCTGCTGACGCACAGGCCCAGCTGCAGCAGAATGCCACATGGATGGGCAGCAACGCCGCAGCCTCGACCATGATTGAAGGTCATTGCGACGAGCGCGGCACATCCGAATACAACCTGGCTCTCGGAGAGCGTCGTGCTGCGACGGCCAAGGAGTATATCGTCAGGCTTGGCATTCCTTCATCACGCATCGAGACGGTAAGCTACGGTGAAGAAAAACCGTTTGCCACCGGTCACGATGAAGCTGCCTGGTCGAAAAACCGCCGTGCGCATTTCATCCTGAAGTAAGTATCGACTTCTTACGACACTCCCCCTGAGCGCGCACTCTCTCTTTGTGTGTTCAGGGGCTTTTTTCTGATGCCAAACACCCTGACGCCCATGACCAGCATATCCGGCAGGCTTCTTCTTGTTCCCTTTTTCCTTCTTTCTGCATGTGCCTCAAAGCAGGACCTTGTCGTTGTCAAGGACAACCTTGAAACCATAAAAACACAGTCGGCAGTGTCGTATTCGGACCTGCAGCAGCTCCGTGACCAGGTCGGCGGACTGCATGGCCGCATCGACGAAGTGGGCTACAGCAGCCAGCGGAATCTTCAGCGGCTTGGTGCCGAGGATTCACTGCTGGTGCAGAAAAATGACGAGCTTGAACGCAGGATTCAGGCAGTTGAGCGATACCTCGGCCTGACACCATCCCCAAAGGCTGACGCTGTCATTCCTCCCGCTGTGCCCGGCAGTGCCGGGGCAACATCGCCTGACAGTGCCGCCGCCGCGACGGTTGCCGCACCTCTCAGCCCTTCACCCAAAAGCGATTCCGACCTTTTCAACGAGGGGGCTGCCATGTTCGGTAAAGATCGTTTCAATGATGCCCGGGAGAGTTTTGCGGCTTTGATCAAGGACTATCCCAAGTCACCGAGGGTTGGAGATGCGCAGTTTTTCATCGCTGAAAGCTGGTTTGCCGAGAAAGCCTACGACAAGGCAATCCTCGATTACCAGACGGTGATTGCCAAATACCCGAAAAGCCTCAAGCGCCCAATGGCGATTTTCAAGCAGGCGCGCTCATTCGAGCTGATCGGCGATGCGGCCAATGCAAAAACCCGCTACCGTGATCTGGTCAATGTCTACCCGTCATCTCCTGAAGCCAGGCTTGCCCGCCAGAAACTCAACTGACCCTCACCTTCATTCTGCAGCTGCCGGCGGCTTTCCTGAAAGAATGCTGTCGGCTCGCAGAACCACCCCGTCTCCTTCACGCACCCTTACCCTCCATACTCCGTTTCCTTCCTTTCCGACCGTTTTTCTGGACCAGCTTCTCCATCGAGGGCCCGATGGTCTGCCTACTGCTATTTTATCGACCTGTTTACCGTTGAACGACCACTCATGATAGAGGGGCTTGCCGGAAGGCCTATGAATGTCGCTGAAGTAGATGATGGCGCCGGCTCCTGACGGGATGCGGTTAAGTCGGCCGTTCGGCTCGCGTGTCTCTTTGTTGATCGAGAGGGTGAAGCATCCGTTATGTGCCGTTGCTGCATGCGCTCCGTCCTGCTTCGTTTCCAGCCCCGGAAGTTCGGCTGTCGGCGTCGGGGCACTGCTGTATCCGGCTCTGGCGGGCGGGACCTCCAGGGCCGGGGTTTCTGCCGGGGTCCGGTATGTGCGGCTGAGGAAGAGAGCGCCGATGATGAGAACCGCTGCGATTCCCGCTGCGGCAACGGCATTCCGATTTATTGAGAGAGAGTGGTCCTGTCCCGGGGACTGCTCAAGGGATTTTTGTTGTGCCGGATGCACCCGAATGCCTGCAGTCTGATTCAGTTCCTTGAAGAGCTCCCTGTCATAGGTTCCGAGCGCCAGGGCATATTCCCGGAGCAGTGCGATGAGGTAAACGGGAGAGATGAACTCAAGGTCCCCTGATTCCATGCGGATGAGCCGGTCCTCTTTTACTCCCGACAGCTTCGCGGCTTCTTTCGTGCTAAGCCCCAGCTCAACTCTTTTTTTATGAAGGGAGTCGGCTATGATCCGGCCTGTCCGGATGAATTCCGTCAGGTTTTCCATGGTGATGCGTCTATGGTTTTTATGCTGTCATACTGAAGGTACCCGATACAGGTTTTCATGCTATGGAGATAGTGTAAACTTATTGAAAATACGCCGCACCCTTCACGTTCGCTGCGGATGATGTTTATTTAGCAGGTATGCCACTCCGTCTTTTTGCGCTATGTCGTAATAAAATAAGTGGTTGGTGGTATGTGCGTGGATCGGTTGTGGGGTACTCTTATGCTCTGGGGCGTATTTTTTTTGTTTCCTTATTTGGAATTTATCTAAATAGCTGTAGATTCAATCTGTTTAATTAGACAAAGTCAAAATAAGGAAACTTCTAAAACACAACCACACAAACCACAGCATCATGAACATGTTTCAGAAAAGCACCGTGATGGTATGCCTTGCCCTTCTTGTTTCTTCAAAGGCTTTCGCTGCAAGCGAGGTGGAAGAGCTGAAGCGGCGCCTTGAGGCGTTAGAAAATAAAACGGAGGCTTCGTCCCATGCTGACCGAGAGAAAGAAGGCCCATCGCTCTCCTTCGGCGGTCTTGTCGAGGTCGAAGCCAACTCTGTTGACACCGAAGGCAAAAAATCCACAACCGACATCACCCTCGCGACCCTTGAACTCGGTCTTGAAGCAGGCCTGAACCCGTGGCTCACCGCTTACGGTGTCCTGCTGTACGAACAGGGTGAAAACAGCGACAACATCCTTGTTGAGCAGGCCTACATCAGGATGAAGTCGGAATCCTCCCCGTTCTTCGCCGAGGTCGGCCGCCTTACCCAGTCGTTCGGTACGTTTGAGAGCAGCATGATCTCCGACCCCATGACCCTCGAGCTCGGCGAGACCAAGCTCCATGCGTCGGTAAAGGCCGGCTATGAAGAGGGCGGCCTCCAGGGATCGCTCTCTGTGTTCAAGGGCGATGTGCAGAAAACAGGCGAAAGCGAAATCAACAGCCTCGTTGCCTCTATTGGCTGGCAGAAAGAGGTTGACAGCTTCCGCTACGGCATCGGTGGCTCATGGACGAACAATATGGCCGATACCGATGGGCTGCAGGGTGAAGACGGCTCTGCAAGCAGGACGACCGATGATTTCGTCGGTGGCTGGTCGGTCAATGCGATGACGGGTTTCGGCCCATTTGAGCTCCGCGGCGAGTACCTTGGCGCCTGCGACAACTTTACGGACGGCGAAAACAGCGGCAAGCAGCCTTCCGCATGGAGCGTTGAGGCCGGCTACCAGTGCAAGCTTCCGCTGCACCTTGCCCTGCGCTACGAAGGATCGGACGATTTCGGTACGAACGATTCCCGTTATGGCGCGACCCTTGGATGGGATGTCACGGATGGTGCGGGTCTTGGGTTCGAGTACCAGCGTGCTGACAACCAGACGGGTACTCCTGATACCGATACGTTCACCGTGCAGCTTGCAATGGAATTTTAATCAATACGCAAAACAGGAGCAGTCATGATGGTTCCGCTTGGTACGCTTGGAGCAGGTGAGTCCGCTGAAATCATCGGATTCAGGAGGGTGCAGGGCGGCGGCGGGCCGCTCTCCTGTCATCACGGAACGGGTCGGCATCTGCATGCCGGTCGGGGCCCCGGTCACGGAAGGCCGCGTGATGGAAAGGGTCAGGAGCGCCGCCTTTCAGAGCTCGGGTTCAGTCCCGGGCAGGTGGTGGAGGTCGTCCAGAACGGTCGAGGAGTGCCGGTCCTCGTGAAGGTGCATGACGGCAGGATGGCGATTGATCATAACGTAGCAATGGAAATCATCGTAAAAAGAAAAACACTATGAATCTTTCTGAACTCAAAAAAGGGCAGAGCGGGAAGGTGCTTTCCGTCTCGGCCTCTCCGCAGCTCAGGCGCCGCCTGTTCGATATGGGGCTGCTTGTGGGCGAAACCATCAAAGTGGAGGGGGTTGCCCCGCTTGGTGATCCATTTGAAATCTCAGTTAAAAATTACCGTCTGACGCTTCGCAAGAACGAGGTTGAGGGCATAAGCGTTGAGGAGGTAAGATGATGCAGGCTGAAGAACTGGCAGGCGCCGTAACCCGGCCGGTGCCGAAAGCGGGCCGGCCGAGGGTGATTGCGGTTGTCGGCAACCCCAATTGCGGCAAGACGACTCTTTTCAATGCCCTGACGGGCATGAACCAGACGGTCGGCAACTGGCCCGGTGTGACTGTCGACAGGAAAAGCGGCATGTTCTCCTTCAAGGGTGATGCCTATGAACTGGTCGACCTTCCCGGCATCTATTCGCTGTCGGCCATGTCCGAGGACGAGGCGGTTGCGCGGGATTACATTCTTCAGGGAGAGGCGGAACTGATCATCAATATAGTCGACGCCTCCAACCCCGACCGGAACCTCTACCTTACCAGCCGCCTGCTCGAGATGAACGTGCCGGTGCTCGTGGCGCTCAATATGCTTGATGCAGCGCTTGCCCGCGGCATCGATATCGATACTGATGCGCTCTCTTCCGGGCTCGGATGCCGGGTTGTGCCGATGGTCGCCTCACGGGGCGAGGGCATCGAGGAGTTGAAGGAGGCTATTGCCGGAGAGATGCAGAAAAAACGCGTTCCGGGATGCAGGGTCTCATATCCTGATGACGTCGTGCAGGCGGTGAAGGGACTGGCGTCGGATCTTGAAGGCAGGGCCGGCATTGCCCATCATGATGCCGACTGGTACGCCCTCAAAATTCTTGAAGGGGACCCGCTGCTTGAAGAAAGACTCGGCAGCGCTGCCGCCATCGGCGAACATGCACGCCAGGCGCTTGCCTCCACCCTTGGTGAAGATGCCGACATCACCATCGCGGACGCCCATTACCGCTTCATCGCATCACTCACCTCCATGGCCGTGCGCCGTAAGGCTGCGGCGGGCCGTTCCGTAAGCGATATGATCGACAGTGTGGTGCTCAACCGCTATCTCGGCATTCCGATCTTTCTCGGCCTCATGTACCTGATGTTCCTGTTCACCATCAATGTCGGCGGTTCCTTCATCGACTTCTTCGACATCGCCGCAGGGGCGCTGTTCGTTGACGGGTTAGGGATTCTTCTTGCAGCAGCGGGATCGCCCGAATGGCTGACGGCCATCCTCTCAACCGGTCTTGGAGGTGCGCTGCAGACCATGGCGACCTTCATTCCGCCGATCGCCTTCATGTTCATGTTCCTTTCGGTGCTCGAAGACTCCGGCTACATGTCGCGCGCGGCCTATGTCATGGACCGCGGCATGCGGGCCATCGGCCTTCCCGGCAAAGCTTTCATTCCTCTGCTTGTCGGATTCGGCTGCAACGTGCCGGCTGTCATGGCAGCAAGGACGATGAGCGACCGGCGTGACCGCATCATGACCATCATGATGGTTCCCTTCATGTCCTGCGGTGCCAGGATGCCGGTCTTCGCGCTCTTTGCGGTGGCATTCTTCCCGACCGGCGGCCAGAACCTCGTGTTCCTGCTCTATCTCATGGGTATCGCCGTAGCGATCATGACGGGCTTCATCCTCAAGAGCACCCTTCTGAAAGGTGACGTCTCTCCCTTCATCATGGAGATGCCCCCATGGCACCTGCCGAGCTTCAAGGGCGTATTCATACGGGTATGGGACCGCCTGCAGTCCTTCATTCTGAGGGCGGGTCAGGTGCTTGTTCCGGTCATCATGGTGCTGAGTCTCATGAACTCCATCGGAACTGATGGTTCATTAGGCAACGAGGATTCGGAAAACTCGGTACTCTCGGCTACCGGCAAGGCCATCTCTCCGGTGTTTGCGCCCTTCGGCGTGAGCGAGGATAACTGGCCGGCTGCTGTAGGGCTTTTTACCGGAGTCTTTGCCAAGGAGGCCGTTGTCGGCACCCTCGACAACCTCTATTCAGAGATGGATGCCGATGCGGCATCGGCCGCGGCCGGTGAAGAGGGCGTGGAAGAGGAAGAGGAGACGTTCTCGCTTGGCGATGCATTCACTGAAGCACTGGCCACCATTCCCGACAACCTCTCAGGCGTCGGCGGCTCGCTGCTTGACCCGCTCGGCATATCGGTAGGCGATGTCTCCGATTCCGGAGCGTTTGCCGAGGAGCAGGAGATAGGGTCTACCATCTTCGGTTCCATGATCACGCTCTTCGACGGGACTGCAGGAGCGTTCGCCTATCTGGTGTTCATCCTGCTGTACTTTCCCTGCGTGGCCGCCATAGCTGCGGTATACCGTGAAACGAACCTTGCGTGGACCCTGTTCGCGGGAGCATGGACAACCGGTCTGGCCTGGATCTTTGCAGTCCTTGCCTACCAGATCGGCACCTTCTCAGCCCATCCCGCCTCATCCGTTGCATGGATAGCGGGTATGGCCGCCGTTCTTGCGGGAACCGTCGCCATCATGTATGCGGCCGGAAACGGCCTGTTCAAAAAGAGCGGAACCGGGTCAAAATAAGAGCCGGTTCCGTTGCGGGAAGGGGGCGTGTGTGGCTCCCTTCCCACTTATTTTTCATCAGTTCATCACCATCAGCATTCCTATCATGACCCTCTCAGACATCAAGAGTTACCTCTCCCGGGAGGGCAGCGCATCGCTGGCGGAAATCGCCCGACATTTCAATGCCGACCGTTCCCTCGTTGAGTCTATGCTCGACCGCTGGATTCTCAAAGGTCGGGTTGTTGCCCGAACCTCCCTTGCCCACGGGCCCGGCTGCTGCGGAAAGTGCAGCGGTGAGAGCCACGTGTGGTACGAATGGGTGGGAGATGGTGCGTAGGGGGGAGGGGGCGTCTTTTTTATTTGGCCATCATCTTATTTATATAAAATCTAAATAAATAGAACTATGTGTGCATCAGGCGATCAAGGGGACTCATCCTGCGGCGTGCGCTGCTTCGTGAGCCGCTGTGCGTGCGGGGCATATCATCTCCATTACCGCCATGCCGTCATCACGGTCGGGCGCAATGCGCTCATGCGCATCATGGAGGAGTGCTTTCTGAGGGAGCGGAAAGGTCCGGAAATGAATCGGAACGGATATCCGCTGCCGTTCATCATCATGCTCGGGATTGTGACGATCTCGGTGCCCTGGAAAGATTTTCCGATGTTCTGCAGGGCTGTCGAGGACGCTGTGTCTCTGGAAATCGGGATTCCGGAGCTTGCCGCCAGGCTGGCCATGCCGCCGGGCGGCAGAGAGGGCTGAAGACTTTTGTTACTCAAAACATCATCATAACCAAAACGTATCGAACATGAAAAGAACAGGCATTTTCTACGGTTCACAGACCGGCAACACTGCGGCCGCCGCCAGGCTCATCGCAGACGAGCTTGGCATCCCTTCCTCAGACGTCCGCGATATCGCTTCGGCCGGTACGGACGAAGTCATGGCATTCGACTCGCTTATTCTCGGGACATCGACCTGGGGGACAGGGGAGCTGCAGGAGGACTGGGCGGTGTTCCTTCCAAAACTCGGGTCCATGGATCTGGGCGGCAAGCCGGTAGCCCTGTTCGGGCTCGGTGACCAGCTCTCCTTCGGCGACTGGTATCTCGATGGCATGGGGAGCATCTACGACGCCGTCCTCGCGGCGGGGGCGGAGGTCGTAGGGTCCTGGCCCACCGATGATTATCAGCATTCTGAATCGACGGCCGTTCGAAATGGAAAGTTCGTCGGCCTTGCCCTCGACGCCGACAACCAGGACCATCTTACCTCCGTTCGGGTCAGTGCCTGGGCAGCGGCAATCAGCCCGATGCTTTCCTGAAGAGAGCTGTTCGGCCGGCGGAATGCCGGATGTTTCCCGTAACCTCAACACCATCACACAATGATCAGTCAGAACATTCTCGAAAAGCTCAACCGCCAGGTCAACCTCGAAGCGGTATCCTCGCATCTCTACCTGCAGATGAGCGCATGGCTTCTCTCGCAGGAACTCGACAGCACGGCGACCTTTTTCCGCCGCCATGCCGAGGAGGAGAAGCTCCATATGATGAAGCTCTTCGACTACATCAACGAAACCGGCGCTCTTGCACTCATCGGCGATGTTCCTGTTGCCGCTCCTTCATGGGCTTCGCACATGGAGCTGCTCGAGGCCGCCTACGCCCATGAACTCAAGATTACGGCGAGCATCAACGATGTCGTCGACGCGGCGCTCCAGGAAAAGGATTATTCAACTTTCGCGTTCCTGCAGTGGTATGTCGCCGAGCAGCATGAAGAGGAGCACCTTTTCGGCACCTTGCTGCACAAGGCCCGCATCATCCACACCGTTGAGGGTCGTGCTCTCTTCCGCTTCGACGAAGAGGTCCGCAAGTCCGTTCTCGGCCACGACCACCACAAGCAGCAGCCCATGTTCCTCCAGATGGGCCCCTCTCCCTGCCATCATGAGAAGCATGAGGATCCTCATCATGCCGCATCGCATTTGAGGCATTGAGTAACGGCCTGCATGCAGCCCCTCTACCTGTAACCATTAAGCTGAACCATGATGAAAGTACTTATTCACCATATCTACGAGTTCCAAAAGGGGCTGCGCAGCCTTGTCATGCATACCCTGCCCTCACGCCTCACCGAGGAAGCGACGGCAAAGCTTCGCCATTACGGCATCGACTACCATCTCCAGCCATGTGTGCAGGCGAAGGTCAACATCTACTTCGGAGCATCTGCGTGCGTGGCTGTAGTGCGCGAGATCACCAGCGGCAAAAAGCTCGGAGAGATGACCCATGAAGAGGATTTCGTACTGGGTTCCATGCTTGGCTACGATATCCAGAAGCAGTGCGAGCGATACCTGAAGAGAACAGGCGTGGCACCGGTCGGCATGAGGATCCACAAGTGCGCCTGATTGCCACCCGTTCTGCTTCTTCACCGGGGGTGGAGATTATTTTTTTGTTGGTCCAATTTCCAGGCACCCGCTGCATTCCGATGCATCAATCGGGTAGACATCATCTCCGGCGCTGATGGTATTGATGCCTGATATGGTGCTGTGGAGGGACTCTGTGGGTGGTGCCGTTCAATACAACAGGACAATACCCTGAGAGGGGTCCTTCAAGTCCCAGGCAGAGAGAGAGAGAGCGCGCGCGCGAGGAGCGGTCGGGGTAAAACTGAACAAGCCATCAGGGAGATGGCTTGTTGGTATGATGTTCCTGAAGGCGGGTCTTCCTATTTGAAGAACTCGTCAAGCGAATAGGTGCGGCGGTCGATCTCAACGGAGAGCTGGCGCGTAATGGAATTGTAAAATACCGGAATGTCGCGCATGGTCCACTTGACGCCGCGGTTGTCGAAGTCAATGACGTAGCGGTTCTCGTTGTCGAGGATCTTCTGGCTGAGGTTGATGCCGATGTCGGGAAGGGTGCTCATGATGGTGAGCTCGATTTCGCCGGCAATGACCTTGTTGATCATCTCTTTGGTCGGGAGCAGTTTTTTCCGGCCCGATGCGGGGCTGATGGTAAGCTGAAGGGCGTTGCTGCGGTCCCTTTTGGCGGAGGTGATGAAGTACTTTTCCGTTTTATGGACGGCATTGCCCGACCATGGTCCCGAAGTGCTGGCCCGGACCTGGTTCGGGGCGGTGAAGGGTCGGCTGAGCTGAGATTGCATTTCTGGCGCAGTTTGATTAGCAAAGTTGACGCCTTCCTGACTTCAGGCCTTCAACAACTTCTAAATTAGTAAAACAGGATTAAATAACAAAGGGATTCCCTCCGGAATCCCTTTGTGTCTCTTTCGGTGCAGCCGGCGGTTATTTACCGTCGCCGTCTATCACCTCATATTCGGCGTTTTCAACGGCACCCTCACCGCCTTTTTTCGATCCGCCGTCCTGAGGCGCGTCGGCTTCCGGAGCTCCGGTTCCGGCCGCTTCAGCCTGGTAGAGGTTCGATGCGACCTCTCCCCATACCTTGCTGAGTTCATCCATCGCGCCTTTGATCGACTCGATGGTGCCGTTCTTGTGCGCGTCTTTGAGCTTTTCAAGCGCACCCTCGATTACCGGCTTCTTGTCGGCGGGGATTTTCTCGCCGAGTTCCGAAAGCTGCTTTTCGGTGCTGAAGATGAGCGAATCGGCCGAGTTCTTGATCTCGATCTCTTCCTTGCGCTTCAGGTCCTCTTCGGCGTGGACCTTGGCGTCCTCCTTCATCTTCTCGACCTCGGCATCGGTCAGCTTGCTCGATGACTCGATCTTGATGCTCTGCTCCTTGCCGGTGGCCTTGTCCTTGGCCGAAACGTTCAGGATGCCGTTGGAGTCGATGTCAAAGGTGACCTCGATCTGGGGCATGCCGCGCGGTGCCGGCGGGATATCGCCAAGGTGGAAACGTCCGAGCGTCTTGTTGTCGACAGCCATCGGCCTCTCACCCTGCAGCACATGAACCTCGACCGAGGTCTGGTTGTCGCCGGCGGTGGAGAACACCTCCTGCTTGCGGGTCGGAATCGTGGTGTTGGCGTCGATCAGCTTCGTCATGACGCCGCCGAGGGTTTCGATGCCGAGCGAGAGCGGTGTGACGTCAAGCAGGAGGACGTCGGTGACATCACCCTTCAATACGCCGCCCTGGATTGCAGCACCGATGGCTACGACCTCGTCAGGGTTAACACTTCTGTTGGGCTCCTTGCCGAAAAACTCCTTGACGAGGGCCTGTACTTTCGGGATGCGGGTCGAGCCGCCGACGAGGACGATCTCATCGATATCCTTCATATCAACATTCGAGTTCTTCACCGCACGGCGGCAGGGCTCGAGGATCTTGTCGAAGAGGTCAGAGCACATGCCTTCGAACTTGGCCCGGGTCAGGTTGATGACAAGGTGCTTGGGTCCTTCGGGCGTCGCCGTAATGAAGGGCAGGTTGATTTCAGTGTCGGTCCTCGAGGAGAGCTCGACCTTTGCTTTTTCACCGGCTTCTTTCAGGCGCTGGAGAGCGATTGCGTCATTGCGCAAATCGACGCCTTCCTGCTTCTTGAACTCATCGGCAAGGAAGTCAATGATCTTCTGGTCAAAGTCGTCACCACCGAGATGGGTGTCGCCGTCGGTCGACTTCACTTCGAAGACGCCGTCTCCGAGCTCGAGAATCGAGATGTCGAAGGTTCCGCCACCAAGGTCGAAGACCGCAACCTTTTCACTGGTCTGTTTTCTGTCGAGTCCGTAGGCAAGCGCGGCTGCCGTCGGTTCGTTGATGATGCGCTTGACTTCAAGCCCTGCAATGCGTCCTGCATCCTTGGTCGCCTGGCGCTGTGCGTCGTTGAAGTATGCCGGCACGGTGATGACGGCTTCCGTGACCTTTTCACCGAGGAAGTCCTCTGCGGTCTGCTTCATTTTCTGCAGGATCATTGCCGAGACCTCCTGCGGGGAGTAGGTCTTGTCGTTGATCTTTACGCGGGCCTCTCCGCCTTCGTTAACGACCTCATAGGGTGCGATTTTCTTTTCGTTCGGCACTTCGTCGAACTTGCGGCCGATAAAACGCTTGATTGAAAAAATGGTGTTTTTCGGGTTGGTGATGGCCTGGCGTTTGGCTGCCTGTCCGACAAGGCGGTCGCCGGTTTTGGTGAAGGCCACCATTGACGGGGTGGTGCGGTTGCCCTCAGAGTTTTCTATGAGGGTTGGCTGTGTGCCCTGCATGACCGCCACGCATGAGTTGGTCGTGCCAAGGTCAATGCCGATGATTTTTCCCATGATGAAAGTATCCTTTTGTTATGATGTTTAATCCAAAGGCCCCCTCATTCAACCGCGGGGGCCCCTCTGCGGTTTTATCCTTACACTCAGGAGATGGAAATCTCCTTCGTTTTCCTGACCGGCTGCGCTTTAGGCAGTGTGACATGCAGAACGCCGTTGTCGAATTCTGCACCGATGTTCTCCTGGTCAATCATCTCTCCAAGGTTGAAACTCCTCGAAAAGCTTCCGTAGGTGCGCTCGACCCGGTGGTAATCTTTTTCCGTCTCGACGGCATCCTTCTTCCTTTCGGCTTTGATGGTGAGCACGTCATCCTCGATGTTCAGGGCAATCTTCTCCTTTTCAATGCCGGGAAGTTCCGCATCAAGGTGGAATGCCGTGGCGTCTTCAGAGATGTCGACCTTGAATGCAGGAGCGGACGGCATCTGGGTGCCGGACCATATGTCGTCGAAAAGCTTCAGGGGGTCTTTTGCCAATTGTACAAGCATGTCTATTCTCCTTTTATTCAACTGGTTTTCGGTGTTCCGTATGGTTCATCGTGAGCGTGACGCTCATCAGGAGTAATAGTACAAATAGCGTGCCAATCCGCTTTTTCAGCGAACTGGTGTCAGATATAGGATGGAAATGTCAGATATGTGACAGGAAAGTCTGTCTTCTCTGTCAGATGAAGAGGGAGCCGGGGCGGCATCGGTGCGCCGCCCGGCAGGAAGGGGGATCAGCTGTTGAGGTTGCTGTTGACCTTCTGGACCCAGCTCAGGCGGTCCTGGAGGTTTTCGACAACGCTTTTTGAAATCAGGAAGCAGGCGTAGATGATGCTGTCGTCGGCAATGCGGTAGTAGCACTTGAGGCCTTCCTTGCGACGGTTGACGACGCCGTTGTCGTGCATGAGGGCCAGATGTTTGGAGATGTTCGCCTGGCTGGCATTGACGGCATTGACGATTTCCTGTACCGTGCGTTCGTTTTCACAGAGTACACGGAGGATTTTAAGCCTCATCGGCTCGGAGAGCAGTTTGAAGCGGTTAGATACCGCCTCAAGCATTTCGTCCGGCATGTTGAGGTTCCACCGTTTAACTTCTTCTTCTGAGATGCTGACCGTTTTGCTCATGCTCAAGGCTATTGTTGCGCGGCGTCTGCCGGCCGCTGTCTGTCAAGTGTTACGCAGTATCCTTTTTCGGACATGCTTAGCCTATATAGCTATAAATTCATACAATTCAAACCAAAAAGGCATTTAGATCCCGGTCCGAATGACCACTGGAAGTCATTCGGAAACGAGGGTGTTTTGTTCTTCTTTCTCAGACGTGAACGAGAGGTCCATGATGGAGTCGACCAGAGACTGGGGGGCTTTGAAGCGGACAATCTTTTCTTTAACGATCATTTTTGTCTTTTTCGCCTCCTCGTATTCCATCCTGCAGTCGCTGCATTGGGATAAATGAAGGCGGAGCCCCTCTTCCTCCTTTCCTGTGAGTTCGCCGTCCACTGCGGCGCTCATCAGTACCCGGGCTGTTTTACAGTTCATAGATTAATGGGTTGTGTCTGTATGGGTGTTGTGTGCTATCTGCCTGTTTCGGTGTTGAAGCCGAACTTTTTTGCATATCCTTCCAGCTGCTCCCGAAGAAGCTTGCGGCCCCTGTAAAGTCTGGAGCGGACTGTTCCGATGGGGCTTTCGACCATATTTGCAATCTCTTCATAGGTGAAGCCTTCGATGTCACAGAGCTGGATGACCTCCCTGAACTCTTCGGGAAGTGACTGCAGCGCCGTATAGACTTCTTCATGCAGCAGGGTGTGGAAATAGTCGGTTTCCGTTTCGCTTGAATCCCTGCGGGTGTCTTTGATGGTATGGTAGAAATCCTTGATCAGGTCATAATCTACCTTGCCCGGCTCTCTCGAGTTTTTCCGGAATCGGTTGATATAGTTGTTTTTGAGGATTTTAAACAGCCAGGCCTTGCAGTTTGTTCCCCGCTCGAAGGAACTGAAGAATTTATAAGCTTTGAGATAGGTTTCCTGAACAAGGTCATTGGCGTCATCGGGGTTCATCGTGAGGTGCAGCGCGTAGTTGTAGAGCGCATTGAGATGAACGACGGCTTCCTGCTGAAATTCGGACTGTTTTTTCTGTTCTTCGGCGCTCAGCGTGTTTTTTTTCTGTTCGGGGGAGCTTTGTCTGGTCGGATCGGTTCTGGTCATGTGCTTGTAGGCTTCCTGGTTCAGAAATCGTTTCAGATGATATGCAGTTCGCTCTTCATGAGTAAATTAAACAAAATTAAATGATTTATTTTTAAGCGAGTGCATCCCATCACACCCCTTCACCATTAAATCCGCCTTTTATGAGTCTGGCTGATGCAACTGCAGATATCCTGGTCATCGGTGCCGGCATCGGTGGTCTGACTGCCGCTGCCCTGCTCCAGGAGCGGGGGTTCCGGGTCGTCGTCCTTGAAAAGAGCCGCCAGCCCGGCGGCAGCTGTTCGTCGTTCCGGCGTGAGGGGTATACGTTCGATGCCGGGGCTTCGGTCTTCTACGGTTTCGCCGAAAACGGCCGCAGCGGAACCCTCAACCTCCACACCAGGGTGTTCCGTCGACTTGGTGTCGAGGTTCCATCGGTTCCCGATCCGGTCCAGATACACTACCACCTGCCCGGAGGGCTGGACCTCCGGGCGCATTTCGAGCGGGCGCGGTTTCTCGGGGAGCTTTCCGCCGCATTCCCGCATGAGGCCGCGGGCATCGAGCGCTTTTACCGGGAGCTCGAAGCCGTATACGACATTCTCAGTTCCCTGCCGGCAGGTTCCCTTGAAGACCCCCGTCACCTGCTTTCGGTCGGTGCGGCATACCCGCTCAAAACCGCCGCGCTGGCATTGAAGACCTTCCGCTCTATGGGCCGTACGGCAAGGCGTCATATCAGCGATCCGGCCCTTTTGCGCTTCATCGACATCGAGGCATACTCATGGGCCCTGCAGGACGCAATCGGAACGCCACTCGTCAATGCCGGCATCTGCCTGGCCGACCGCCACCACGGTGGCATCAACTATCCCCTCGGCGGATCGGGTTCGATTCCCCGGGCTCTTGTCGAGGGGCTGGAAAAGTTCGGCGGCGTGGTCCGTTACGGGGCCGGGGTGGAGCGGATCCTGGTCGAGGGCGGTGCGGCCGTCGGCGTGCGCCTTGAGGGTGGAGAGGAACTGCGGGCCGGCGCGGTTCTGAGCAATGCCACCATCTGGGATACCTTCAACCGCCTTGTCGATGACAGCCGCTTCAGGGTCCCTGAACACCGGTTCCTTCGGGCACCGAGCTGGTTCCAGCTCTATCTCGGCGTCGAGGCCGGAGTGGTGCCCGAGGGGATGCATGTCCACCACGTGCAGGTGGATGCATGGGAGGGGTTCGACCGGCCGGGCGGGACGCTCTACTGCTCGGTGCCGTCGCTCCTCGACCGCTCGCTGGCTCCTCCGGGCCACCATGTCGTGCATGCATTCGTCACGGACGAGGCGGAGCGGTGGGAAGGCATGGAGCGGGGAAGCGAAGCGTACACCCGCAGGAAGCAGTCCATGGAGGCGGAGCTTATGGGCCGTCTTGAGGGTCTCATGCCGGGGATCGGAAGCGGCGTGAAGGTACGGGTATCGGCATCGCCGCTGACGCATGAACGCTGGCTGAACCGGTACAAGGGCTCCTACGGTCCGCTCTTGAAGCCGGGTCAGAACATCCTCCTGAAGCCGCAGAATCTTACTCGGTTGAGGAATCTGTTTATGGTCGGCGACAGCACCTTCCCGGGGCAGGGCGTGATTGCCGTGACCTATTCCGGAGTCTCATGCGCTTCACTCGTCGCCTCGCGATTCGGCCGGCCGCTCGTGCCGCTGGAGTAATGGGGCCACTCGACCTTCAGGGCATGGCTCTTCCGGAGGATGCAAGCAGCATGTCAATCTCGCGGTAGGGGAACAAGGTGAGTTCGCTGAGGATCTTTCTGGTGATGTACCCCTTGTAGACATAGGTGCCTTTGCGGAGGCTGTGGCTCTTCCAGAGGATGTCGGAGATGGTTTCATGCTCCGTCATTTTCAGAAGGAATGGGAGCAGTGTGTTTGTAAGGGCGAAGGATGCCGTTTTGGCGACGGCGGAGGGAATGTTCGGTACGCAGTAGTGGGTCACGCCGTGCTTGACGTAGATCGGATTGGTGTGAGAGGTGTGGCGGCTTGTGGCAAAGCATGCGCCCTGGTCTATCGAGACGTCGACGATGACGGATCCGGGTTTCATGGTTTTGACCACCGCTTCACTGACCGGTGGTTTCTGCACTTTCTGTTTCGGGCTCAGGGCTCCGATCATGACATCCGACATTCTGGCAAGCTCTGCGATGTAATGGTCGTTTGCGATGGCCGTGACCAGATGGCGGTTGAAGAACGCCTCGAATCTTCTCAGACGGTTGATCTCCTTGTCAATGACCGTGACCTGCGCTCCGAGGCCGAGTGCGTCCTGCGCTGCGAAGAGCCCTACCGTGCCGGCACCGATGATGGTGATGTGGGCCGGCGGTACTCCGGCTATGCCGCCGAGGAGTATTCCGCTGCCGCCGTAGCCGGTTTCAAGGTACTTGGCTGCGGTCTGTATGGCCAGAGAACCGGCAATTTCAGAAAGGGTGCGCACAATCGGCAGCTCTCCGTCGCGGGTTTCGATGAACTCGAACGCAAGGGCGGTGATGTTCTTGTCGATGAGCGTCTTGATGAGGTTTTCCGAGAGGGTTCCGAGGTGCAGTGCGGAGATGAGCATCTGGCCCGGCATGAAGAGCGGCAGTTCTTCAGGTCGGGGGGGGGCGACTTTCACGATGACGTTCGATTCCCCGTAAAGTTTTTCCGGGGTTTCGGCAACCTGTGCACCGGCCTCGGCATAATCCTGATCCGTAAAGTTGCAGAACCGTCCTGCGCCCGCCTCCACCATGATCCTGATACCGTTTTCGCTGAGGATCTGTGCCCCTGCGGGGGAGATGGCAACCCTCCGTTCGTCCTGAGTTCGCTCTTTGGGGATGCCCATGACGATGTTCATGGTCTTCTCCGGCTTCAGCAGCCAGCGTTCAAGGGTTTTGGCTCCGAGTTCGTACTCGATGCTCTCCAGGTCTGAGGAATAGCCCATCGGGGTTCGGGGATGGCGGGCGCCCTTCAGCGCCCGGAGATTGTTACCGTATGAACCGAAGCCGTTTTATCCGGCTCATGGTGCCCGCAGGTGGAGCCCGGCAGGTGCAGTGCTCCGCCCGAAACCGTGCAGACGGCGCCGGAGGCCATGTCGTACATTCCTTTGGCTCCGCTGGTGACGAGGGAAGCCGGAAGCTGCATGAATGCGAAGGTCTCCATGAAACTTGCCGAGACAAAGAGGGATGCATGGCCGAGCCCGGCTCCGATTTTGCGCAGCGAGTCGCCCGGATTGAGTTCACCGCTCCTGATACGTCCGAATGCGCTTCCCGCACAGTCCGGCAGTTTGTTCAGGACGTTGTAGCCGATGGTCTGTGCATAGGTGATGAAGCCCGGTACATTCAGGCCGAGCACGATGCGGCGGAGATTCTCCGCGCGGGTGAGCACCCGTATGGTGCCCTCTCCCGTAATGACGGTCTGGCAGGCCAGCCTTCCGCCCTCGGCCTGCAGTTTCCCGGAAATGCAGGCTTTTTCGACGTTGCTCAAGGGCGAGAGGTGCTCCATTCCCTCCTGTACATATACGAAGCAACTCTGGCAGATGCCGTTGCCTCCGCAGATGTAGCCGATATGGCTTTTATTATGCTGGGCTACCTTGAGCAGCAGTTCGCCTGTCTGTGCTTCACAGGGTCTCTGGTTCACATGGATGATCATGATCGTCTCCGTTTGTCTTTGTTGGTTGCCTTATGGTTGCGCTTCGCTGTCCGTCAGTGTCACATGGGTTGCCGTCATGGTGGGGATCGATGAAAATATAATCAATTTCAGGACAGGCCCCACCGGCCCTTTTTTTCATGCAGAGGCCGGCGGGGGTCCTGACGTTCATGCAGCCCTGCGGACGCCGTGGCCGTTGGTGGAGCTGCAGCTGCAGCCCTCCGCCTTGTCGGCATTGCAGCAGTCGCCGGCGGGTTCTTTTCCGGCTTTTGAGCCGAAGAGCAGGGCCAGGGCAAGCTCAAACGCCCCGAGCAGGGCTCCGGCCATGTCCCGGAGGATGCCGGGCGCATCGAGATGGCCTTCCCGGGTTCTCTCGAACTGCATTGCGATGGTGGACGGAAAAGCAACGAGGGCTTCCCATCCCATCTTTGCCGAGTAGGCCGGCAGCTGCAGCGGATCGGTTTCGGCCATCCGCTTGACCTCCTCCACGGCTGAGAGCACCCTGATGGTTCCGGGCTTTTCAATGGTTGCGAGGCATGCCATCCGGTTTCCTTCCGCAAGCAGCCGTTCAGAAAGCATCGCTTTTTCTGGTTCACCGGGAGCAGAGAGGAGTTCGGCTCCTTCAAGGACCTTGACATAGCAGGTCTGGCAGATGGCGTTGCCTCCGCAGAAGTATCCTATATGGGCATGTCCGCTCCGGGCCACGTCTATGAGGCGTTCACCGGTCTCTGCGTCATGTTCCCTGTCGTTTATGATGATTTTCATGGGTATATGGTCTATTGTTCTCTTGTTCATACAGTTGGATCCAATAGACACAGTAACCCTGGGTGCACGCCAAAAAGTTGCCGTGAAAAAAACAGCGAAGTGAATCAGTTTTCCGTTGCCCTCTCTTCCCTGGAGGCGGTGTCGAGCTCTCCAAGCAGCGCGGTATAGCGCCTCAGAAGCTCAGTCGGTGAGGTGTCGGATCCCGGCGGGTGATGGAGGACAAGTTTCATTTTCTTCTCGAAACTGAATGCCGGGGCGTAGGGCTGGAGAATCGGCTCCTGGACGGCGGTGAAAAGGTGCTGCAGGAACTCCTTGCCCTGTACGGGGCCTTCCTCTCTGGCGTCGGGGAGGATGAGGGTTGCGGTTTTTTTCTGCAATTCGATTTTCTCAAGACCGAGCGGCGAGGCCGTGATCTTCAGCTTTGCCAGAAGCAGAAGGGTTTCGACCTCTTCGGGAAGAGGGCCGAACCGGTCCCGCAGTTCCGTCCCGACGGCCTCGACGTCCCGGGCTGCGGCGGCACGGGAGATTTTCTCGTAGAACATGAACCGCTCGTGGGTTGCCGTGACGTAGTGTTCGGGAATGAGGGCGTCGAAAAAGAAGGACATGTCGGTCGACTTCTCCGGCAGGTCAGGCCGGGCTTCACCGGTGAAGAGGTGGCTGAAATCGCCTGATTTCAGTTCGGCAACAGTCTGCTCGAGCATTTTCTGGTAGAGGTCGAAGCCGAGGTCATGGATGTATCCGGACTGTTCGGCACCGAGGAGGTTGCCGGCGCCGCGGATGTCGAGGTCACGGAGCGCGATGCTGAAGCCTGAACCGAGCTCGGTAAAGCTTTCAATGACGGCCAGGCGCTGTATGGCTTCGCGCTTGAGGGTATGCAGTGGCGGGGTGATCAGGTAGCAGTGGGCCTTCCGGTCGCTGCGCCCGACACGTCCACGGAGCTGGTAGAGGTCCGATAGGCCGAACATGTCGGCCCGGTTGATGATGATGGTGTTGGCGTTTGATATATCGATGCCCGAGCCGATGATGGTGGTCGAGATGAGGACATCGACCTCGCCCTGCATGACATCCATCATGATCTTTTCGAGTTCGCGTGCCGGCATCTGCCCGTGCGCGAAGACAATCCGGGCGCGTGGTACCAGGTCATGGAGCATCTGCTGCATTTCACCGAGGCTGGCAACCCGGTTGTGGAGGAAAAAGACCTGGCCCTCTCTTGCAATCTCCCGCTCAATTGCAGATGCGATGAGCTCGCTGTCGAAGTCTGTCACGACGGTTTCCACCGGCTGCCGGTTTTTTGGCGGGGTGGAGACGATGGAGAGGTCGCGGGCTCCGAGCATTGAGAACTGAAGGGTTCTCGGAATCGGGGTTGCCGACATGGTGAGGGTGTCGACGCCCGGGAACTGTTCGCGCAGCTTTTCCTTGACTTCCACGCCGAAATGCTGCTCCTCGTCGATGACGAGCAGGCCAAGGTCCCGGAACAGGACGTCTTTTGAAACGAGGCGGTGGGTACCGATGACGATGTCTACCTTGCCTTCCTTGATGCGGCGGATGGTCTCCTGCTGCTCCGCACGGGGGACGAAGCGGCTCAGGATTGCAATGGTGATGGGGAAGTTCAGGAATCGCCGGCTGAAGGTCTCCATGTGCTGGTGCGCAAGGATGGTGGTCGGCGTGAGTATGGCCACCTGCTTTTTGGATTCGACGGCCTTGAACGCCGCCCGCATGGCGATCTCGGTTTTGCCGAATCCGGCATCGCCGCAGATGAGGCGGTCCATCGGATGCGGTTCCTGCATGTCCTTTTTCACTTCTTCGATGGCCTTCAGCTGGTCGGGGGTCTCCTCGAAGATGAACGAAGACTCGAATTTGCGCATGAAGATGGAGTCGGGACCGAATGCGAATCCGGCCTGCATTTTCCTCTGGGCATAGAGCTTGATGAGGTTGATGGCGATGTCACGGATCTTCGAGCGGACCTTTTCTTTTCTTGCCGCCCATTTCGGGCTGCCGAGCTTGGAGAGGACCGGTTTGGATCCTTCGGATGCCGCGTATTTGGAGAGAAGGTTGATGTTCTGGACATTGACGAAGAGCTGATCTCCCCCCTCATATTCCACCAGCACGCACTCCTGCTCGGAGTTCCCCGCGGTGATGGTTTCCAGCGAACGGAAGATTCCGACCCCGTAGTCTTCATGCACGACATGATCTCCGACCTTGAGCTTCTGGAGGTCTTTGAGGGAGATTCCCTTGATCTTGCGTTTTCTGCGCACCCTGCGCGAGTGCAGTTTGCCGAAGATATCAGCCTCGGTATAGAGGTCGATCCCTGCATAGCGGAACCCGCTGTGCAGGTTTACCGGCACCCAGAAGATTTCCTCGAGTGCGCCTTCTCCGGCTTCGGCAGCTTCCTCGGTGAGGAAGTCGGCGAGCTCACCGACTTCCCGTTCGCTGGAGGCGGCAAACACCCTCTGGCGCTGCGGATCCTCCCGTCGGCTGAGCATGGTGGCGAACATGCGGAAGTTGGCGTTGATACGGGTCTGTTCGACTGACTGGAAGTCGATGGACCGATCTCTGGCGGGCCCGATCTCGATCTGCAGGAACTGTCCGAGTGCCGCCTCGAGCTCCCGGTCGTCGTCCTCAGCCCGGAGTTCAGGAGTGCTGTCGATTATGACGAGCGTGGAGGGCGGTAGGTAGTCGAGCATCGTCGCCGCCGCTTCCGTACCTTCCCCGGCAAGGTCTGCCGAGAGTTCGGCCGCATCGAGCGTTTTGCCGGAAAGCTGGCTGTTGATGTCAAAGCTTCGGAGCGAGGTGACGGTGTCACCGAAAAATTCAATCCGGACCGGTTCACCCGTTCCGTAGGGGAATACATCGACAATGGAGCCGCGGACGGAATACTCGCCCTCGTCCTCGACGAACTCGCGGTGCACGAATCGGTTGTTTTCAAGAAACGTTTTCAGCTTCATATAGCCGGCGTCCCGGTCCTTTTCGATGCGGAGTATCCGGCCGGAGGCATCCTCAGGCCGGCAGAGCGACGTATGAAGATCGCTGAACGAGGAGAGGATGATAGGCAGGCCCTTTCCCCGGAGCGCTCCGATGGCTGCAGGAATCCCGTCGGCCGTGCTGCAGGCCTTTTTTTCGGAGGTGAGGGCAGGAAGGTCGTGGTCGTAGACGTCGAAGGCCTGCGCTCCTGCAATCACGAGAACAGGACCTTTCCATACGTCGTGCAGCGCTGCGGCAAGCAGCGGTCCGAGTGAGCCGCGTATGCCGGAAATGGGGACCTTTTCAGCGCTGCCAAAGGGTGCTCCGAGGGCATCAAGCAGTCGGATGAAGGGCTCGGAACGGCGCACGGCCTCGGTAAGGAATCCGGTTTTTTTCCTGACAAGGAGGGTGCTTGGGGGGGCTTGGCCCGTAATTGTTTTCATATGATGCGTACAAACCATATTTTCATCCATGATCCGCACCGGGCAGGGCAAAGGTGGTGCGTAACCGGCTGGGCAGGAAAGACTCCTATATATGGAAAAAATTCTGGAACTGAAAAACCTCAGGACCTACTACTCGACCGATGCCGGTACGGCAAAGGCTGTGGACGGGGTAGGGTTTTCCATTGCCCCGAACCGGACACTCGGTGTGGTAGGCGAGTCGGGAAGCGGCAAGTCGGTGACCGCGCTTTCCATCATGCGTCTTATTCCAACCCCCCCAGGGTATTTCGCCGGAGGCGAGATCCTCTGGAAGGGCCGCGACCTTCTGCAGTTGCATGAGGAGGAAATGCGGGCGGTCCGCGGCAACGAGATTGCCATGATTTTCCAGGAGCCCATGAGCTCCCTCAATCCCGTCTTTACCTGCGGGCGGCAGATCATGGAGCAGATCCTCATTCATCAGGATATCAGCCAGGCTGAAGCAAAAGATCGTAGCGTCGAGCTGTTGCGCCTGGTCGGCATTGCAGATCCTGCACGCCGTTTTTCGGCCTGGCCGCATGAGCTGTCCGGCGGGATGCGCCAGCGGGTGATGATCGCCATGGCGCTTTCCTGCAGCCCGTCGCTCCTGATTGCCGACGAGCCCACAACAGCGCTCGATGTCACCGTTCAAGCGCAGATCCTCGACCTCATCGCCCGCCTTCAGGCTGACACCGCGATGAGCGTGATGCTCATCACCCACGATTTCGGTGTCGTTGCTGAACTCTGTGAAGAGGTGCTGGTGATGTATGCTTCCAGAGTTGTGGAAAAAGGGCCGGTAAAGGAGATTTTCGACAACCCCCTCCATCCCTATACCAGAGGGCTCCTGAAATCCATTCCGCGGATTGGCTCGAATGAGGAACGATTGCATGTGATCGAGGGCAGCGTGCCCTCCGCAATCCATATCCCGCCCGGCTGCCGGTTCGCGCCGCGCTGCCCCATGGCCGATAGCCACTGCCTCAAAGAGCAGCCTGAACTCGTTGCCTATTCTCCCGGCCACGAGGCTGCGTGCTGGAAGGCCGGGTGATGATCCCCCGGGTTCCCTGCTGCCGTAACGCTCTGGATTAGCAGGTATTTATGCGTACATTGCAAAAAAACCGTAACCATCCCCCCCATTCCCATGTCTGATCCATTGATTCTCGTTGTCGAGGACGACCGCAATCTGGCCAAGCTGGTCGGCTACAACCTTGAAAAGGCAGGCTATAAATGCCAGTTTTCAGAAAACGGCGAAGATGCATTCGAGCAGCTCTCGATGCGGAGTTTCGATCTCATCCTGCTCGACATCATGCTGCCGGGTATCGACGGGTTCGATGTCTGCCGCAAGATCCGCCAGCACCAGATCTATAAGGATATTCCCATCATCATGCTGACGGCCAAGGGTGAGGAGATCGACAAGATCCTCGGCTTCGAGCTGGGAATAGACGACTACGTGGTCAAGCCGTTCAGCCCGAGAGAGCTGACGCTGCGCATCAGGGCCGTCCTGAAAAGAGACCGCCGGCAGGGCGGCGTGTTCCGCGATGCTCTCCGCTCGGGCGCTCTCGACGTCGACATCTCCCGCCATGCCGTCACCCTCGATGGCCGGGAACTGGTGCTCACCCTGATGGAGTTCAAGCTCCTCGTCGCGCTCCTGAAGCGCAAAGGGCAGGCACAGTCGCGCGAAATGCTGCTCAGCGACGTCTGGGACGTCGACCGCACCATCAACACCCGTACGATAGATACCCATATCACGAGGCTCCGTGAAAAGCTCGGAGCCGTGGGGGCGAAAATCAAGACGGTCAGGGGTCTTGGCTACAAGTTCGAGGAAGACGGGGGACGAGGCTGATGCAGGCTAGGGTTTCCTTCAGGCTTGGTGCTGTGTTTGGTGTCATTGTTTTTCTGACGGTCATCGTCAGTTACCTGACGCTCGGCCGCCAGTTGCGCGAGGTGTTGCAGACGAGCATCGGCATGGAGCTCAAGCGCGAGCTTGCGCTGAACCGTGAAATGCTCAAGAGCGGGGCAGCCCGTGCAGGCGTAGAGGCCGACCCCGACGGTTGGGCGGACCGAATCGGTTCCATTCTCGACTTACGGGTGACGCTCATTGCAATCGATGGACGGGTCATCGGCGACTCATACATCGACAGGGACAAGCTCTCCCGCATCGAGAACCATGGCATGAGGCCTGAGGTCAGGGGGGCGCTGTCCGGCAGTTTCGGACAGAATGCCCGCTACAGCCGGACCATCAAGGAGCAGATGCTCTATATGGCTGTTGCCGTTGGTTCTCCCCGTCCGTTTGCCGTTCTGCGTTTTGCCAAGCCGCTCTACGATATCCGTCTGTTCGAAGCCGGTGTCCGTAAGGGGATAGAGCGCGGGCTCTTTTTCGCCCTGCTGTTCTCTCTCGGGGTGGTGCTTCTTACCGCATTTTTCATCGCCCGCCCGTTGCGGCGCATTGCCGAAACGGCAGAGAAGCGTGTTCATGGGGATTTCTCCGGTACGATTCCCTCGCACCGTCGCGATGAAATCGGCATGCTGGCCCGGGCCTGCAATTTCATGTCGGAAGAGATCCGGAAAATGAGCCGCAGTGAAGAGTGGTACCGGGCGGTTTTTTCCGGCATCCGTGAGGCGATTGTCGTTACCGACTCCGCCTGCGACATCATTCTTCTGAACCCTTCAGCCGCCCGCATGTTTCGTCTGAGTGGCGCAATGTTCCAGTCGCGGCCGCTCACCATGCTTGGCGACAGCGGGCTCCGCGCCCTCATCGATAGGGTTCACCGGAGCCGTACCGCAGTTCTGAAGGAGGAAATGGCGGTAACGACGGTCAAGGGGATACGGACCATGCAGATCAGTTCCATGCCGGTGGTTCGGGACGGGGAGTTCGACGGTTCGGTGTTCGTACTCAATGACATTACCCGCCTCAGGAACCTTGAGCGGATCCGGCGCGATTTCGTTTCAAGCGTGTCGCACGAGCTGCGAACCCCCCTTACCAGCATCAGGGGGTACGCCGAAACCCTCCTTGACGGCGCCATGAATGATCCCGAACACGCCCAGGCGTTCCTGCGCATCATCCTGCAGGAGAGCGAGCAGCTTACCGCGCTCGTCAACGATGTGCTTGATCTCTCGAAAATCGAGTCCGGGCGCATCGAGTATACGTATGGCCCGGTTGATCTCTCGAAGGTGGTCGAGAATTCCATGGAGATGCTCCGGCCGGCATTCGCCAAAAAAGAGGTGACGTTTGAACTGAGCATTCCGCAGGGTCTTCCTCCGGTCCTGGCAGATGAAGCCTATCTCGGCATTGTCGTCCGCAACCTGCTTGACAATGCAGTCAAGTACGTTGAAGCCGGTACCGGCAGGGTTCGCTTCAGCGCGTTCCGCACCGGTGACTCGGTCCAGTTCGACGTGGAGGACAACGGCAGCGGGATCGGGCACCAGGACCTCGACCGGATTTTCGAGCGCTTCTACCGTGTCGACAAGGCCCGGTCCCGCCAGCTGGGCGGCACCGGCCTCGGCCTCTCCATCGTGAAGCATATCGTCCTTTCCCACAAGGGCGACATCAAGGTGCGTTCCCGCCTCAATCGCGGTTCGACCTTCAGCGTCACACTGCCGATGGCCAGTGACTTTTCAAACACGAGAACCTGATTCATGATGCAGCTGCTCTTTGATTTTTTCTCTTCCTACGGTCTTGACGCCGGCCTCTCCGCCCTGTTCGCCACCCTTTCGGCCGTGGCCGTCGCCCTTCTTCTCATCATCGTTCTCGAACTCGGCTTCAAGCGGGTGCTTCTTGAAATGATAAGCGCCTTTGCCCTGAGGACGGTGACGACGTTCGACGATATCCTGGTCCGGCGCAACGTGTTTTCGGGGCTGGCACGGCTTCTGCCGCCGATTTTCCTGCACATCCTTTCCGATCCACTCCTCCAGTACTACCCGGCGTTTGTGCCGTTCGTGAAGGACGCTGCCGTCCTCTACCTGACGGTTGCTCTTGTCATGCTGGTATTTTCCCTGCTTGATGCCATGCAGGATTTTCTCTCAACCCGTCCTTCAGCCGCACGTCTTCCTGTGAAGAGCTTCATGCAGGTGCTGAAGGCGCTGGCCCTCGCAGTGGCTCTCGTTGTGGTGGTGTCGAAGCTGATGGGCAAGTCTCCGGTGGTGTTCCTCAGCGGCCTTGGTGCATTCACGGCCGTGCTGCTGCTGGTGTTCAAGGATTCGATTCTCGGCCTCGTAGCCGGCGTGCAGCTTTCGGCCAACAACCTTGTACGGGTCGGCGACTGGATCGAAATGCCCCAGTATGGGGCAGACGGTGATGTTATCGATATTTCGCTTGTGACGGTGTCGGTGCAGAACTGGGACAAGACCATCAGTACCATTCCGGCCTATTCACTGATTTCCCAGGGCTTCAAGAACTGGCGCGGGATGAGCGAGGGCGGAGGGCGGCGCATCAAGCGCTCGGTGCAGATTGATATGCATAGCGTCCGTTTCTGCGACGAAGCGCTGCTCATGCAGCTCAGGGAGGTGCGCCTGCTGAAAGGCTATCTTGAGGAAAAGGAACGGGAGCTCAGCGAGTGGAACAGCAGGTTCCAGGACGGCAACACCTCCCCGGTGAACGCCCGCCGGCTCACCAACCTGGGTACTTTCCGTGCCTATCTTGCAGCCTACCTCAGGAGCCATCCCAATATCAACACCTCCATGACCCTCATCATACGCCAGCTGCAGCCGACCGCAGGGGGCATTCCGATCGAGATTTACGTATTCTGCCGGGAAAAGGAGTGGGCGGCGTATGAAGGGGTGCAGGCCGACATCTTCGACCATGTGCTGGCAGTGCTTCCATGGTTTGAGCTGCGGGTCTTCCAGAATCCCGGCGGGTACGATATCGAGCGTGCGGGGAGCCGTCTTGCCGGGGCCCTCAGTCCGGAAAGTCGTGGGGAGGGGGCGGCTTCAGGCGCTCTTTGACTCCATGGCGTCCCGGTGTTCCCGGATGATCTGCAGGTGCAGCGGGATGCGGACTTCCGGCATCCGCTCAACGGGGTAGAATCCGGCTTCGAATACCTCGTGATTGATCCGGATGTCTTCATGCGAGGCTGTGACGGCGTAGGCGACGGCGAGCAGCGAGCCGTACATGGTGCTTTCCCGGTGGTAGACGCCGATGAGGCGGTCGATTTTGCCATCAAGCGAGGTTTCCTCTTTCAGTTCCCGCAGGCACCCCTCTTCGGGGTGCTCTCCCGATTCCAGGAACCCGCCCGGCAGCGCCCATTCGTTGAGGGCCGGTTCATGTGCCCTGCGTATGAGCAGGAGCTCTCCTTTCGGGTTCAGGGTGCAGGCTATCGCCACCGGAAGCGGGTTGCTGTAGTGTATCCATCCGCATTCCCTGCAGACCATCCGATGGCGCCCTTCAAGGAATGACGGGTTGAGTTCTTTGCCGCAGAGCGGGCAGTATGCGTAGGGCTTCATTTCAAGAGTGTCAGTGGTTCGACGGGGAAACTATTTACCCCGCATCCCGATTCTTCCAGTATAAATCATGCATTCTTAAACAGCAACAGACAGTACATATGACATTGCTAGAACCAGGTACTCCGGCTCCCCCTCTTTATGGCAGGGACCAGGACGGCAGAGAAGTGAACCTTGAAGAGTACCGAGGCAGGAAGGTACTCATTTATTTTTATCCCAAGGACGATACGCCCGGCTGTACGGCCGAAGCTTGCGCTTTTCGTGATAATTTGCCTAACTTTAACACTGGAGGCGTGGATGTCATCGGGGTCAGTGTCGATCCCCAGGCCCGCCACCGGAAGTTTGCCGACAAGTACAGCCTGCCCTTCCGGCTTCTGGCCGATGAGGAGAAAAAGACGGTTGAGGCTTACGGTGTCTGGGGACAGAAGAAGTTCATGGGCAGGGAGTACATGGGTACCTCAAGGGTCTCGTATCTTGTCGATGAACAGGGAATAATCGAGAAAGTCTGGCCGAAGGTAAAGGCTGCGGATCATCCGCGGGAAGTGCTCGAGTGGCTGGGAACGAAACACTGAGGTATGTGAGGGATGGGTGTGTTCAATGAATATAAGCGGCTTGCTGCCGGCAAACTGCTGATCGCTTCGGCAAATCTGCTGGAATCCAATTTCAAGCGGACCGTGCTCATGATGTGCGAGCACAACCCCGAGGGCTCACTGGGTTTTATCCTCAACCGGCCGATGGAGTTTCAGGTGCGGGAGGCCGTTGCCGGCTTCGACGAAGTCGACGAGCCGCTGCACATGGGCGGACCGGTGCAGTCCAACACGGTGCACTTCCTGCACATGCGCGGCGACCTCATTGACGGTTCGGAGCAGATTCTTCCGGGCCTGTACTGGGGCGGTGACCGTGAGGAACTCGGTTATCTGCTCAATACCGGGGTTTTGAAGCCATCAGAAATCCGTTTCTTTCTCGGCTATGCCGGGTGGAGTGCCGGGCAGCTCGAGGCGGAGTTCGAAGAGGGGTCGTGGTACACGGCCGATGCAACACCTGCAATGGTATTCAGCGGTGAGTACGAGAGGATGTGGAGCCGTACGGTGCGCTCGAAAGGAGGGGAGTACCAGTTGATTGCCAACTCGCCTGAATTGCCGGGACTGAACTGAGTCCGGCGTGCCTTCTCTTTGTGGGGGGCTATCCCCCGAAGATGACGAGCAGCACGATGGCTGCCAGCCATGAAATGACTCCCCACAGGAGGACTTTCTTTCCGTCGAGCTTTTTCAGCATGGGGAACGCTTGCCTGGTTATTGCTGTTGTTAGTGTTGAATGAAAAGTATATATACCATTGCCGAAAGGCAACATGTTCTTTGATTTTACTGGGGATGACAGGCTTTCGACAGGGCAGGTGTAAGATAGAGTTGCACTCCGAGTTTCAGCATGGATGGACTCGTTAAAGAAGTCTATGCAAACAATACATGCAGACGATTATTCGTATGCAATGGCTGCCTGATTAGCAAAAGTTAATTAATCAGCCATCGTCCTGCGGCCGAGGCGCTTACTCTGAAACCGCAGGATGGCATAACCGCGCTTGAGCTTCAGCTCGCGCAAGTAAGCCCCGTCTGTTTTCGCCCGAAGGGGCAGGCGGGTATCAATTCGGGCTAGCGGAACGGCCTTTGCCGGTGCAGTTCCGGCCCGCGAAACTCCGAGCACCGGAGATGAGTGTGGTGGCTTTATCGAGCAATGTTCTGGACCCGGGTTCGACTCCCGGCATCTCCACCCGTCACATGTCCCTGGTTTTACCGACAAACCCCCAAGACGCCTTATTCTATAAGCGTCTTGGGGGTTTTCTCGTTCCTGCTCTTCCCTCCGTGTGCCACCTTTTCTGTTGGTGTTCCAATCTTTTTGGGTACCAATGCCTAAGATAGGGCTTGCTGAATAATAGTTAAATCATTTTATGGTGATGAATTAAGCGGTATCGACATGATTCCCGCGCTGGTTCCTGGGATGAACACGTTTCCCGTTCACCTTTGCACTCGTCATTTACCACTCTCTCTTAACTTGTCCTCGCGTATTTCGCTTGAATTACTTGGGGCCATTTTTTACATTTTAGGTAACAAAACCCGTTAAGGCTATGCGCGCAAGCGTGCCCTCAAACTGGCGGGTTATTTTTTTATGCTGTATTATATATGGCATCCCCCTTCACAAAGCAGCCCAAAACCTGGGAAGATCAAATACGCACAAGCAAGCTACCAACTTAAACTGCTGTCTAAAAATTGGGGGCCACTTCCCAGTGTCCTTGATTGGCTAACGTGGCCGCGGAGTGTTGAATGTCCGAGTGTCAATTCATTTCCCCTGAAGATTCATTAGACGGTATTGATCACACCCTTGCTGGTCCCGGCAGGCAGGTCAGGCACGACAAAGGCGGTGTCGAAGTGCTGTTCCAGCAGTTGGGCAGCCTACCTATTCATCGCCGCCCTCCGGTTTCTGAATGGCCTCGATCTGTTTCAGCATCCGGTCGAAGTCGCTCTCAAACAGCCGGTCCTGGACGATGCGGTATTTCTCGAACTCGCTTTCAGAATGGGCCCTGGCGATCTCGGCCGTGACCTTGCCTGCATCCTGCAAAATTTTACGATCGGTGGCTTCAATAAACTTGTCCAGACGGATTTCCCAGTCCTGCATGGTCATGGGTATCCTGCGCAGGGCCATGTCCTCGGCCACATCCAGATAGGCGTTGACCAGCCGGGACAGTTGCGTCATCTCATCTTCGGTCAGGTAGTTCTTGGCCACGCTGACATCGAACTTCTGGATTTTCCCTTTCGGGGCATCCGTCCAGGTGGTCAGCCCCATGTGCTGCTTCTCGGCGTCGGCGCGGTTGACGATGACCTCCGCCGCCGTCTGGCCGTGGATGGCCCAATGGAGTTTGTTCTGCACGGTGGCGAAGAAGCGCTTGGTGGCCTGGGCGGTGACGTCGTAGTCGATGGCGGTGGCGTAGATGTCAGTGATCTTCTGATAGAACTTGCGCTCGGAGAGACGAATCTCGCGGACGCGCTGCAACTGCTCTTCAAAATATTGTTCCGTCAGGATGGAGCCTCCGGCCTTGATGCGCTCGTCGTCCATCACGTAGGCCTTAATGGTGTACTCGTCGATGATGGTCGTAGCCCACTTGCGGAACTGCACGGCGCGCTCGGAGTTGACCTTGTAGCCCACGGCGATGATGGCGGGAAGCTTGTAGTGCAGGGTGTTGTAGTTTTTGCCGTCTGCGGCAGTTATTCGAAAATTTCGAATAACTGAATCCTCCTGCAACTCACTGTCTGAAAACACCTTTTTCAGGTGGTAGTTGATAGTGTGGGTCTCAACATCGTAAAGCACACCCATCATTTTCTGGGTCAGCCAGATGCTTTCGTCGGCATACACCGCTTCGACACCACCGCTGCCGCTGGCCGCGACAAAGGTCAGGTATTCCGCCGCCGAAGAGCGAACGATAGATACTTCCTTGCCGGTCTTTTTCTTCCTGCTCAAGCCTTCCCCCCCAGGCAGGCCATCAACTCGGCCTTCAAGGCTGCCTGTGCCGCTTCGAGCTGGTGGACGACCTGCTGGTACTCAACCATCGGCCCTTCAGGGTCGCGGTGGTTGGAGCTGTAGCATTTCCTTTTGGTCATTTAATTGTTTCTTTTTTGAGCAAGTTACCAACTTAAACAGCTGTCTAAAAATCGGGGACCACTATAGTCAACGATGTGGGCCCCGCCGCCTTGGCCTGAACGATACACTTCATCAGGAGTGCTGTAGTCCAGAGACTGATGTGAACGCACACTGTTGTAATCTACAAAATACTCCTTTAATCCCTGCTGTAATTCTGCCGGGGAGCCATACCCCTTCACATAGAGATCCTCATGCTTGACACTGCGCCAGAGGCGCTCGACGAAAATGTTATCAAGGGCCCTACCCCGGCCGTCCATGCTGATGCGAAGTGTCGGGTACTTTTTGAGTGCGCCGATAAACGCGTGTAGGGGGAGACGAAGGACAATACCTGTCCGATGCGAAATAAATGAGGATGGTGTTCCTCTAGGCGTTGCCCAGTTGTAGGCGGAGCCGAGTCTATCTATCCAGCCATGCTTCGGCGGGAATTTTTTGAGCCTGCTCTATTTCTTGAGAAAAAAGTTGCATATTTCGATGAGTTCGAATCGGAGCTGAGTTCCGGTTTGTCCGGTTTTTTGGGGTACCGTTTTGGGTACCAGATTTTTTTTGGTTGCTGGAGAGGCCTGTGAACAGGGAGAATTCACATCCCCTAAGCTCCACCCGTCACACATTCCTTCTTATTTCTGTCAACTCCAAGGCCCCCTATTCTGATGGTGTCTTGGCGTTTCTGTCCTCTCCCCATGAGTCCCTCATGGTTTGCTCTTGTCCCGCTTTTCTGGGGACCTTTATGGATACCGGATTCCAGAACCCGAAATTTTTGGTGCCAATGCTAAAGAAAATTGCGCACTCTCAACACTACAGGTTAAAGCGGGAACGCCTGCGTCATGTCCGTAGGCTCTTTTTGACGGTGGAAGGCTATACTTGGAAATTGGACTTGCCGCACCTCACCTCTATCCGTAGCGTCTGCACCCAGCCCCACAGCGGCGAAGCCATCAAAACCGAATTCCAGCTCCTCAACGCCCACCGAGCCGAAATAGCCTCAGGGCTGCAACTCACCAGGTACCGCATGCTCAAAAAGAGCAAGACCGGCAATAAGGTCCTGTTTATTGATGCCACCGCTGAGTTTGTCCGCAATGGGAACAAGAACAAGCTCAGTGACGACAACCGGAAAAAAATCCTTGCGGCCTACATTGCCCGCACTGATGCCGAGCATTTTGCCTCGTTCAGAGACAACAGATTCATTGCCGAAAACGACTACAATATCTCGGTTTCCAACTATGTCGATGGCAAGGATCCCCGTGAAGTGATTGATATTGCAAAGCTCAATGCCGAGCTGAAAACCACCGTCGCCAGGATTAACCAGCTACGCTCGGACATTGATACCATTGTTTCAGAGATTGAAGGAGGTGACGAAAATGATTCGTCGCGTCTTTAATCTAACGGAATCCAGTTACATGAATCCCGTCGAATTCAACGGGATTAGAAAACAGGTCGGAGGGCAGTAAAACATGAGCAAAAAAGAGGCGATTCAAGTTTTTGAAGACCGCAAGGTTCGTACCTTGTGGGATGATGATACGGAAGAATGGTATTTTTCCATTGTTGATGTGGTGGCCGTATTAACCGACAGCGTGAACCCGACTGCATATTGGCGTAAACTCAAAGAACGTCTGAAAAAAGAGGGAAATCAAACCGTGACAGATTGTCACGGTTTCAAAATGCAGGCGGCTGACGGCAAAATGCGAAAAACCGATTGTGCCGATACCGGGCAGCTCTTCCGCCTGATCCAATCCATTCCGTCACCCAAAGCGGAGCCGTTCAAGCTGTGGATGGCACAGGTCGCCAGCCAACGTATCGACCAGATTCAGGACCCGGAACTCTCGATTGAACAGGCAATGAAAGACTACAAACGCCTGGGCTATTCGGACAACTGGATCAACCAGCGTTTGAAATCCATTGAAATCCGCAAGGAACTCACGGACGAATGGAAAAAGCACGGTCTGGAGGAAGGGGTACAGTTCGCTGCACTCACTGACATTATCTATAAAACATGGGCGGACAAGACAGCCAGGGAGTACAAAAAATTCAAGGGACTCAAGAAGGAAAACCTGCGGGACAACATGACCAATAAAGAACTGGTTCTCAATATGCTGGCTGAACTCTCCACCAAAGAAATTTCCGAAGTGACCGATCCGGACTCATTTCAAGAGCATAAGCAGGTTGCCCGGCAAGGCGGGGAAGTCGCCCGAAACGCACGATTGGAGCTTGAGGCCAAAACCGGAAAAAAAGTGGTTTCTTCCCTGAATGCCAAAGATGCGCCTATGCTGCATCTGCCTGATCATGGTCAGGAGGATGGCCATGAGTAATCTTATGGAAAAGGAACCACGGAATACACGGAAGACACAGAAAAATGACTTTATGGAAAAGCTGCTGGATGGGGTTGAGGTGGCGTGGTTACCTCTCGGTGACGTGACACAATATGAGCTGCCGACTGAATACTTGGTGACATCAACAAATTACAGTGATGAGTTCGTCACGCCCGTTTTGACCGCAGGCAAAACTTTTATTCTCGGCTACACAGACGAAGTCAGTGGCATATATAAAGCATCACTAGTGTCCGGTTATAAGTCAAATAAATTCAACTGGTTATCGGTATAGGTACTCTCGATTGTGCCGGCTGAGTTCGTAACTAATTGTAAAATATCGACTTTTTCGAATAGAATATTTCAGCGGTCAGGCTTTGAGCCCGTCAAGGTAATCGGCCCATGTCTGCATCATCCTTGTGCGTTCTTCAAGGTGCTGTGCCCGGTTGTAGGCGGAGCCGGGTCTATCTCTCCTGCCATGCTTCGGCGGGAATTTTTTGAGCTATCTCTATTTCTTGAGAAAAAAGTCCCATATTATATTGGTTCGACTCCAAGTTGAGTTCCGGTTTGTCCGGTTTTTTTGGGTACCGTTTTGGGTACCAGCTTTTTTTTTACTGCCGGAGACGCCTGTGAAAAGGGAGACTTCACATCCCGGCATCTCCACCATTTTGAAAATGACAACCCGTCTCTCCAGAGTGATCCTCTGGGTAGACGGGTTTTCTTTTTCCCCTTGTATTCAAAGGGTTTCGGCTGTTTTGACATCGTTCCGGAACCTCTCTCCTGACGAGGAACACTGCCATTCACGCATCGGATATGTGACCCTGGAACAGATGCGCCAAGGCCTTGCGGACCCCCTTTTCTGCCCCCGGAAGCGCTCAGGTCATGGGCCTCATCATGGGCCTGATCATGGGCCGCACCCGATTCAATCGGGCCATAGAGAGTCATTCGGATCAAACCGCTGGCAAGAGCTGCCAACCAAGACTGTGTTCCCCTTTTCGACAGGGCGTCCCGGGCCTTCGGCGACACGATCAATGCCCAATCCAGCCTCATGCATGATGGAATGATATATCATGCATTACAATCACTTACAGCACATAATGACTGATTATTCAAATACTGAATAGGGCTTTGCTGTAATGAGAGAGGAGAGGTATGGATGCCAGCCCTGTTTCAAGGCTGGCGGCCATTCAATGAATGAGGAGGTCAAGTTTCTTGCCAAGCGCTTCGGCGTAGTTGACGAGGGTGGAGAGCTTGACGTCTTCGGCATGGTTCTCTATGCGGGATATTGCCGACTTGTGGGTTTTCAGCCTCTCTGCCACCTCGACCTGTGACATGCCGGTATTGAGTCGGGCCTGTTTGAGCATGACGCCGATGCGGAAATTCCGGTACCCCTCGTCATAGCCTTCAGCGAAGCCGGGGCGGGTGGCTTTTTGTTCATCGATGAACGCCTGCAGTTCATCCCTTTTCCTGTCGCTTCTCATAATCTTTTTTTCTCTGTTCGGCCAGCGCGATCTCCTGCGCCGGTGTCTTTTGTGATTTCTTGGAAAAACCGTTGGTCAGGACGACGAGGTTGCCTTCGTGCATGAATCCTAACAGCCTGACCGCCTGACCGCATTGCCTCCATGCGAGGAGCGCACCTCCCAGATGCCTTCTGTGCGCTGCAGTTTCTTGAAGTACTCCTTCGGAACAATCTGAAAATCCCTGATAAGTGTCAGCACCCAGGCAACCTTCTGTCTATCCTTGTCCGGGAGGCTGGTGAGGTAATCCTTTACCGGGCACTGACCCGATGGCGTTGTATAAAAAATGATTGAGCGCATGGCCAAAGTTAACATCTATATCAACTCTCTGCAAGAAAGAAAGGTTTCATCCCGATGGTGGTCCCACCCTTCAACGCAAACACGGCTTCGGATGCAACGAGCGGTAACACCCGGAGCAACAAGTCGACCTGATGCTGATAATGAGCCACAATCATAGAGCCAACTTAACGTCGCATATGCGTCGCAAAAATGATCGAAACCCTCTCGCTTCGCCTTATCCGGATACGAGGTCATGAGGGTGTTTTCGGGGGACAATTCTGCGAGAATGATGCTGATGTTTTTCTTCTGCCCGCACTCATGCAAAAGCGCGTTGATCCCCATGTTGTTGATGGTGCCGGCTTGTGTTATTTTGTATAGGTCATGTGCCGGGTCGGGTGTTCGTTTGACGGAGCCTGTTGTAACCCGCATTACGGGGGCGCCCATGAGTTTGGCTCGCCTGCGCATTTCCTCCGGAGTACTGCCCTTATCCCCCATTGACTTCACCGATGCATAAACCCTCTACAGACCCCATTGCCTATACGCTGAAGGTCAGCCGTCGTGCCCGCAGCGCCCGGCTCAGGATGATGCCGCATGAGGGGCTGGTGGTGGTTATTCCCTTGGGGTTCGACCGGCGGGAGGTTCCCGCCCTTGTCGAGCGCCACCGGGAGTGGATCGAGCGCACATCGCTGAAGCTCGACAGGCACCGGCCAGAAGCGCAGCCGGAGCTGGAGAACGGTCTGCCCTGCATGGTCCGGCTGAACGCCATCGGGGAGGAGTGGCTGGTGTCGTATGAGGGGAATCGGCGCCGCCTGCTTGAGGATCTCTGCACCCTGCCCTTCGGCCTTGTCCTTCCAGCTGATGCTTCGGATCCTGATACCGCCATTGCCGTGCTGCAGATGTGGATCAAAAAGAAAGCGGGGGAGAGTCTCCTGCCCCTGCTTGCATCTACTGCTTCAAGCCTGGGGTTCAGCTTTGTCACTTCCGGCGTCAGGATCCAGCACTCCCGCTGGGGGAGCTGTTCATCCAGAGGGCGCATCACCCTCAACACCAAGCTCATCTTTCTCCCCCCGGAACTGGTCCGTTACATCATCGTGCATGAGCTCTGCCACACGGTGCACATGAACCATTCAAAAGCATTCTGGGAGCTCGTTGCCCGCCACGACCCCGATTTCCGGGAACACGACCTGGCGATGCGCCACGCATGGAAATACGTGCCGGCCTGGGTCGGGGTGAAGTGACGTCTGAGGGGTAAGATCGGAGAGTCGTCAGTAGCGTTTTTTCGTCAGGTCCCCGAGCCCTGCGAAAAAGATGGCGAGAAGGGCCGCTATGACACCCCATACTGCCGAAATTACAATGACAGCGGCCGTCGCAGCGGGTCCCGCCAATATGGCCGAAGCACCGATGGATGCGAGCGTCAGCAGTATCGAGGGTATGAGGGTCCGGGGGCGGAAGCTTCTAAGGATGGAGGGAAGGGAGACGCCGAGGATGGCGGCTCCGAGAGCCAGCCACCAGGGGAGCTCAAGCATGAACTGCGGGATCGGTGGCGGCATTGGCGCAGGCATTGGCGCAGGGTTATGGAGTGCATGCTCCGGTTGACTGTTTTTCCAATGTAGTGAAAATCCGGATTCGGGTGTTGTGGCGGCTGAATCCGTATATTGAAGGATAACGACGGAAACCGGGGTTGTTGCACCCGATAAACGGAGCGGCGGCATGAAGATCGGCATTCCATTGGAAATCAAAACGGCTGAAACGAGGGTTGCCTGCACGCCCTCAGGCGTGCGCCACCTTGTGGCGGGCGGCCACCGGGTGGTGGTGCAGTCCGGTGCAGGTGCAAAGAGCGGCTTTACGGATGACAAGTACCGCAGGGCCGGAGCCATGGTGAGTGCTTCTGCTGACAAGGTGTGGCGGTGCGATCTCCTGGTGAAGGTAAAGGAACCGGTGGAGGAGGAGTACCAGTATTTCCGCAAGGGGCTGGTGCTCTTCACCTATCTGCACCTTGCCGGCAACCCGGAGCTGGCCCGGAGGCTGCTTGAGGCGGAGGTGACCGCCATTGCCTACGAGACGGTGCAGGAGAACGGCCGCCTGCCGCTTCTTTCTCCCATGAGTGAAATTGCGGGGAAAATGAGTGTCCTGATGGGCGGCTATTTCCTCAGCAGCCGGTTTGGCGGAGAGGGCAGGCTGCTTGGCGGCGTGCCGGGTGTGCTTCCAGCCAGTGTCGTGGTGCTTGGCGGCGGTTCGGCCGGCATGCATGCTGCAAAAGTTGCTGCCGGTCTCGGCTCTTCGGTAACCCTGCTTGAACTCGAACAGGAGCGGATGCGGTTCCTCGAATCCGCTCTTCCTGCCCAGGTCCATACCCTCTATTCAACCCGCCAGCATATCGAAGAACAGCTGGCTTCCGCCGATCTGGTCATAGGCGCGGTGCTGGTGCCGGGTGCCGCAGCGCCGAAACTGGTCCTGCGTTCAATGCTCCGGAGCATGAAGCGTGGGTCGGTGCTGGTCGACATCGCCATCGATCAGGGGGGATGCTTCGAGTCGTCCCGGCCGACAACCCATGAAGACCCTGTGTTCATCGAAGAGGGGGTGCTCCACTACTGCGTGACCAACATGCCGGCCGCCTACCCGCAGACTTCGACCGAAGCCCTTACGGGCGTGACCCTTCCCTATATCCGGAGAATGGCGGATCTCGGTCTCGAGAGCGCCATGGTGATGATGCCGGGTCTGGTGGCGGGGCTCAACACCTGGCAGGGAAGGGTGGTCCATCCTGCCATCGCCGAATCCCTTTCGCTGCAGGTGCACCTGAACCCTTTCGCCTGACGAGGCCAGGGGTATCGCTCTCTGTTTCTCTCTTCTTTCCCTGAGTGCTCCGCGGAGGTGCTCAGGGTTCCAGCAGCTCGAAGCCCGTCACAGGGTCAACCATGCGCCGGGCTTCGGTGTCGAGGAGTTCCGTCAGCACCACCTCCATCACATGCCATACCTTCACTCCTGCCCGTGCGCACCCTGTAACGGAGTTTTCCTCCCGTCCGCAGGCCATGTGCATGTGCAGGATGGGTTTGCCGCTGCTGTCGGGGAACAGGGTGCCGGTACCGGTGATTTCGTGGGCGTCGTAGAGCTCGAGCGTCATCGGCTTCGGCGGGTTTTCCCTGCTTTCCTCCGGCCCGACGACGAGGCGGCTGCCCTTGTCGGCCGCTCCCACGGCAATGAGCGAGGCTCGCGTGATGCCCTCTCTTTCAGCAAAGGCTTCAAGTTGTTCATGGAGAATTTCGCCATCTTCAAGGCGGATGACGAAGGTTCTTCCGGGTCGGGCTTCTGCATGTTTCATGACGGGGTGTCGGGTGGTTTTTAAGGCTCTTTTCAAGGAATCTAGCAAACCCCCACGGTTCTTCAAGCGCGTCCGGGCGGAGATTTTCTGTTGAGCCGCCAGAAGCCGAGGTTCAGGTAGGTGGCCAGAAGCGACCAGAGGAGATAGGGGAGAAGGAGCCATGCGGAAAGAGGGTTCACCGGGAGGAAGAGCAGGATGATGGCGATGAGGGTGATGTCCATAAGCACGATGTCCGCCAAAGCCGGCAGTATCTGTTTCCGCCCGAAGAACAGGCTGGTCCAGCTGAACCCTGCCGTGAAATGGACGATGAGAACGATGGTGGTCAAGGTGAACTGCGGTTTTGCGGGAGTCAGGAAGTAGAGCATGAGGGAGGTGAATATCAGGATGTAGAGCACCGCCCATACCGGTCCGAACACCTGTTTCGGAGGAGTCAGGGGCGGCTTGATGAGGCTGTCGTACCAGGTTGACATCGGTGCAGGGTTGTCTTGAAATGCATAGACACTGTAAAATAAAAAACCGGCCGGCCGGGGCAAATGGTTCCCCTGCCGGCCGGTTTATAGAGAGCCGGAGCGCTGCTTCGTTTGATGGTCGCAGCCCTCAGTGGTCGAAAAATTCAACCTGCATGGTTTCGTCATCCTGTCCTGTCAGCTTGTAGGCGCCTTTGCGGGTAATTGAAATCCCTTTGCGGTCGGCGGCGGGTATGATGCTCTGCTCGATGTGCTCGATGGTCTGTTTCGGGCACTCATGGTTGAAGAACAGGTTGAGCGACGGCCCCGTGCTGCCGAACTGGAGCAGGAACTCGTTGTTGTTGATGAAGACAAGGTCATCGTAGGCGTAGGTCACTTCATGTCCGAGCTCCAGAAGGAGCTGCATGACGGGGCCAAGCGGGCGGAATGGTATGTTCATGGTGATATGCTCCTGATATTGTTTGTTTTTATCTCTATTCGGTCTTTCGCTGAATTAATTTATATGCAAAGCGCTTAAAGCATTAATAATTTAATGTAAAATCTATTCGTTCCGGAATAAATAAAAAAAGACCGCTTTTCGGGTCGGTCTTTTTTATGGGTGGGTTTCTTTTGTCGGGGGTCATCAGTCTTCCTGTTTCTCGCTCTGCACTGAGGGTACGAAGTCGCGTTTCCGGCCCTCTTTGGGAAGCCCGAGAATTTCGCGTGAGCGGTCGAGTGCATCGTCGATGTTGCCGAAGATGTTCTCTTCGCCGATCTGGTCATGGAGCTCATACTGCTGCAGCGCAAACATCGGCTGGGCATGGACGCCCGAAAGGACGAGGGTTGTGCCGCTCTTTCGGCAGTCGGCCAGCATGTCCTTCACCATGTTGAGGCCTGTTGCGTCAATCGAATAGACCTGGCGCATCCTGACGATGCGTACTTTGGGAGCTTTTTCGATGATGTGCATGGCGTCGCGGAACTTCGATACGGCACCAAAGAAGAACGGGCCGTTGATTTCAAACACCTCGACCCCTTCGGGGACACGGCGGGTGACGATGGTGTTGGGATCGTCCTCTTCGTCCCGGTCCTTGAGTTCCCGGGTGATGACGCCGACGTTGGTGAGTTCTGCTATGCGGCGCATGAAGAGGATGACGGCAAGCAGCATGCCGATTTCAATGGCGACGGTGAGGTCGAAGAGCACGGTGAGGCTGAAGGTGGTCAGAAGGACGATGACGTCGCTTTTGGGGCTTTTCAGGAGCTGGCGGAAGACATGGTATTCGCTCATGTTCCATGCAACGACGATGAGGATTGCTGCAAGCGTCGGCATGGGAATGAGTTTTGCCCATTGGCCGAAGAGCAGCATGATGGCCAGCAGCGTAATGGCATGGACGATGCCGGCAATCGGGGTCCTCCCTCCGTTCTTGATGTTGGTGGCGGTTCTGGCTATGGCGCCTGTGACGGGGATGCCGCCGAAGAGCGGGGTGACGATGTTGGCCACGCCCTGTGCAATCAGCTCCATGTTCGACTTGTGCCGGCTGCCGATCATGCCGTCGGCCACGACTGCCGAGAGCAGCGCTTCAATGGCTCCGAGCAGGGCGATGGTCGTTGCCGGCATGATGAGGTTGCGGATTGTCTCAAAGTCGAAAAAAGGAAGGGAGGGTGCGGGGAGGCTGGATGGGATCTCTCCGAACCGGCTTTCAATGGTGGCGACGTCGAGCTGCAGCACCTGGACGAGGACGGTGGTGACGAGGAGCGCGATGATGGAGCCCGGGATTTTCCTGGAGACTTTCGGCCAGAAGACGATGATGAGGAGGGCGAGGGCGCCGGTGAGGGTTGTGGCCGGATCAAATGAGGTGAGATGGGTGGCGTAGGCATGCCATTTCTCGATGAACTCCGCCGGGACGGTTGGCATGTCGAGGCCGAGGAGGTCCTTGACCTGGGTAGAGAAGATGATGACGGCGATACCGGTGGTGAAGCCGACGATGACCGGGTAGGGGATGAACTTGATGAGGGAGCCGAACTGCGCCACACCCATCAGGATGAGGATGGCACCGGCCATGAGGGTGGCGAGCATGAGGCCGTTGACGCCGTACTGCTGGACGATGCCGTACAGAATGACGATGAACGCCCCGGTTGGTCCGCCTATCTGCACCCGGCTGCCGCCGAGGAACGAGACGATGAACCCGCCGATGACGGCGGTGATAAGGCCTTTTTCAGGGGAGACCCCCGAGGCGATGGCAAATGCGATGGCGAGCGGCAGAGCGACGATGCCGACAAGAATGCCCGAGATGACATCTTTGGCAATCTGCTCTTTCGTCAGCCCGGGAAGAACGGTAAAGAACTTGGGTTTGAACATGGTTGTGCGCCGGAAAAATGGAAATGAACAGCTCCGCCGGCCCACAAAGGCCGACGGGAGGATTTCTATATAACGTTTTTGAGTGTTTTATCAATATCACGGCACCCTGCAGTGCAATTTCTTTCTGCTTCAGTTCCCCCTGGTGGTTCTGTGTGCCCGTATGCTGCCAAAGGGCTGAAAGTTGTTGGTATTTCACTGCGGAAACAGTACCTATTAGTACGGGCGAACGCTACCATTGAGCGGAGCCCCCTCCCTCTCGATAAAGCACTTCCTCTTATGCACGAATTCGATTTTCTCGGCGAACTGGTCCTGATCGGCGCGATGGCCGTCGCCATCATTCTGGTGTTCCAGCGGCTGAAGATTCCGCCCGTCATCGGTCTCATCTTTACCGGTATTCTCCTTGGCCCTTCGGGCATCGGTGTCGTGTATGACGAAAAACTCATCTCCACCCTTGCCGAGCTCGGTGTGGTGCTCCTGCTCTTCACCATCGGCCTTGAGTTTTCCCTCGACGACCTCAAACGGCTCCGGCGGATCGTGCTTGTCGGCGGGGTGGTGCAGATTGTGTTCACCGGCCTGGCCATCAGCTTTCTGGCATACTGGCTGATGCTTGCCATCGGCCACGAAATCAGCACGTCGGCCGCCATATTCCTCGGCTTCGCCTTTTCTGTCAGCAGTACGGCCATCTGCCTGAAGATACTTACCGACCGCGACGAGCTGGGACTCCCGCACGGCCGAATCGCGCTCGGCATACTGATTTTTCAGGATCTGGCCATCGTACCGCTCATTATCGGCATCAGTTTCCTCAACCCCGACGCGGTGCCTTCGCTTGAAACCGTGCTGCGCAAGATCGGCTTCATTGTGCTGTTTGCTTCGGGGATCTTTCTGGGCTTCCGGATCTTCATGCCCAAAATGGTGCGCATCATCGCCTCCCTGCACGCCCGTGAGGTGCTCGTCATCGGTGCACTCGTCATCTGTTTCGGTGCGGCCTATCTGACCTCTCTGGCCGGGCTTTCGCTCGCGCTCGGTTCGTTCGTTGCCGGCATGGTCATCGCCAGTACCGATGAAAGCCACCAGATCAGCGTGACAATCGATCCCTTCCGTGAAGCCTTCACCAGCATCTTTTTCATCTCGGTCGGTCTGCTTCTGGACGTGCAGATGCTCAATCTTCCGCTGTTTGCCGCAATGGCTCTCGGGGTGCTGCTCGTCAAGGGGCTTCTTGTGACCATTGTGTCGGTCTTTCTCGGCAATTCGATACGGGTGAGCCTGATGGCCGGCATGGCGCTTGCGCAGATTGGAGAGTTCTCGTTCGTACTTGCCGATAGCGGTCTTTCCAACGGGGTCATCAACCATGAGGTGTTTCAGGCGATGCTGGCCATCATCGTGGTGACGATGATCGTCACTCCCGCCATGATCGCCCTGGCCCCCCGCATTGCCGACCAGGTCGCTCCCGCCCTCGGCTTCATTCCCCTTGTGTCGCGCGATGCCCCGCTCTCTACCATCCGCCCGGCCGACAGCACGATCATCTGTGCCGGTGAAATCCACGCAGCCATCGTCGGCTTTGGTGTCAACGGCCAGAACGTGGCTGCGGTGCTGCACGCCACGAACATCTCCTATTCCGTGCTTGAAATCGATCGGGAGCTCGTCAGGACCATGCGCCGCAAAGGTGAACCGATCTATTACGGCGACTGCACCGAGCAGAAGTCGCTGCTCCGTGCCGGCATCGACCACGCCCGCGCCGTGGTGCTCGGCATTTCCGACATGACGGCCGTCCGGCGCAGTATCGGCATGATCCGCCAGATCAACCCGAAAGCATTCATCATCGTGCGCTCGCGTACCCTTCACCGGATCGATGAGCTCTATTCGGCAGGGGCGGATGTGGTGGTGACGGAGAAATTCGAGACATCCATCCAGATCTTCTCACAGCTGCTCAACCATTTTACGGTCGATCCGGAGCTGATTCTGCAGCAGCAGGAGATCATCCGCCGCGAGTGCGAAAAGATTTTCCGCCACTCTCCGGGGATGCTGAAATAAAGCGATGCCGAAGTATTGCGGGATTCGGCACGGTTCCCCTATATTGCAATGTTGCAGCAGTTGATTCGTTCACCAGACGCGACTTCATATGGCACCCCTTCCCCCATCTGCACCTCAGACAGAAAAATTCATTGCATACTGCGACCGGCTTCGTCGCGATGTGGCTTCCGATGACCGGGATGCAGCCCGGCGGGCGGCCTATGAGCTGGAGCTGGCGGCGGGCAGCCGCTTCATCGAGGTGAACGGCATCGTCCACCACTACCACGTCTCAGGGCCCGAGGACGCCAAAGAGACCATCGTGCTCATCCACGGATGGGACTGCTGGTGGATGTGGTGGCACCACGTGGTGCACTCGCTCAACAAGGCGGGAGTGCGCACCATCGCCTACGACATGCGCGGCCACGGCTGGTCGGCAAACGACCCCTCGAACCACTACCATATCAACTCGTTCGCCCACGATCTGGACGGACTCCAGCATGCGCTCGGAATCGAGCGGTTCCATGTGGCGGCGTTTTCCTTCGGCGCGCTTGTTGCGCTTGACTACGCGCGCAACCACTCTGACAGGGTGCGCTCCATGACCTTTTTCAACTTCGGCTACCTGCCGAACAGTGAATTCATTGCAAGCTTTGCTCCCGGCACCATCAATTTCGTCTTCAACATCATGCTCCGCAAGCTCACCTGGTGGTTTCCCGCCTATGTGTTTGCGCGTCTGGTGCTTGCCCGCAATACCGTGACACAGCATGACATCCTGATCGGGTTCCAGAGCCTCGGTCTCTGCGCCTCCGAAGCCATCGAACAGACCACCGGCCAGATCACCGCGCAGGAAACCACTGATTCAGTGCCCGACATGGTCATGGCGGTGAGCGCCCCTATTCTTTTTGTGGCGGGCGAGGGTGATGGTATCATGACGGCTGAAAATACCCGCAAACTGCAGGAGATGACAGGAAAAGGACGGTATGTAGGGGTTCCGGAGTGCGGCCACCTCATAACGCTCGAACTGCCCGATACGGCTTCCGAGCTGATTCTCGAACAGATTCGCTTCGTCGGCTGACAGTTCAGCTTCTGTCGGCCTGGCGTACCGCCTGAACGAACGCCTGCATTTTCAGCTTGTCCTTACGGCCGGGAGCCGCTTCAACGCCGCTGGCCGTGTCGACTGCGTAGGGGTGGAGGGTACGGATGGCTTCCCCGACGTTGTCCGGGTTCAGGCCTCCGGCCAGAACACCGAAGCATCCCTCCGGTAGAGCGCTGAAGATCATCTCCGCCATGGTCTCTTCCATCAGCGCTCCCGTTCCTCCTTCCATGCCAGGGCGGTAGGTGTCGAACAGGAATGCACTGACGCCGGTGGCCTGCTGAAAACTCCGAACCACATCGGGAGTGAATCCCGCTTCCGGCCGGAATACCTTCAGCACCCGTACCCCTTTCACTGCATTCGTCTCCATGTCCCCGTACCGGCTTCCGTGCAGCTGCGCCATCCCGAGGCCGCAGTACCGGCAGATCTCCTCCACCTCTTCGGGCGGCTGTTCAACGAACACTCCGACCGCTTCCAGAAAAGGGGGCAGGCCGCGAACGAGGCTCCGGGCCGCATCCGTCGTGACACAGCGGGGGCTTTGCTGGCTGAAGTTGAACCCTAGGGCATCGGCGCCGCAGCGGGCGGCCGAGAGGGCGTCCTCCATCCGGGTTATGCCGCAGATCTTTATTCTGGTCATCGGGGAAATGGTTTGGCGGTGGCTCTCTACTGCGGGGGAGTGGCGCCCCGCCGCATTTTGATAAAGATACACGAAAAGTGCTGAACCTCAATGGAGAGGGGAGCTGCCGTGGCCAGGCGGTTGGGAATTTCGGTGAATATGCGTATACTGGAACCCTTCTTTTGGGGCGTCGCCAAGTGGTAAGGCATCGGCCTTTGGAGCCGACATCCGCAGGTTCGAATCCTGCCGCCCCAGCCCTTCCGGACACCCTCTCCGGCCGTGTCCCTCTTCCTCTCCCTGTTTTCCTCCTGAAAACAGAAAAGGCGGCCCGAAAGCCGCCTTTTTCCGTGTCCCGCTGGAGGGACTGCTGTCATGCAAATCAGTAGCGGTAGTGCTCGGGCTTGTACGGGCCTTGTACCGGAACGCCGATGTACTCGGCCTGTTCCTTTGACAGGGTGGTCAGCTTGACGCCGATCTGCTCGAGGTGCAGGCGCGCAACCTCTTCGTCGAGCGCTTTGGGCAGACGGTAGACATCAACCTTGTAGTCGTTCTTCCAGAGCTCGATCTGCGCCAGGGTCTGGTTGGTGAACGAGTTGCTCATGACGAACGACGGGTGGCCGGTGGCGCATCCGAGGTTCACGAGGCGTCCTTCGGCCAGAAGGTAGATGCAGTGGCCGTCTTCGAAGGTGTACTTGTCGACCTGCGGCTTGATGTTGAGCTTTGTGGCGCCCTTGTACTCGTTGAGCGGTTCGACCTGGATTTCGTTGTCGAAGTGGCCGATGTTGCAGACAATCGCTTCATCGGGCATCTGTTTCATGTGCTCAAGGGTGATGACATCCTTGTTGCCGGTGGTGGTGACGAAGATGTTGCCCTCGGTGACCGCGCGCTCCATGGTGGTGACTTCAAAGCCTTCCATTGCAGCCTGCAGTGCACAGATCGGATCGATCTCGGTGACAATCACGCGGGCGCCGTAGGAGCGCATCGAATGGGCACAGCCCTTTCCGACATCGCCGTAGCCGAGGACGACGGCGACCTTGCCGGCGATCATCACATCGGTTGCGCGCTTGATGCCGTCTGCAAGCGATTCACGGCAGCCGTAGAGGTTGTCGAACTTCGACTTGGTGACGGAGTCGTTCACGTTGATGGCGGGGAAGAGCAGTTCGCCCTTTTCCATCATCTGGTACAGACGGTGGACACCGGTCGTGGTCTCTTCCGACACGCCCTTCATCTCTTTTGCGACCTTGTGCCAGCGGTTGCTGTCCTCTTCGTAGATGGCCTTCAGCTGTCCGAACAGCGCGCGCTCTTCAGCGTTGCCGCCGGTGTTCTGGAGCATCGAGGGGTTGTTTTCGATCTTGTAGCCGAGGATGATCATGAGGGTAGCGTCGCCGCCGTCGTCGACAATCAGGTTCGGGCCCAGGCCGTCGCCGAAGTCGAGGATCTGGCGGGTGCACCACCAGTAGTCTTCAAGGGTCTCGCCTTTCCAGGCAAAGACCGGTACGCCGGTAGCAGCGATGGCCGCAGCGGCATGGTCCTGGGTGGAGAAGATGTTGCAGCTGGCCCACCGGACGTCGGCACCGAGGTCGACGAGGGTTTCGATGAGGACTGCGGTCTGGATGGTCATATGGAGAGAGCCTGAGACACGGGCGCCCTGCAGGGGCTTCTGGCCGGAATATTTCTTGCGGATGGCCATGAGACCGGGCATCTCTTTTTCAGCGATATCAATTTCTTTGCGGCCCCATTCGGCAAGGGAAATGTCGGCTACCTTGTAGGCAAGCGCAGTGGCTTCGATAGTCATTTGGATAGTTCCTCAGTGGTTTGTGGATGTTGTATCTCTCTCTCTCTGCTCCATAACAGGAGGGACCCGTTTCTGGCGGGTCCCTCCTGGTGGGTGACGGGGTCTCAGGCGATGCTGAAGGCAGTCTTCAGCTCTGCGACCTTCTCGGTTTTCTCCCAGGGGAAGATGTCGCGGCCGAAATGGCCATATGCGGCAGTCTGCTGGTAGCACCAGCCCTGAGGGTTGTCGAGGCTGAAGCGGCGGATGATGGCCAGCGGACGGAGATCGAAGATCTTCTCGGCCTTCTCCTGGATCTGCTCGTCGGAGAGTCCGTGCTTGGCGGTGCCGTGGGTGTTGATGTAGATCGACACGGGGCGTGCCACGCCGATGGCGTAGGAAACCTGCACGGTGCACTTCTCGGCAAGCCCTGCGGCAACGATGTTCTTTGCAACGTGGCGCGAGGCGTATGCTGCGCTGCGGTCAACCTTCGACGGGTCTTTGCCGCTGAATGCGCCGCCGCCGTGGGGAGCTGCACCACCGTAGGTATCGACGATGATCTTGCGGCCGGTCAGACCGGTGTCGCCGTGTGGTCCGCCGATTTCAAAGCGGCCGGTCGGGTTGATGTGGAACTTGGTGTTCAGGTCGAGCAGGTCGGCCGGAATCACCTTTTTGATCACGTTCTCGATGATGTCCTTTTTGATGACTTCCTGGAACTCTGTTTCCGACATGCCGGCCGGTTCGGGATCGTGCTGGGTGGAGACGACGACGGCATCCACGCGGGCGACTTTCTCATCGACATACTCAAGCGTGACCTGGCTTTTTGCATCGGGGCGGAGGTAGGTCATGATTTTGCCGGCCTTGCGGATGTCGGCAAGGACCTTCACCAGCTGCTGTGCGAACTGGATGGCGGCAGGCATCAGTTCCGGGGTCTCGGTGCAGGCATAGCCGAACATCATGCCCTGGTCGCCGGCGCCGACACGGTCGAACTCGTCAGCGATCTCTTCCTTGCGGTCGACGCCGCGGTTGATGTCGGCCGACTGGCTGTGGAGTGCGGAGAGCACGCCGCAGGAGTTTGCCTCGAACATGTATTCACCCTTGGTGTAGCCGATTTCGGTGATGACCTTGCGGGCGATTTTCTGGACATCGACGATGCCCTTGGTGGTGACCTCACCGCCGACGATGACCTGGCCGGTGGTGACGAAGGTTTCGCAGGCTACGCGGGAGTTGGGGTCCTGGCGGATGAAGTCATCGAGGACTGCATCTGAAATCTGGTCCGCTACTTTGTCCGGATGTCCTTCCGATACGGACTCCGAGGTAAAGAAATACCTTGACTGTGACATGTTTGCAATAAGATTATGGTTAAACGAACAACAGGAACAACAGAAAAATCGGTACGGGAGGTTTTTCGGACGGGCGGACAGAGATGGGCCGACTGGACACGGAAAACCTTTCCGGCAGGTCACTGGGAAACTGAATTCCAGGGGAGTGAGCCTGCGGCACCGTGTCCATAGGTAATGGGGATGCCTTTAGATAAAACAGTTTTAAATGTAAGCATTCAGGGCGATGTATGCAAAATTCTCTTTTCCGTGCATCGCCCCGTTCGTCGGGGAGGCTTAGCCGACCCGTATTTCGGAGTAATCGCCGATGTTGATTTCGTGAGGATTTCCTGAAATCGAGGCGTTGTTGCCGACAATCGAGCTGTTGATCATGATGTGGGCCACCTTTGCGCTTGTGCCGATGATGGAGTCCCGTACGATGGCATCGGTAATGACTGCCTGTTCGCCGATGGTGGTGTTTGGTCCGATGATGGCGTTCTCGATGCGCGCGCTGTCGGCAATGAACACCGGCTCGTTGATGATGCAGCCGGGATAGGGCTTTGCGGGGGTGGCTTTCCTGAGAAGAATCTCGTTGGTCGAGAGCAGGGTTTCGGGTTTGCCGCAGTCGTACCAGCCGTGGACGGGGAATACCGAGAACGGTTCTCCGCCCTCGATCATCAGCTGCAGGGCGTCGGTGAGCTGGTACTCGCCCTTGGTCTTGATCTCATGGTTGATGAGATGCTCGATGGCGGTGAAAAGCGGAGTGGCTTTCTGCAGGTAGTAGAGGCCCACGATGGCGAGGTTGCTGACCGGAGTATCGGGTTTTTCGACCAGCTTCCTGATGCGGCCTCCTTCGGTGACTGCAACGCCGAATCGGCGGGGATCGTCCACCTCCCTGACTCCGAGGGTGGAGACGGGGCTCTCTATGACGGGCTGAAGATCGACGTCGAAGATGGTGTCGCCGAGGATGATGAGCAGCGGGTCCTCTTCTTCGATGAAGGGCTGGCACATCCAGATGGCGTGGGCGAGGCCGAGCCGTTCGGGCTGGTTGACAAAGGTGAACTTGATGTCATAGTGTTTTTTCAGCCACTCCTCGACCATGTCGCCGAGATAGCCGACGATGACGATGGCCTCATCGATTCCTGCTGCGATGAGCTTGTCCATGATATGGCCGATGATCGGTTTTCCCGCAACGTTGAGCAGCACTTTCGGGTGGGAGAAAGTATGCGGGCGGAGGCGTGAGCCGACACCTGCAACAGGAATGATCGCTTTCATGGGTTTTGCTCTTTAGCGTGGTTCATTGTTCGGCCGGCAGAAGTTGCCTGCATTGCTTCTGCATGTTACTAAAAAGGGGCGTAAAACTGAACTGCTATGATGATGTGTAGGCACTTTACGCTTGTTGATGGATGGGTGCGGTGTGTTGCGGTTGTGAATATGGTATATATTTTATATATATCGGCTTGTTTTTTTTATGGTAAAGTACCGTAAAATGCGCTGGCGTGCGGATGCGATGGAGGCTTATGTACTCTGTTGTATATGTGACTGCGGTGCCCCAATCTTCAGCCAGTAACCAATGCGTAGTCCCCGCACAGCTCCTTTTCAGTAAATACTTCTATCATTGACATCCGTTTCCCCGTTATTTCCGTCTGGCAGTACGTTCTCCCGGAATTCTGGCCGCATAAGCGCATGCCTGATTGTACCTGTTGCGTCCGGGAGCGGGTATCGTCATAGGAGGCGAGAAGCCGGTGGAACAGCGCGGCGTAGCCCGTCACTTCTCCATGATGGACGGCTGTCTGGAAATCGTCCATATTGATACACGGGGGGGCGCTTCCCTGCAAAGATGTCGATCTGGTGCGGATTTCCTCCATGAGGCACGGATTCGAAGCCGCCGACCCTGAGGCCCCTTACACGCGAAGAGGACGATTGGTCGGTCAGGTACCCGGGAACGGTTCGGCAGGACCCGGGCATCTAAGGCCCTCGTGACTGGGGGCGCTATCATTTCGGTGAAAGGCCCCGACATCGTCTGCCGCTTCATCGGGGAAGCCGAAAAGGCTGTCCGTCGACGTTCCTCCCGTTATAGGAACAAGGGAGAATAAAGATAATTTTTAAGCAGACTTATGCATCAGAGTCTCTACGTCTACGGCATTGCAAAAGAAGTCGCTTTGCCGACATCATCCGCCGAAGCAAATCCTGACATCTATGTCGTTCCCAGGATGGGCTGTTCGGCCATCGTCACCAACCGGGCAGACTCCGCCAACGGGGAATACGACCGTGAATCATTCGCCCGGATGCATCTTGAGCACCAGACAACCCTTGAACGGCTTCTCGCAAGCGGCATGCAGCTTATTCCGATCAAATCCGGGACCTTCGTTTCCTCGGCAATCGATGCGGCGGGCATCATTGAAGACGGATACAAACTGATCGACAGCATTTTCCGTGAAACGGAAGATGCGCATGAACTCGACGTGATTGTTACATGGAGCAGTTTCCCCTCTCTTTTGCAGCAGTGGGATGCAGAGGGCGATGTGCAGGAATTGAAACGGGTGAAGGAGGCCCGTCAACCCGCCACTACTGAAGACGCAATCGCAGTCGGCAGGCTGATTAAGGAAAAGATCGACCAGCGCAACGCAACCGTTGGTGCCGACGTTTTCGGGCAGCTCGGCACATGGTCAATGCAGTCAAAGCGGCACGACTCCATGGACGGTGATATCGTGCTCAACGCCGCATTCCTCGTCAACCGCCTTGAGGTCGATGCATTTGTCGGGGCTGTTGAAGCGTTGGACCGCCGGTATCAGCACGCCCTGCATTTCAGGATCGTGGGCCCCCTGCCATGCTACAGTTTCTTTACGCTGGAGCTTAGGGAGCTGTCCCCGGGCACCATTTCAGAAGCGCGGAGCATCATCGGCCTTGAGGACGCAGCCGGAGAGGAGGAGCTGAAGAAGGCCGGTCATCTGCAGGTGAGGGTGGAGTATCCGGACAGGCAGGCAGCATCGGAAGAGGGTGAGGGGTCTCCACCATAGGGTTCTACGGGACAGCTTAGTCGAGAGTGGCCATCCCTTCAATCCTTGCCGTAGTCGGCCCCGACAGGCGGCTTACTGCATCAGCGGGTCATCGGGGAGGTCATGAACGAGCTCGAATGCGTCATTCCGGTAAGGTTCTGCACGGTTGCGCCAACTTCCGACGGAAGTCTGCAACCGTCTCGACTGCCGTTACGGTGAGCTTTCCGAACGGCTTGCAAGGCTGCAGTCACCACGTAGAGTTCATTGTAAACTGGCCGTTGGCGCGGACATGACCGTGATCTGCAAGGACAGAGAGCGGAATGTATCGGGAGATCAAGGGGTATCGGGCCAGAACCGGGTCGATGCGGTATGGTCACCGGGGGCGCTCTGAAACAGTCGCTCATCCATGATACCCTCCACCCTGTCAAGGCGGCTCTGAATGTCATGAAGATACGGTACACAGTTTCAGTCCACATCTGTGAAGGACGCGCTCCGACAGTCTGAGGGAATGAAGACGGGGAATGAGCCGCGCATCGGGGCAGACCCCGGACAATGAGGAATCCGGTCTTGCCAGGCTGGTGCTGACCGATCATGAAGCTCGACATGAAGCTCGACATGAAGCTCGATATGAATTGATGGACAGGCTCAAGAAAACCTTCAGCTTCATTCCAAACCTCGGCCCGCTCGGGGACCTCATGTGAGGGGAACTCCCATTCCGGATTTTGTGCGGTAGCACTCCATAGCTTATATTGGCGCACGTCCTACCTGTCTGCGATCGTCCCGGCTCCGGGGCCCGCATACGGCAGTAAACAATTGTTTTCAGGAAATCTTGACGGGTGCAGCCTGCCCTATGGCCGCTTCCCGCCATCTGATCGGCAGTGAGCAGTATGGCAGAAAGGGTGAAGAAACTATTCCGCCAGTCCGGGGTCATCCCCGTTCTCGACGAGAGCGTGGTGCTCATCACCGCCCGGCGCTCTGACCGGTGGATCATTCCGAAGGGATACGTGGCCAAAGGTCTTTCGGCTCCGGATTCGGCAGCCAAGGAGGCTCTTGAGGAGGCCGGTCTGCTCGGAAGGGTCGGTGCAGAACCCGCAGGGGAGTACCGGTACCGGAAGTTCGGGAGGCAGTTTTCTGTGGAGGTCTATCCTTTTTTCATTGAATCGATGCTCGACGAGTGGGATGAAATGCACCAGCGCCGCCGCAGAATCGTCTCTCCCGGCGAGGCACTCGACCTGCTTTTCCACGACAACCTGAAATCCATTGTTGCCGGGTACTTCGGCATGGTTCCCTGAGGCCCTGCTCCATACGGCATTATACCCTGATACAGTTATGCGCCCGAAACGCTTTTCTTCGATCTTTGCGGCCCTCGCCGTCCTCCTTCTGGGATTTGCCGTTGCGGCTTTTCTTTCACGAAAGCAGACTCCCCCGGAAAAACCAGCAATGAAGTCGGCAGCATTCCAGCCGGTTGCGCTCGATACCGTCGCCAATGGCAGGGTACTTCTTCCTTTTGAGATGAGCGGTTCCATCGAGGCGCTCCGGAAAATCGAGATCTATGCTGAAGTCCCGGGTATATTCCGCGATGCCTCAAGCCCGTTCAGGGAGGGCACCTGGTTCCGGAAAGGGGAGACCCTTCTTCTGCTCGATGACGCAGTCTACCGCAACAGTGTCCTTGCCGAGAAAAGCCGGCTTCTCAGCCAGCTTACCCTCGTCCTTCCCGATCTCATCATCGATTTCCCTGAAGAATCGGAAAAGTGGAAGGCCTATGTCGGCGCGTTCCGCATTGATTCCCCGCTTTCGCCGCTGCCCGCTCCCTCATCGGACCGTGAACGCAATTACCTTGCCGCCCGGGGAATCTATGACCGGTTCTATGCGGTCAGGAGCATGGAGGAAACGCTCGATCGATACCGCATAACGGCTCCGTTCGACGGCCAGGTCATCCTCTCCGCCCTCAATCCCGGAACCCTTGTCAGAACCGGCCAGAAAATCGGCGAGTTTTCGGCTTCCGCCGTCTATGAACTCGAGGCCACGGTCGGACTGCGTGATGCTGGATTCCTTGAGCCCGACAGCCCCGTCACCCTCTTTTCCGAAGATATCGACGGGACATTCAGCGGGGTGGTCCGGCGCGTCAACAAGGCTATTTCGCCCTCAACCCAGACCGTGTCGGTCTATATCGAGGTGGCCGATGCCCGCCTGCGCGACGGCATGTTCCTTACCGCCCGTCAGGAAATTTCTGTTGACTCGGCATATGTCGTTCCCCGCCGCCTGCTGCGGGAGGAGAACCGGGTGTTCGTGATCGAGGGTTCGGTGGTGGCGTTGAGGACGGTGCGGGTGGCTGCGGCTTCGGGTGACCGGGCAGCGGTGCGCGGCCTTCCCGACGGGAGCCGGATCGTGCTTGACCCTCCCGGCGGCATGCGTGAGGGGATGGATGCGACCCCTCTTCTTCGGCGCACTTCATCGGGTGAAAAGAGAAAGTGAAAGCCCTCATCCGACATTTTGTCCGCTACCCGGTGCTCGGCAATGTGCTGTTTCTTGCCGTCATCCTGTTCGGTCTGGTATCGTTCACCCAGATCAAGACCACCTTCTTTCCCGACATTCCTCCCAATTTCATCTATGTCAGTGCACTCTATCCCGGCGCTTCGCCCGAGGAGATAGAGGAGGCCGTCACCCTCAAGATCGAAGACAGGCTGAAGGGCGTGAGCGGCATCGACCGGGTGACCTCCATATCGACGGAAAACACCATGACGGTGACCGTGGAGCTCAAGAAAGGCTTTGATGCCAACGACCTTCTGCAGGAGGTGACCAATGCGGTGAACCAGATCAGCTCATTTCCTGCCGAACTCGAGCAGCTGAGGATATACAAGCAGGAACGGATGGACTTCGTCATCGCCTACTCCCTCTACGGTGATGTCGACCTCAGGACCCTGAAGGGATACGCCAGGAGCCTTGAGCGCGAGCTCCGCAACAGCGGCGCGGCTACCCGTATCACCCTCAGCGGATTTCCCGTTGAGGAGATCGAGGTCGGTCTGCGTGAAAACGACATGCGGGCCTACGGGATAACATTCAGCGAAGTCGCGGCTGCTGTCAGCCGTGCCAACGTCAAGATCACCGGCGGCACCATCCGGGGCTCCCGCGAGGAACTGCTCATCCGGGCTGACAGCAAGGGCTATAATGCCCCGGACCTCAGAGGTATTGTGGTCCGCTCCGGTGCGAACGGTGCGGTCGTCCGCCTCGGCGACCTTGCCGATGTCCGTGATCGTTGGTCGGACGATCCCGACCGGAGCTGGTTCGAGGGTAAACCGGCCGTCATCGTGGACATTGACCGGAGCGCAGATCAGGATATGTTCGAAATCGTCGGGAAGGCACAAACAGTCGTAGAGGCGTTTGACCAACGCCATAAGGACATCCAGATCGAGATTCTCCGCAATGGTTCGGCCATCGTCAAAGAGCGGGCCGACATCCTCAGCAGCAACGGGTTTGTCGGCATGGTGCTTGTTGTCCTGTTCCTGGCTTTTTCCCTTAACCCGCGTCTTGCGCTGTGGGTTGCCGCAGGCATTCCGTTTTCGTTCGCCGGCATGTTCATGCTCGGCACCCTCTACGGTCTCTCCATCAATGTGGTGTCGCTGCTTGCCATGATTCTCGTGGTCGGCATCATCGTTGACGACGGCATTGTGATTGCCGAGAGCATCTACCAGCGGTACGAAAAAGGCGAGAAGCCCCTTGAGGCTGCACTGAACGGCATGATGGAGGTCATTCCCTCCGTTACGGCGGCAGTTCTCACCTCCGTCGTCCTCTTCTTCCTGTTCCTGTTCCTCGACGGGGACCTCGGCCAGCGGGTCAAGGATATCGCCTTCGTCGCCTCTACGACCCTTCTGGTGTCGCTGCTCGAAAGCATTTTCATTCTTCCGGCACACATTGCGCATTCCAGGTCGCTGCACGGACGCCCGGAAGCCAAGAGCTGGCTGCTCCGGAAGTCGGAGGAGTTCCTCCACTTCCAGCGTGATGTGCTCTATGCTCCGGTTCTGCGCTTCAGCATCGCCAACCCGCTCATTACGGCGGTCGTGCCGGTGGCTCTTCTCATCATTACGGTCGGCGCCATGCGGGGCGGGCTCATCAAGGCTACATTCTTTCCTGTCATCGAGCATGATAACGTGCAGGTCACCCTGGAAATGCGGACCGGTACACCGGGCAGGGTGACGGCTGAAACGCTTGCCCTGATGGAGCAGCGGATCAGGGATGTCGATGATGCTTACCGGCAGAGCGAGGGCGGCGAAAACGGACTTGTGAAGGCGATTGCCCGCGACATCGGCCCCGAGGGTCATCAGGGCGGGCTGCGGGTCACCCTTGTCGACAGCAGGCTCCGCTCGATCGGCAGCCTGGAAGCCGGGAACCGGTTCCGTGATGCAATCGGTCCCTTGCCCGGGGCGGGCAAGCTCCTTGTCGGCGGCGGGGGATTCTGGGGAATGCCGGTTTCCATCGCGCTGAAAAGCGACAACCTCTCCCAGCTCGATGGCGCCCGGCGCATGCTTGAGGAGGAGCTGAAAGGGATGGAAGAGCTCAAGGATGTCGCCGACAATGATCCGCCGGGTCTTCAGGAGGTACGGGTGCGGCTGAAGGAGAAGGCCTACGCGCTCGGATTGACGACCGGTGAGGTCATGAGCAGGGTTCGCAGCGCGTTTTTCGGCCAGGAAGCCCAGCGTCTGGTCAGGGGCATTGATGAAGTGAAGGTATGGGTCCGATACGGCGAGGATGAGCGTTCAACAATCGGTGCGCTCGAGACGATGTTCATCCGGCTCGATGACGGACGTTCCATTCCGCTCAGGGAGATTGCAGATCTTACCGTCAGCCGTGGAATTTCCTCCATCAAGCATATCGACGCACAGCGTGTCGTAAAGATCGAAGCTGATATCGCCGATCCCAAAACATCGGTGCCGCAGCTGCTCGACGTTGTCAGCCGGAACATCATGCCCCCCATACTTGCCGCCTATCCCGATGTCAGCTTCAATTTCGAGGGGCAGAGCCGCGAGAGCGGCAAGACCACCGGCTCGATGCGCATCGCCTTTCCTGCGTTGCTCTTCATCATGTACCTCATCATCGTCATCACCTTCCGCTCGTTCAGTCAGGCGTTCATCGTGATGCTGCTTCTGCCCCTTGCCCTCATCGGTGTCGCCTGGGGCCATTTCATCCAGGGCTACATCCTCAGCATCCTGTCGCTGTTCGGGGTCATCGCCCTCATCGGCATCGTTGTCAACGATTCCCTTGTCTTCATCAGCAGCTTCAACAGCCGCATCAAGGAGGGCTTGCCGTTTCAGGACGCTTTGTATGAGGTCGGACTCAGCCGGTTCCGCCCCATCATCCTCACGACCATCACCACCGTAGCCGGGCTCGGTCCGCTCATCTTCGAGCAGAGCCGTCAGGCGCAGTTCCTCTCGCCGATGGCCATATCGGTGGCCTACGGGCTGCTGTTCGGCACAACCCTGACACTCATCATCATCCCTGCGCTGCTGGTGCTGCACAACATGGCCCGCCGCAGGAGTGCGCTGTAGATAAGCAGTGCAAGAGATGAGGGTAGGTCCCTCGCAACCGGCTTGCAGGAGCAGGTTGCAAACCACCATAAGCTGCCTTTGTCAAAAGCATTGGTAGTGAGCGTTATGGAAAAGGCATCGTAAGGTGTCAGGTGTGAACCAAGGAAGACGAACACCAGTGAACTGTCGTAAACGTGTCGAAAGAGCAAGATGGCATCAAAACTGAATAGTTCTGCGGATTCAGGAAAAGTTTGGCGGGAACCTGTTTACTGGCCAAGCGGTGCCCGGCATAAAGACAGCGTGATCCTTGTTCGGGCTTTTGCATTGAACTACAGGAACCTTCGATGGCGATGTAAAGGGAAAGGCCCAAGCGTAAAATGCGAGGCCGATAGTACCGATGCGTCATCAAGGGGCGGAGTGACCGGTATGAGCGTTGAAGGTCCTGTAATGGGACTGGAGCAAAGCGGTCACGTCATCCAGTCATGCGGACTAGTCAACTGCGTGGGCAGGAGGGTCTGGTCGGTATGACAAAGTCATATGATATTTCCAAACAACTTGTCTGGGATGCATTCCAGAGAGTGAAAGCAAATGGAGGTGCCGCCGGGGTAGACCGGGAATCGATACAGGTATTTGAAGCGAAACTGAAGGACAACCTCTACAAGATTTGGAACCGAATGAGTTCCGGTAGCTATTTTCCTCCACCGGTACGAGGTGTTGACATTCCGAAGAAATCCGGAGGAGTGCGAACACTTGGAGTTCCAACTATTGCAGATAGGGTGGCCCAAAGCGTAGTGAAAATGGTGCTTGAGCCCATACTTGAGCCAGTATTTCATGAAGACTCATACGGCTATCGTCCGGGGCGATCAGCCCATGATGCGATAGAAGTGGTGAGGCAGAGAAATTGGCAATATGACTGGGTTGTAGAGTTCGATATCAAGGGGTTGTTTGACAACATCGACCATGAGTTACTCAAGCGTGCCCTGAGAAAGCATTGCCAAATCCAGTGGGTTTTCTTGTATGTGGAGCGCTGGTTAACAGCGCCGATGGAAACCTCGGATGGCGAGCTGGTTAAAAGGGTTAAAGGTACGCCGCAAGGCGGCGTAGTCAGCCCAATACTGGCGAATCTGTTTCTGCACTATGCGTTTGACCGATGGGTGAACGAATACCTCCCCGGGGTGCCGTTTTGCCGGTACTCAGATGATGGTGTTCTCCACTGCAAAAGTAGAGCGCAGGCAGAACTGGTAAAACGCAAACTTGGCGAGCGATTTCGGGATTGCGGATTAGAGCTACATCCTGAGAAAACGCAGATCATGTACTGCCGGGACAATAGGCGCAAAGAGGCGTATCCGGTAGACCAGTTCACGTTTCTTGGTTTCACCTTTCGCCCGCGGCGTGCCGTAGGGAAAAGCGGCAAGCCCTTCACGGGTTTTCTGCCGGGTGTAAGTCGGGACGCGGTGAAAGATATGCGTCAAAAGATCAGGAGGTGGAAGGTGCAACTTAAGAACAGCCATGATCTTGCAGAACTATCGGCCGCATTCAATCCGATCCTGCAAGGGTGGAAGAACTACTACTCGCGATTCTACGGGACCTCGATGAGGCCTGTATGGAACCAGATGAATCACTTTCTGGTGCATTGGCTGATGAGGAAGTACAAGCACTTATGCCGGCATAAAACCGAAGCAAGCAGGAAATTGAAACTGCTGGCCGAAAGTAGGCCTAAAGCATTTGTGCATTGGGAATTGGGTTACACCTTTATGCCTGGATGATGGGAGCCGGATGAGTGGAGACGCTCCTGTCCGGTTCTGCGAGGGTCTGGAGGTGAAACTCCTCCGGTCTACTCACCTCTATTCATTCATCGCCCGTCGCCCCGTGACACCCGAAGAGGTCGAACCGGCATGGCGGGAGGAGGTCTTCATCCGTGAACAGTAGCAGCACCCGGGCCGGGCGGGCATTCTCTGGAATGGTCCCGTTCGTTCTCTGCATCTTTTTCGCACTGGCTCCGGTTGCGTCGAGTGCGGCCGGTTCAGGTGACTTCGCAACGATCGATTCCACGGCAATCGAGCGCCTCACACTCGAAGATGCCCTCATTCGGGCCCTCGGGCACAATACCGACATTCAGGTTGCCAGAGGGGAAGAGGAAATCGCCCGTAACAGCGTCCATATCGGCAATGCCGGACTCCTGCCGAAACTCTCGGCCGTGTCTTCCGTCTCATGGCATGACCCCGGAAAGGGAGGGCTGTCGACGTCGTCTGTCGAGTCAACCACCACGGCAGCGGAGCTGCAGGCGAGCTACACCCTTTTCGACGGTTTCGGCAGCATCCGCACCTTCACCAGACTCAAGAACAGCGGCAGGCTCGGCACCCTGAAAGCCCGGGAACGTATCGAGAGCGTTGTCATGGATGTCGCCAGAGCCTACTACGGTGCGGCCAACTCAGTCGAAGAGCTGCATGCATCAATGCAGGCTGTGGAGATATCCGATGAGCGCCTCCGACGGGCGAAGCTGCGGAGGGATTACGGACAGGCAAACACCCAGGAGGTGCTCTCCGCCGAAGTGGACGCCAACAATGACCAGGTGACGCTCCTGAATGCCCGTCTCGGACGGGAAACCGCAATGCGCAGGCTGAACGTCCTGCTCGGCCATCGGGTCGGCCATCGGGTCGGCCATCACTATGCGATAGCTGACTCCGTCGTGTTTTCCGCTCTTCCGCCCCTCGACTCGCTTCGGGTGAGTGCCCTCGTAACCAATGCCGGTTACCTGGCAAGCGGCGGGGAGGTGCTCGATCAGCGCCTCCTTATGCTCATCGCCCGTTCGGAACAGTACCCCGAAGTTTCCCTTCAGGCCGGATGGGGTCTCAGCCGCTACGCCGCGGGCCGGGACATAGGCTTGAATGGCACGACGCCGGGCACGTCCGGAGGGGTGGTGGTGAACTGGCCGATTTTCAACGGTCGCCAGACCGCCATAAAGACTGAAAACGCCCGGATTGCTTGGCTTAACAGCCGTCTGCGCCACGACCGGGCTCTCCAGCAGCTCCTGTTGGAGCTCCGGGACGGATGGGACGCATGGTCCATAAGCCGTGATGTGCTCCGGTTCGAGGAACGGAACATCGAGTCGGCGCGGCTCAATTTCCAGCGCACCCGTGAACTCTATGTGCTTGGTCAATCGACAGGAACCACGTTCCGTGAGGCGCAGCTGAACCTGATCAAGGCTGAAAAAAGCAGGGCCGGTGCCCGCTATGACAGAAAGCTCCGCGAGCTTGAACTGCTGCGCCTCAGCGGAAGGCTGCTCACTCCGTTCGGGACGGCGGGTCGTTGAATCGTCACTTTTTTTGTTACGCGCTTTATTTTTCTTTGATTCTTCTGAACGGGATGGTATATTTGGAGCCTTCCGTTAAGAAACGGGGCATGGCGCAGCTGGTAGCGTGCCTGCTTTGGGAGCAGGAGGTCCCGAGTTCGAGTCTCGGTGCCCCGACTGAAGAGGTTCCGGGAGTGACGACGTGCCCGTAGCTCAATGGATAGAGCATCAGCCTTCTAAGCTGAGGGTTACTGGTTCGAGTCCAGTCGGGCACACCATTGGAAGTCCGGAAGTTTAAGGTTTCTATGGTGATTGTAGCTCAGTTGGTTAGAGCGCCAGGTTGTGGCCCTGGAGGTCGGGGGTTCGAGTCCCCTCATTCACCCATGTTTTTTGGCCCCATCGACTAGCGGTTAGGTCACCACCCTTTCAAGGTGGCGGGACGGGTTCGAATCCCGTTGGGGTCACACTTCAAAGCTCTGTCCTTTGCCGGTACAGGGCTTTTTTTATTCATGAACGCAGATTTTCTCTCTTATGAAAATATCTGTCAACTGGCTCAAAGACTTTCTCCCGTCCTTTTCCCCGGAAATCCCCGCTCTTGTCGAAAAGCTCACCTTCCTCGGCCTTGAGGTTGAGGATGTGGAATCGACTCCCTTGCCTGACCCGCGGGTTGTGGTCGGGCGGGTGCAGTCCGTCGCTCTGCATCCTGATGCCGACCGCCTCCGGATCTGCATGGTCGACACCGGACTTGAAGAGCCGCTGCAGATCGTCTGCGGTGCTCCGAACGTGGCCGAGGGGATGCTGGTACCTGTTGCGACCGAGGGTTCGCGCCTCACCATGCAGGACGGTACATCTTTTGTCATAAAGCCTTCAAAGATCCGCGGTCAGCGTTCGTTCGGCATGATATGCGCAGCCGATGAGCTCGGCCTGTCCGCCGACCACTCCGGAGTCATGGAGCTCGACTCCTCCTTTGCCATCGGAGAGCCGTTTGCCCGTTACCTTGACTCGGACACCGTGCTCGACATTGCCGTCACCCCCAACCGCCCCGATGTGCTTTCGCATCTCGGCATAGCCCGGGAGCTCGCTTCCGCTCCAGACGCCATCCTTCTTCCCGGAGAGGCGCCGATTGAGTTTTCCACCTTATCCCCCCTGGTTGAGGTTATCGACAGCGGGGCTTGCCCGCTCTATGTCGGCATCGTCATCCGGGGCGTTACCGTAGGTCCTTCCCCCCGCTGGCTTTCGGCCCGGCTTGAGTCCATAGGGCTGCGTCCGAAGAACAACATCGTCGACATCACGAACTTCATTCTCCACGCCCTCGGCCAGCCGCTCCATGCGTTCGACCTCCACAAGCTCAAGGACGGGCGCGTCATCGTGCGCAGCGACTTCAGCGGCTCATTTACGGCGCTTGGCGGTGAGCAGTGCACCGTGGAACCGGGCATGCCGGTAATCTGCGACACCCTGAAGCCTGCGGCCCTTGCCGGTGTCATGGGCGGACAGGACTCTGCAGTCGGAGAGGGAACCGTGGACATCCTTCTCGAGGCAGCCTGTTTTGCGCCTTCGGCCGTCCGCCGTTCGGCCAGGAAAGCCGGGATTTCATCTGACTCCTCATACCGGTTCGAGCGCGGCATCGATATCCGCAATGTCGTACCGGCCGCCCGGGCCGCCGTGGCCCTAATCCTCGAAACGGCCGGCGGAACAGTCGGTGAGGCCACGCTGCAGGGTGATTCCTGTCCGCCGCTCCTTGTTCTCCCGTTCCGGCCCCGGAGGGCAAACGAGCTGCTCGGCACCGCAATCGAACCCGATCGGATGACGGAAATGCTGGCCCGGATTGGGTTCCGGACCCTCGCTCAGGAAGATGGCGTGATGCAGGTTGAGGTTCCGTCGTGCCGTGTTGATGTGTCGCAGGAGATTGATCTTATCGAAGAGGTTGCGCGCCTGTATGGCTACGACAACATCGAGGCCTCAGGGCGCATGGCTGCAACGTACCCTTCCATGAGGACACGTCCCGGGTTTTTCCCGGACTTTCTCCGTTTGCTGGCCGTAGGCCTTGATTTCAGGGAGGTGCTCACCAACCCGCTCATCCGGCGGGAGGAGGCGGCTCCCTTCAGTGACGGGCTCGTCTATGTCCTCAACCCTATCAGCGAGGGCCTTGAGGTCCTGCGGCCGGGGCTTGTGCCCGGCATGCTGAAAGTCATCGCCCACAACATCCGCCACGGCAACCGTGACATGCGCCTCTTTGAAGTGGCTCATGGGTTCAGCATGGCCGATGCGTCCTGTGCTGGGGAGTCCTGCGCGCTTGACGCCTATTGCGAGAAAGAGTGGCTGGTACTGGCCCTCACCGGTCTGCGTTATCCCAGGAGCTGGAACCAGCCCACGGACAGGGTCGATTTCTATGATGCAGTGGGGGCGGCCGAGATGCTTCTCGGGAAGCTGAATTTGCTTGATAAATCAGCGGTTAATATTTATAATGAAAATACTGTCAGTATTGATTTGGAGCTGACGGAAGGGAAGAAAAAACGGTCACAGCGTGCGGGACGGGCCATGAGGCTTGATTCCGCTCTGCTTTCACAGTTCGACATAGAGCAGGATGTCTTCATCGTCGAGCTTGATGTTTCGGTGCTTGAAATGCTCCACAGCCCGGATGTCGTATACGATCCGCCTTCAAAATTCCCCGCCGTCCAGAGGGATCTTTCATTCATCCTGCCAGGCACGGTTCCCGTACAGTCGCTCATCGGCCTTGTCCGTTCCAGCGACCCGCTCATCAGGGCCGTTTCCGTTTTCGACGTGTTCGAACGGGGCGCTGAAGGGGGCGGAGAGAGGAGTGTGGGGCTGTCGATTTCGATAGCCGACCATGCCGGAACCCTGCAGGAAGGACGGATCAGTGAAATTCTTCGTACAGTTGGAGTCAATGCTGAAAGTACGCTTGGTGCGGTAATTAGACAGGTCTGACATTACTTGGTTCCATGCCCGAACGGAAAGGAGAGGACATACTTGCCGGTATCGGCACCCTCGAGGGAAATACCCGTCTGCTTGTCAACCGGCTCGATGCATTCCGCAAAGAGAACGAGGCCCTGAAGTCGGAACTGGCGAGCCTGCAGGAGGTTCTCCGCTCGATGAAACTCCCCGGTGGCTCAATGTCGTCCTCGAGAGGAGATGCAACGGAAATGACAGGAACGGTGCCCTACGCTGAAAAGCTGCAGGTGAAACAGAAGCTGGTCCTGATCCTGCAGAAAATCGAGATGGAACTCAGGAACGGTCACACCGCGTAGAATCTGCCATGGAAAAGTTTGATGTAAATGTTTACGGTGATACGTACCCCCTTCGCGCCGATACCCGGGAAGCGGTCGAACAGGCTGCCGGAGAGGTCGACAGGAGGATGCGAAGGTTTGCCCAGCAGGCCCCTTCATTCGAACCGTTGAGGCTTGCCGTTCTCGCTGCCGTAGAGCTTGCCGAGGAGAAGCTCCAGCTTGAAGAGACGATGGCCGGGCTGCAGGAGAAAATCGGGAAGCTTAACGCTTTTGTCGGGGACAATCTCCAGTAAACTGTTACATTGAGAGTAGGAAAATATCCGCACCGGAAGATCGAGGTGTTTGTAAGTAAAAGAACTAACATCAAAGAATAGGGAGCCAGACTCTTCTTTTTGATTGCAGGCCTTGCCGGATTCCGGACCTGTCCGGAGTGCCGGGTGCAGCGTTCGCGCCGCACCGATGGAAGCAAAAAACCAGAAGGAGGCACCCACCGTGTTACACGGGTTCTTGAATCTTACACATCTCGCCATGGTGCGGATTTTTTTGTTTAAAATGGTGCTTCAGTCAGTGAACGGAGCACAAAAAGGAGGTAATTTTAATGGGAATTGTCATAAACCTGTTTTTGATCATTTTTGCTTCAGTTGTGTTTTTTGCGGCAGGTTTTTTCATCGGGCGTTTCTTCCTTGAGCGTCTCGGTACGACGAAGGTCCTCGAAGCTGAAGAGCGTGCGGTGCAGATCGTGCAGGAGGCCCAGAAGGAGGCAAACGAGTACAAAGAGCTGAAGGTCACCGAAGTCAATCAGGAGTGGAAGAAAAAGCGTCGGGAGTTCGATCAGGAGGTGGTGATCAAGAACAACAAGTTCAACCAGCTCCAGAAACAGGTGCAGCAGCGTGAAGCGCAGTTGAAGAAACAGACGCAGGATGTCCGCGACACCGAGCGGAAACTGCAGGACCAGCAGAAGGAACTCGATCAGGCGATGGAGACCGTCGGCCTCCGTTCGACCGAACTCGAACGCATCATCACCGAGCAGAACCAGCGCCTTGAGAGCATCGGCAACCTGCAGGCAGATGAAGCCCGCCAGATGCTTGTTGACAACATGATTACGAAGGCCCGCGAAGAGGCCACCGAGACCATCCACAAGATCCACGAGGAGGCTGAGGAAAATGCAGGACGTCTGGCGGAGAAGACCCTTCTTACCGCCATCCAGCGCATCTCCTTCGAGCAGGCAACCGAAAACGCCCTCTCCGTCGTGCACATCCAGAGCGATGAACTCAAGGGCCGCATCATCGGCCGTGAGGGGCGCAACATCAAGGCATTCGAAAATGCCACCGGTGTGGACATCATCGTTGACGACACCCCCGAGGTGGTCATTCTTTCCTGCTTCGATCCGCTCCGCCGCGAGCATGCCAAACTTACCCTGAAGAAGCTGCTTGCCGACGGTGTCATCCATCCGGTGGCCATCGAGAAGGCCTACCTGGACGCAGGCAAGGAGATGGCCGATGTCATCATGAGTGCAGGAGAAGAGACGCTTGCCTCTCTCCAGATCCCCGACATGCCGGCAGAAGTCGTCAGGCTCATCGGTACCATGAAGTTCCATACCGTTTATGGACAGAACCTTCTGCAGCACAGCCGCGAAGTGGCCATGCTTGCCGGCATCATGGCGACCGAGCTCAAGCTTGATCCGCGTATGGCCAAGCGGGCGGGCCTGCTGCACGATATCGGCCTTGTGCTTCCTGATACCGACCAGCCGCACGCCCTTGCCGGAAGTGAATTCCTCCGCAAGTTCAAGGAATCAGCTGTCGTGCTCAACGCCATAGCCGCACACCACGGCGAGGCTGAAAAAGAGTCGCCCATCGCCGAACTGGTCGATGCCGCCAACGTGATTTCACTCGCAAGGCCCGGAGCGCGCGGCGCCGTCACCGCAGACGGCAACGTCAAACGCCTGGAAAGCCTTGAAGAGATTGCCAAGGGGTTCCCGGGCGTACTCAAGACCTATGCCCTGCAGGCAGGCCGTGAGATTCGCGTCATCGTAGAGGGTGATAATGTGAGCGACTCGCAGGCCGACGTGCTTGCGCATGACATCGCCCACAAGATCGAATCGGAAGCCCAGTACCCCGGACAGATCAAGGTATCGATCATCAGGGAGCGCCGCTCCATCGCCTACGCAAAGTAAGGCCCATCGACAGAAGCCGGGCCGAACGGCCCGGAGGATAATAAAAAAGGCTGCATCTTTCAGTGAGG
>NZ_LVWG01000034.1:7500-109637 GCF_001622165.1 Pelodictyon luteolum
AGAAGTAGGTAATTATTTGTTGAATAGTATGCGGTTGTTGGCTAAAGTGAAAAATAACTGCATTTCACTACAACGGATTCCCATATGAGCAATTCATACCGGATTGAGCAGCCGGCCAGCAGAAGGATCGTCATTGTGGTGAGCGACCCTGAATGCCGGGGTCGACTTGCGGCGATGCTTCAGGATGAGGGGCATGATGTAGATACTGCTGCATCCGCACTGGAGTTCTACGGACTTCTTGCACATAGGGAGTTTCGGTTGGCTGTGCTTGAAGCCGAGCTGTCGGATCAGAACGGACTTCTCGTAGCAAGGTTCCTGAAGCGAAATACGACAATCTCTTCCATCATGCTGGCCGGTTCTGTAGACAGAAAGGTCCGGCTGGCCGTCTACCATGCAGGCGCTTTGGCATGCTTCTGTAAGCCTGTCGACCTTGGAGAGTTTTCGGTGTTGGTTAACAACCTTCTGAACCGGGGCCAAGCTGCCCATGCTGAAGTGCTGGTCAACAGCATGGACATGCAGCAGGGGCATCATTCGAAATGGAAAATCCTGAGAAACGGATGGGTGCTCGCCGGGCCGCGAGGTACTATGGTCAAGCTGACAATCAAAGAGTTCGAGTTCATGTCGCTTCTGGCATCATCCAATCAGATGGCTGTATCACGCAATGCGATACTTGCACATATGGGCTACAGGAACGACGTGCATGGCAACAAGGCGTTGGAGGCCGTCGTTCATCGGCTACGCCTGAAAACGCAAGTTGCCGGAGGTACATTGATTGAGACTGCGCACGGAGTTGGATGGGGGTTCTCGACTGAGGTTGCGCTGGTGTAAGCATATGGATTTGTGCGGGACGAGGATGAGTCGCTCGCCCGAACGCTTTCCTTTCTTCCTGTGTTGATATAGATGCGTCTTCATGCCGTATTGATTATGAGCATGAAAAATGTTTCAATGAAAACAGGAGGAATATATGGCTACTTCACTGCCCGGCTTCTTTCCGGGACTCGATGAACGCCCCGCTTCACCTTGCCTCTCGCTCTATCAGGAAACGCACCGCAGCTATCCCGATAACCGTCAGGACCGGCTCCGCTATAAAAATTTAGTCAACGCTCTCGAAGAGTCCCTCCAGAGAAAGTATCCCGCACGTGATACCCTACCGCTATTGGAACCGTTTCGCGCGCTCGGCGATGATGATGGGTTCTGGAACCATACCCTCGATGGGCTTGCCGTGTTTGGCGCCGAGGGCGTCTTCCGAACCTACCGATTTCCTCACGTGCCACGTGAGTTGGCGGTGTCGGCCGATAGTTTTCATACCAAGCCGCTCCTCCGTGTGATGCAGTCGACCGAGCGCTTCCACCTGCTCTGCCTCACGCGCCAGAACATCAGACTGTTTGATGCAGATCGCTACGCCGTCGATGAGATCGAGTTGCCGCCGGATATGCCCCGGAACATGCTACAGGTACTTGGAAGCGAAACGACGGGGCCTGAGATAACCATTGCTTCATTCGGTTCCGCCGGCGCCGGTGGAGTTATCCGCCACGGGCATAGTTCAAAGCGGGATGAGGAGGAGCTGGATAATGAAAAGTTTTTCCGAGCGGTCGACACGGGCGTGCTGGAGCGCTATTCAAACCCTTCCGGCCTACCGCTAATGCTCGCCGCGCTTCCCGAACATCAGGGTCTGTTTCGCAAAATCAGCCGAAACGCATCATTGCTCGAAGCAGGGATTTCGGCAGATCCGCAAAGCATGACAACTGAAGTACTCAGGGAAAAGGCCTGGGATGTCATGGCTCCGGTCATTGCCGGTCGGATCCGGTCAGCGGCTGAAGCCTGTGCTGAAGCCATTGCTTCAGGAATGGGTACAATCGATCCGGAAGATGCTGCCGTAGCCGCAGTTGGTGGTCGGATAGCACGCCTGCTCATTGATCGGGAAAAACTCATTGCGGGAAAGGTAGACCCTGTTACGGGTACTGTAGAGTTTGTTTCGCTGGAAGACCCGACCGTTGATGATGTCCTGGATGACATCGGAGAAATCGTTCGCCAGAAGGGCGGCGAGGTGCTTGTCCTCTCTTCATCCGAGATGCCCTCCATGACAGGGATTGCTGCCCTTTACCGCTACTGAGCATGTTTCAGCATCCTTCGGGAGTGGGAATTCAGTGGAGACTGTGTTATTTTGTTGCTGCGGCTCCCTCTGGGGCTTCTTTTGCAATGCATGGCTGGATATCCGGCCATGTTCTTTCATGAACCGGAACAGATGCGTTGATGCAAAGAGAGCAGCATACGTTCACCCTTGAGATGGATGTACGGGACTATGAGTGCGACATGCAGGGGATTGTCAATAACAGTGTCTACCAGAATTATCTGGAGCATGCCCGGCACGAGTATCTCAAAAGCGTCGGTATTGATTTCAGCGAGTACACCCGGATGGGGGTCAACCTCGTTGTCGTCCGCGCCGAGCTTGATTACCGCTCTCCCCTGAAGAGCGGCGACCGGTTTCTGGTCACCCTGCGGCTACATAGAGAATCCACACTCAAGTTTGCATTCTATCAGGATATACTCTGTCTGCCAGACATGAAGCCGGCGCTCAACGCTAAAATCATCGGTACCGCCCTGAACGGCCGGGGGCGCCCTGAGATCCCGTCGGCGCTGGCGGCTCTCATGGGCGTTGGAGAGGCATAACAACATAAATCAGTCCTTATTACCCCCTCTAGCATATGAAACCACTGCGATCGGTTGCCGAAGCCTACCTTGCGCTGAGCGAGGCGGAGCGCCAGCTTCAAGATGGCCTTCACGCCGAGGCGGCGGCAAGCTGCCGCGGCGCTACGGATGCGGCTCGTTCGATTCCTTCTGAGGAGGCCTTTGATCATGCAGGATTCGAGGCATTTGTCCACGCAGTGCTTGCCGGGGCCCTTACGGGGCTCGGAGAGCATGGTGCCGGGCTGGAGTCGGCAGACCGTGCGCTCTATTATTTCAATCGTCGTGGAGAGTTGGAGGAAGACGGTGGCAAACTATGGATTCGGGCAGTATTTTCAAGGGGTTCTGCCCTTGAGGGGCTCGGCCGGAGGGATGAAGCGTTTCAGGCGTTCAGGATGGCCGGAGAGATGCTCGATGAGCGGAAGGGAGGGGTAGGGGGGCTTGAGGCGCTTCGAAACGCCGCCGCCGATGCTCTGGTGCGGCTCGGCCGCCCCACTGAGCCTGAAAAACCCGCTGGCTACCGTGCCTGGTGGGAATTCTGGTCCTGACACCATGGAGACTGTGCAGTCGATACTCGTTGTCCGTCTGAGCTCTATTGGAGATATCATCCTTACTACGCCGGTGGTACGCTGGATCAGGGCCCGGTGGCCGGAAGCCAAAATTGATTTCTGCACCAGAAGCCAGTTTATCCCCCTGCTCGCAGGAAACCCCCGGCTGTCAGGGCTCTTTACTCCTGAAGGCCTGCCTGCGGATTCGTCCTATGATCTTGTTGTGGATCTTCAGAACAACCGGCGTTCGCGCGCTCTGCTCAGGAAAGTCGAGGCTAAAAAAACGGTCCGGTATCGTAAAGGCAACTGGAAGAAGTGGCTTCTCGTGCATTTTAAGATTGATGTATACGGTGAAGCACCCTCCGTGGTCGAACGGTACGGTTCGGCGCTCTCCGGGCTTGGAGTCAATAGCGACGATCCCGGATGCGAACTATGGCCATCAGCATCTGATACGGCTTTTTCTGGCGGGATTTTACCGGGTAATGGCCCGGTGCTGGCAGTCTGCTTCGGTGCCCGCCATTTTACCAAACGCTGGCCCCCAGCCCGGTTCGCTGAGGCAATCATCAATATTCTTGATGGTGCTTCCCCATTAAGGATTGTGCTCCTGGGGGGAAATGAGGATGCCGTACATGCACTGGAGATCATGGCACTGTTGCCGGCCGGTGTTTCTGAGTCAGTGCGCAATCTTGCCGGAGGCTGTTCTCTCATGGAGACAGCTGCGCTGTTGCAGCGCTCCGACGCAGTCCTTACAAACGATACGGGATTGATGCACATGGCTTCTGCGTTCGAGAAACGCCTATTTGTGCTGTTCGGCTCCTCGGCACAGGCCTTCGGGTTCCTGCCCTACCGCTCGACGTTCGAGCTTTTCGAAGTTCCGGGACTTGGCTGCAGGCCCTGCTCCCATATCGGAAGGGACCATTGTCCCAAAGGTCATTTCCGCTGCATGACGGACATTTCTTCTGAGCGGGTGTCTGCCAGAATCATTGCGTTCCTCAGGGAGGCACAGGGGTGAAAGTCGCATCATGGAACGTCAATGGTATCAGGGCGCGCGAGGCTGCGCTTGCATCATGGGTCAGGCAATGTTCTCCGGATGTCCTCGTCCTGCAGGAGGTGAAGGCCTCTGTCGAGGAAATTCCCCAGAGCATCATGTCGCTTGCCGGCTACCGTTCGTTCTGGAACGGCTCATCGTTTAAAAAGGGATACAGTGGAACGGGAATTCTCATGAAGGAGAGCTCCGAACATGAGGGTGCATCGTTCGAAATCCCACCCTTCGATATTGAGAACAGGACGGTGGCGGTGCATGCTGGACCGGTATCCATCATCGGTACCTATGTGCCGCGGGGCGACACTCCTCAGCACTACGGCATCAAGCTCAGCTACCTTGAGGCCATGCGGGAGTACGTCCGGGAACTTCTCGCCAGCGGAAGGCAGGTGCTCGTGACCGGCGACATGAACGTGGCTCACCGCCAGATTGATCTTCACCACTCCCAGAACAAACCCGGTGCAACGGGGCTTCGGCCGGAGGAGCGCTCTTCGATCGACCGCCTGATTGCGCTTGGACTCACCGACGTGATGCGCGAGATGAACCCGGAACGGGATGATCTTTTTACCTGGTGGCCTTACTGGCGAATGGCCAGGGAACGCAATCTCGGCTGGCGGATTGACTGTTTTTACCTTTCCGAATATCGAAAAGATCGGATTCTCCGGGCAGAGGTCGACGTGCCGGAGAAAAATTCCGATCATGCGCCAATCATTCTTGAATTCCTTCCGGCGGCCGTCTCCCGGTAGGAGGGCCCATCTTTTTCTCGGGATGTTGCGGCGGTTGGAAAAAAGATTGCAATGTCTTACATTTAAGGTCCAAATTTGCACGCGGTGTTCACGCCTGAACGCGTGAAGCCGTGGGGCCGGTTTGCGCAAACCCGGACCCTCGCCGCATGCAAGCAGCTGAGTACTCTCAATCATTATTTCATTGCGCTATGGAAACAAACAAACTGTACGAATGTACGGTCATCATTGACGGCGGGCTTCAGGATGAAGCAATCGCAGCCGCGATGGAGATGGTGCAGAAGGTCATCACCGAAAAGGGCGGAAGCATCAGCAGCGTCCTTGACATCGGCAGGCGCAAGACCGCCTATCCGATCAAAAAGAAAACCATCGGGTATTATGCCCACATTGAATTTACCGCAGCAACACCGGTCATTGCAGAGATCGAGCGGGTACTCCGCTACGAAGAAGTCCTGCTTCGCTATCTGATCGTGCATCTGACGACCCCTCTCCTCGAGATGCGCAAGCGCGTCGAGAAATACAGCGTGGTCATCGGCAGCCCTGAAGACAACGTAGCCAGCGAAACGGATGCAGCCGAAAAGGCCTCCAAGTGAGAATTGTGACTGAAGGTTTGACGCAGTAGTAGCGGATTGATAGGACTTATTGAGAAACAAACGGAGAAGATGTTATGGCTGAATTGAAAATGCCTGAGATTAACAGCGTCATCATTGCTGGCAATCTTACCAAAGACCCTGTTTTCAGGCAGACTAATTCAGGAGGCACTCCGGTTGTAAATTTCTCAATTGCCTGCAACCGCAGGTTCCGTGATAGCAACCACCAGTGGCAGGAAGACGTATGCTACGTCGGTGTGGTTGCGTGGAACAAGCTTGCCGAGAGCTGCCGGGACAATCTCAGGAAAAGTTCAGCGGTCCTTGTAGACGGCGAATTACAGAGCCGGACATGGAAGGCGCAGGACGGAACATCAAGGACAGTGGTCGAGATCAAGGCCCGACGGATCCAGTTCCTCAACAAACGCAAAAAGGACGACGGCGAGGACGATCACGACGGTTTCATCGAGGATGATTTTCATGATGTCCATCATGAAGATGCACACGGTGAGGACAATGACCACATTTATGAATACAAATACCTGTCCTCCGACTGAGAGGCGGGGGCAAGCAAAATCTGCACATGAAACCAATGAGACAGAAAACCACAAGGGCGCAGGGCAATAAGTCCATCAGCAACGCCCTGGCTTCTAAGAGAAAGGTGTCGAAGAATCAGGTCGTGTTCTTTGACTATCGTGACGAGCGCAAGCTGAAAAGATTCATCAACGACCAGGGTAAAATTATCCCCCGCCGCATCACGGGCCTTACCGCAAAAGAGCAGAACCTCCTGACCCATTCAGTGAAGTGGGCACGGTTCCTCGCGGTCATCCCCTACGTTGCCGACGAGTACAAATAAAAATTTCGCAATCCATTGAAACAAGGAAGCTAGACGTGAAAGTCATTTTAAGAAAAGATGTGGCTGCCCTTGGCGATGCAGGTGAAGTTGTTTCCGTGAAGAACGGTTACGCCAACAACTACCTTATTCCGCAGGGTATGGCCACGAGGGCTACCGAGGGAACCCTCAAAGCTCTTGAGACAGAGAAAAAGCAGCAGGCAAGAAAAGTCGAGCTGCAGAGAGTGAGTGCTCGTGAACTCGCACAGAAGATTGAGCAGATGGTCCTGAAAGTGCAGGCAAAGGCCGGTGAGTCCGGCAAGCTGTTCGGTACCGTCACCGCCGGTGACATCGCCGATGCATTGAAGGTTGCCGGTGTGGAAATCGACAGGCGCAAGATCACTCTGGAGGCTCCTGTAAAGTTGCTCGGTAAGTATGAGGCCGAGGCAAAGCTGTTCTCGGACGTCACTGTGAAGGTGACTTTCGAGGTTGAAGCTGAAGGGGCGGAGGCTTAAGGGTCTCCTCCTGCGCTAGGATCCAAAGGCGGGAATCTCCCACCTATGGATCCACACGTTGTAAGTTGAAAGCTCCGCGTTCTTCTGGACTGTGGAGCTTTTTTCATTCTACCCGTCAGCTGCTTATTCATAACATCAAAGCATCATTCCACTCAAGCACCCCTATACAATGATCCAGACCCTTCTGCAGGAAAAATATCCCGTCTTTACCACACAATTTGACCGTAGCGAGACCAGTTGCCGTAGTGTGGATGATATCATCGCTCATTTCAAACGCTGCATTGATGCAAACCCGGCAGTCGCCTATATCGGTGAGTTCGATCATTATGCTCACACGGCCGCGCTTCCTGGAGGGGTGATTGGTGAGGGAATCAAGGCAGCAAGAAACCTTCTGTTCTGCTTCGGCAAAGAGATGCCGACTCCCTATGTGCTGGCGGTACGACCGCGCTCCATAGGGGTTGCCGAAGTGGAAAACGGGTTTATTGTCACCTTTCTCGAGGCGCCAAATCCGACAGCCAACGAGGCCATGGAGTCATGGACGAAAGCGCTTCGGGACAGAAGCGGAGATGCGTAGGGGCGGTTCTTCAGGCGGGGAACTGGCGGAGCATACGAAGGTCGTTCTCGAAGAGGAGCCGGATGTCGTCGATCTTGTATTTAAGGAGTACTGTCCTGTCTACACCCATGCCGAACGCGTAGCCACTCCATATTTCAGGGTCGATACCTGCGCTGCGCATGACGTTTGGATGTACCATGCCGCATCCCATGATCTCAAGCCAGCCTGATTTCTTGCAGACCCTGCACCCTTTGCCTCCGCAGAGGTAGCAGGTGACATCGACCTCTGCCGAGGGCTCGGTGAATGGGAAAAAGCTCGGCCGGAAGCGGAGTTGGACATCGCTACCGAACATCTGGCGTGCGAATGAGTAGATTGTGGCTTTCAAGTCGGCAAAGGTCACGCCCTTGTCGATGTAGAGGCCTTCAAGCTGATGGAAGACGCAGTAGCTTCGTGCGCTGATGGCTTCGTTGCGGTATACTTTCCCGGGGCATATCACCCTGATCGGCGGCTTACGGTCAAGCATCACCCTTACCTGCACCGGAGAGGTGTGGGTCCGGAGAAGAACGTCATTCTCTGTGCCGTCGCGCTTGACGAAGAATGTATCCTGCATGTCCCTGGCCGGATGGTCGGGGGGGAAGTTCAGCATATCGAAGTTGTAGCTGCCGAGTTCCAGTTCGGGGCCCGTGGCGATAGTGAAGCCCATGTCGGAAAAGATCTGCTTCATCTCGCCGAGCACTTTCTGTACGGGGTGTTCGCTGCCGGTGAAATGGCGTCGCCCGGGGAGCGAGAGATCAATCAATGGGCCCGCTTTCGATGCCTTTTTTTCTAGCGATTCGGCAACCTCTTCCACTCTGGCTTCGGCTTCGGCTTTCAGCTGGTTGAGCATATTGCCGATTTCGGGCCTTCGGGCGGGATCGACCGATTTCAACTGTGCGAAGAGTCCTGCAATCAGTCCTTTGCGTACGGTGTACCGGAGGCGGAACGCCTCAAGTTCATCGGCAGAGCTGATCCTGAATCCTGCGATCTCCTCCCGGAGGCTTCGAATGCTGTTTTCCATTTACTGCGGGGAATCTCAGTCAATGATGGTTTTTACAAGCTGGGTAAACGCCTCGGGATCCCTGACGGCGATGTCAGCCATGGTCTTGCGGTCTATCTCAACGTTCTTTTTGATCATTGCGTCCATCAGCCTTGAATAGGTTGTGCCGTTCAGGCGGGCCGCTGCGTTGATGCGAATGATCCAGAGCGAGCGGAAGCTGCGCTTTTTAGCGCGGCGGTCGCGGTAGGCGTACTGTTCGCCTTTGTCAACAGCATGTTTGACGACGGTCAGGATATTGCCGCGCGATCCCCAGTATCCTTTGGCTTTCTTTAATACTCTTTTCCTGCGGGCCTTTGAGGCGACAGCGTTATTTGCTTTAGGCATCGTTGTGTAAGGTTAATGTTTGAATGTGTCAGGCAAGGATCATCCGCTTGATCTGCTTCTCCTTGGTCGCGTTGTCCAGCATGGTCGACTGGTGGAGGCGGCGGGTGCGTTTCCTGTTCTTCTTTTCCAGGTTGTGCGATCCGTTCATCCGTTCACGCTTGATTTTTCCTGATGCGGTGGCCTTGAACCGTTTGCATGCACCGCGGTGCGATTTCATTTTAGGCATGACTGTCGTTGTTTTTTTATCAAAAGAATGTGCAAAGTTCGTGTCTAGTCCTCGGCATCGGCCGATTCTTCGAGAGGTGCCAGCGGGACTCCCGTTTTCAAACGGATCCGTTCGTAGGCGTCGATCTTTTTCTTGTCGGGTTCGAAGTAGACGAACAGTTTCTTTCCTTCGAACTTCGGCTCTCCCTCACGGTTACCGACGACGCTGAGGCGCTCCGTCAGGCGATCGGCCAGTTCTAAGCCCTTGTCCTTGTATATGATCGAACGGCCCAGAAAGACGATAGTGGCCCGGACGCGGTTCCCTTTGCGGAGGAACTCTTCGAGATGAGCCGTCTTGAAATCGAAATCATGCTTGTCGGTGTTCGGATGGAAGCGGAGTTCCTTCAGGGTCGTGGTTTTCTGCTTCTTTTTCAGGTCCTTGTCACGTTGCGCCATCTTGTAGAGCAACTTGCCGAGGTTATCGAACTTGCATACGGGTGGTTCTGCGTTCGGCTGCACTTCTATCAGATCCGTATTGCGGTCCTCTGCCATCCGGCGGGCATCAATGGTTTTCATGACCTGCTGCGTTCCGTCCGGGAAGATGATGCGGACTTCGGGCACGCGGATCTGCTCATTGACCCGATAAGTGATTTTCGGTTTCTGGGATGTCGCCTTCTGTTTCTTCATGCGTTCTGGTTTGGTTGGTGATCAGGCTTTTCGGTCGATCTCCTCCCGGAGTCTCTCAATCATGTCCTGTATGCTGAGGGTGCCTTCGTCGCCCTTGCGGTGGCGGCGGAGCGAGACATCTCCCTTCTCCTCTTCCTTCTGGCCGACAACGACCATGCAGGGGATTTTCGAAAGTTCCGATTCGCGGATCTTCTTTCCGATTTTTTCACTGCGCAGGTCCAGTTCAGTGCGGATGCCTGCCGCGAGCATGGCGTCCTTAACCCTGCGAGCGTACTCGTGAACATCTTCAGCGATCGGCAGGACGACGGCCTGAACCGGTGCGAGCCAGAGCGGGAAGTTGCCTGCGGTATGCTCAATGAGCACTCCGATGAAGCGCTCCATCGAGCCGAAAGGCGCCCGGTGGATGACGACAGGGCGGTGTTTCTGTCCGTCGTTTCCGACATAGGAGAGATCGAATCGCTCCGGCATGACATAGTCGACCTGGACCGTGCCGAGCTGCCATTTGCGGCCGAGCGCGTCGCGGACGATGAAGTCTATCTTGGGCCCATAGAAACTAGCCTCGCCAATGCCGATGAAATACTTGATGCCCATGCGGTCCGCGGCTTCCGTTACATCCTTTTCGGCCTGTTCCCAGACCTCCGGGGTGCCGCCGTATTTGGCCTGATTCTCCGGATCATGCATAGAAAGGCGAGTTTCCACCGAATCAAATCCGAGTGTGCGGAAGACAAACTGCGTAAGGTCGATCGCATTGCAGATCTCGTCAACCAGCTGGTCGGGACGGCAGTAGATATGCGAGTCGTCCTGTGTGAACCCTCTTGCTCGCACCAGGCCGTTGAGTTCGCCGGACTGTTCATGGCGGTAGACCGTACCGAACTCCGTCAGCCGGATCGGCAGGTCTCGGTAGCTCCGCATTTCGGAGCTATAGATAAGGTGGTGGTGCGGGCAGTTCATCGGCTTGAGGAGGTACTGCTCCTGCTTGCCGTCCTCATCATGGTATGTCAGCGGAGGGAACTGCGAATCGCTATAGTAAGGGTAGTGGCCCGAGCGCTTGTAGAGTTCGATGTTGCCGATGTGCGGCGTGTAGACCGGCAGGTATCCGCGCCGGCGCTGTTCGTCCTTCAGGAAGGTTTCGAGCTCCTGACGGATGATGGCACCCTTGGGGAGCCAAACCGGCAGGCCGCTACCGATTTCGGGAGAGAGCATGAAGAGCTTGAGCTCCTGGCCGAGCCTTCGGTGGTCGCGTTTTCTGGCTTCTTCTAGGCGTTCGAGATGCTCCTTCAGAAGCTTTTCTGATGGGAATGCAATGCCGTAGATCCGCTGCATGCTCTCGCGAGACGAGTCTCCGCGCCAGAACGAGGACGAGATGTTAAAGAGTCGTACCGCCTTGAGCCTGGAGGTCGAGGGGAGATGCGGGCCGGTGCAGAGATCGGTGAATCCCCCTTCATGGTAGAGCGATACAGTCGGGACGTTTTTGAGTGTGTCCTCAAGGATTTCGACCTTGTAGGGGTCGTTGCGGACCGTTTTAAAGAATTCGATGGCAGCCTCGCGTGTCATCTCTTCTCGGACGATCGGGGTGTCGCGGCCTGCGATCTCAAGCATCTTTTTCTCGATGTTGCGAAGGTCGTCTTCATTGAAGCGGTGGCTGGAAGCGATGTCGTAGTAGAATCCCTGCTCAACTGCAGGTCCGGCACCGAAGCGCGAACCGGGGAAGAGCTCCTCAATAGCCGACGCCATGATATGGCTTGCGCTGTGCCAGAATATTTCGTGCCCTTCAGGCGAATCAAAGGTGATGATGGAGAGTGCACAGTCCATCTCAATCGGCATGGAGAGATCCGCCGCATGTCCGTCTACCATGACGGCAATTGCGGCATCAGCGAGCCTGCGCCCGATGGAGAGTGCTATGTCGAGGCCCGAGCTTCCTTTCGGAAACTGCTTGATGGTTCCGTCGGGCAGGGTGATGGACAGCATAACCTGCGATTCCAGATTGTCAGACATGGTGTGTCTCGTCGTTTCAAATCCATGCCGGCGCGACGTCCTTTCGGTCGACCGTCCGTATAGGAAAATCTTAATGCAGCCTCTTTTTGATGGTATATCCAGACCGGGAGGGCTACGGGGCTCTTGGGCCCCACTACCCCGGTTCCGTAAAGTGGACTTGAATGGTACGAAGAATTCTTTGAATTTCCAAATAAGGCAACTGCCTAAAGCAGGCTGTCCTCAAGCGGGGCTCCTGTTTAGCGCAGGAGCTGAATGATGTCGGGAGTCACTGTTTCTTTTCCCTGTTTTGCCGCAAGGGCTTCGGCTTTTTTTCTCAGCTCGCGGCCGAAAGAGATCTGGCTGATGAAGGGCGCTTTTGCGACTATGCGGTCGAGGAGTTCGCCGGCTTCGGGGCTCCAGGGGATTTCCGGAGCGGGTGCTTCGCCCGATGCCCGGACGCGGTTGATGGGCAGGAAGTTGAAGAGCATGTCGTAAAGCGCATTGACGATCTCCTGCAGGATGTAGACCGCTCCGCTGTGGCCCATGAAGGGTGTTCCAAGAGCGCGGCGGACGATGGGTCCCGGAAAGCCTGCGGGAATGAAACGGGTCTTTGCGTCAAGCTCTGCCAGATAGATTTTGTCGACGATCCTGCCAAAAAAGAACTGTGGCGGGTTGCCTGCAAGATCCTGACGCAGGGCCGTATTGTCGGCGACAGCGGAGTCGAGGCTGAAGAGGCACTGCATTCCCATCTCCCGCCCGAGGAAACGCTCGAGGCCTTCTGCATATGTCCGGGCCGCTGCCACGCCGAATCGTACGGTGGGAAACCATTCTGCCTGGGGCCCGCGCCAGAGGTCCCAGAGCGGTCTGAGGATGGTGCGTTTTTCTTCAAGCAGGAAGGCTTCTGCCTCCTGTTCTTTCTTGATATGGCGCCCAAGGTTCATGATGAAGGCGGCGGTGTCGTCAAGGCCCATCGGAGCATAGAGGACGGGTCTTCCTAATGCTTCGGCAAGGGCAAGCCCGAATTCCCGGTACATGACGACGATGACGTCGGAATTTTTCAAATCCGCAATGTCTCGCAGGGAGCTTTCAAACGGAAATACATGCTGCAGGCGCCCGCCCGTTCCGGCAATGAGGCGCTTGAGTTCGGCGAGGTCGGAGGGGCTGTTGAAGCACCCGTAGGTGGGGCCGATGATGCTGACGGTGCCCGGCTCGACGTTGGTGGATTTGCCGTCGTCGAACTGGCTGTGGAGCCATAAGAGAGCGCGGTCTCGCCCCTGCCACTCGTTCTCTCCGAGCGAGTCGGAAGGGAAGAATCGTACCTCAGGAAAGTGCATCTGGAGCATATGCTCGTGGTCGCTCCCGATCATTTCGCTTTCTGCGCTTGAAACGAGGATGAGCTGCCGTCCATCACCCTGGAGTTTTTCAATGGTGTTCCGAACGATTTCAGTGGTTCCTGACGAAGCGATCTCCTTTTCGGTCAGGCTGGTCGGTGTGAAGTTTTCCAGATAGGGGATTGCATCGGTATAGTCCATGACCGCCACTCCGACCAGATTATAGCATCCTACCGGTGCGTCGGCAATGACATGTACGTCCTTGAGCGGGCAGAAGGTATTGACGGCGGCCCAGTAGGCGCTTGCGGTTGATTCGTCACGAATGGTTTTTCCCATGGGGCGGTGATTATGGTGTGCTGATTTCCCCGGCTGCATCCCTAAGCAACACGACAGGCAGTTTCCCGTTCGGTTCCATCCGGCCGGAAAGCACCTTTAGGGCGTTCTGTTCGCTGTTTTTTTCTGCATCGTAGGTGCAGATGCAGTTTTCCATTCCGGGAAAGCTCCGGAGCATATAAGGCGAACCGAATGCCACGAACACGAACGGCCTGGTTTCCTGGTAGAGTTTCTGGAGCGAACGGATGAATGCAAGCTGCAGACTGTTGAGTTTCGAGGGATCTGAAAGATAGCCCGAGATGAGGATTGCCGGAGCGGTTTCTGCGATGCGCTCTGCCTCGGTGTACTCCTCAGTGGTAGTGCCGGGTGTTATCCGGATATGGTCTGTTTTCCAGTCGCTATCCATTCCCGCCATGAAGCCAATACCGGTATTGGGATCCGTGCGGTCCTGAAGGATGATGTGGAGGATGGACGATCCGCTTTTTTTCTTGCGGATCGGGAAGATATGGCGACTTTTTCCGGTGAAGGTGATGGAGCGGGCTGCGATCGATTCGGCCAGTTCGATGTGCCGGGCCGGCGCCGCCATTTCTGGTACCCGATTCAGGTCGACGAGGGCTTTTGGACGGAGGCCAGCCCATCGCTTCGCCTGCAGGATTCTTCGTACCGACTGGTTTATCCTTTCTTCGCTGATGGAGCCATTCCGGACAGCACCTAGAATGGCGTGGAACGAACGCTCAGGGTCAGGAGAGAAAAGCAGCACATCGTTGCCCGCAGCTACGGCCAGAACAGAAATCTCCTCGACGTTATGACCGTCATAGAGGGCTTTCATGTTCAGGGCATCGGTGACGATGAGGCCTTTGAAGCCAAGCGCCTGGCGGAGGAGCCCCGTGACGATGGGGGCTGAAATCGAAGCGGGGTCCATGGTGCCGGTCAGTTTCGGAACGGCGAGGTGTCCGGTCATGACCGACATGACGCCACGGCGGATGGCGGAACGGAATGGTTTTAGCTCATATTCTTCAAGCTGAAGGCTGTCGGCCTGGAGTACGGGAAGGGCGAGGTGGCTGTCGACTGTCACATTGCCATGGCCGGGGAAGTGTTTTGCGGTGGCAAGAAGCCCCTTGGCCTGCATCCCTTCGATGAGGGCATCAGCCATGCGTGATGCGAGCTCAGGGGTGTCGCCGTAAGAACGGGTGTTGATGACCGGGTTCAGGGGGTTGCTGTTCAAGTCCACGCTCGGCGCGAAGTTCCATGACAGGCCGGTTGCTTTTGCCTCAAGAGCAATGGCTTCACCCATTTTCATGGACAGTTCGGTGCTTCCTGCCGCAGATACCGCCATGGCGGATGGAAACCGGGTTGCTCCCTCAAGGCGCATGGCAAGGCCCCGCTCCATGTCGGCGCTTATGAAGAGCGGGTGCGGCGCGATGGACTGGAAATGGTTGGCCAGCATTGCAGCGCTGAACATGCTGCCCTTTAGGAACATGATACCGCCTATCTTTCCTTCCGAAACAAGGCGGTCGAGTTTTATGCGGGCAGGGTCGTCTTTTTCAATATAGGCACCAGGACTATCGGCCATGAGCATCTGGCCGATCTTTTCCTCAAGGCTCATTGCCTGAAGGGCTGCATCGATATCGGGGTCGACTTTTCGGAAGACAGCCTCGGCATGCCACGGCTGCAGTGCAGGTTCCGCATGGAGAGTTCCTCCCGCAAGAGCCGAGAGCACGATGATGGCTAGTATCCATCGTGCAGTGATGCGTGGAGATTCGGGTTGCATGTGGCAGGTCAAGGGTTCTTCAGGTGAAACGGCATTGATTCATTGAAGGTAAAAAATCCCTTGAATCTTTCCGCTTTCATGGGGGCATGAAGCGATGCGTTTCAGCTCATGTAGAGGTAGGGTTTCCAGTCATCGGAAACCGAAGCGGTGAGCTGCTGCATGAACATGAGGTGGTTGGGGCGTTCTGCCTGCTTCATGAGGGGCATGCCGGCCTCTTTCGGGGTACGGCTCCCTTTCTTTGCATTGCATTTTCTGCAGGCTGTGATAAGGTTCTCCCATGAATCCTCGCCGCCACGCGAGCGGGGGATAATATGGTCTATGGTGAGCTGCTGGTCGGTTTTTCCGCAGTACTGGCATTGGAAGCCATCGCGGCGGATGATGTTTTTGCGGTTCAGCATGATGCGCTTGTAGGGGACGCGGACAAAGACCGTGAGTCGAACGATGCTCGGCATGGGGTAGCTTTTGCTGACCGTGCAGATGAATCGTTCAGGGTGATGGGTGACAGGGACGGCTTTGCCGCCGAAGAGGAGAAGGATTGCTTTCTGGGGGTCGCAGATGCTCAGGGGCTCATAGCTACTGTTCAGCACCAGGACTTTCGATCGGGTCATTGGCGTCTCCCGGACGGTTAGTTGCGGCGCGGGACCGTAGTATAACTATACACGCATTGCTGGGTACTTCAAAAGGTGTTATGTGAATATTCTGTAAATCCCGCCGAGGGCAAAGTCTCCTCTGCCTTCGGCGGCGTCTCTGGCAACTATATGCAGCAGATGTTGAGCTGGCGAGATGCCATGGCTTCGTCAAGCCGCGAGACCGGAGTTGTCACGGGTGCCCCCTTGACCGTCTCGGGGCTCATTTCCGCCTCTTCAGCAATTTGCAGGAGCGCGTCGGCGAAGAGGTCAAGCGTCTCCCTTGATTCCGTTTCCGTCGGCTCGATCATGAGCGCTTCGCTGACGATGAGCGGGAAGTATATGGTCGGAGCGTGGAACCCGTAGTCAAGCAGCCGTTTGGCGATGTCGAGCGTCTTGACGCCATGCGATTTCTTCTGCCGATCGCCAGAAAGGCAGAACTCGTGCAGTACCTGCTTGGGGAAGGGGAGATCATAGGCGCCGGTCAGGCGGCTGAGCAGGTAGTTGGCGTTGATGATGGCGTTTTCAGACACTCGCTTGAGCCCTTCGGCGCCAAGCATCCGGATGTAGGTGTACGCCCGAACCAGAACGGCGAAGTTGCCGTAGAAATTCATCATCCTGCCGATGCTTTCCGGACGGTTAGAAACAAGCCGGTAGACGGGGCCCTCGGGACCCTCCGTCTTTTCTACAACGGGAACCGGGAGGAACGGAACAAGCTTTTCCGAGACGCCGACCGGCCCGCTTCCGGGTCCGCCTCCTCCGTGGGGGGCCGAAAAGGTCTTGTGGAGGTTGTAGTGGACAACATCAAAGCCCATGTCGCCGGGACGGGCAATGCCGAGCAGGGCGTTCATGTTGGCCCCGTCCATATAAAGAAGGCTGCCGTTCTTGTGCACCATTTCCGAGATCTTGACGATCTCCTTTTCAAACAGACCGATGGTGTTCGGGTTTGTGAGCATCAGCGCGGCCACATCGCCGTCAAGCTTTGCTTCGAGGTCATGAAGGTCGGTGCGACCGATTTCGTTGCTTTTCACCGAAACGGTCCGGTACCCCGCCAGGGCCGCCGAGGCGGGATTTGTCCCGTGTGCTGAATCGACGACGAGGAGTGTGGAGCGTTTCGAGCCTTGCGATTCATGGTATTTCTTGATGAGCAGTATCCCGGTCAGCTCTCCGTGGGCACCGGCAGCGGGCTGGAGGGTCACGGCCTTCATGCCTGCGATTTCAGCAAGCATCAGGGAGAGCTCGTACATCAGCTGGAGCGCACCTCCTGCAGTTTCCTCCGGCTGGAGCGGGTGCAGGGCGCTGAACCCCGGAAGGTCGCAGGTATAGTCGTTGATTTTCGGGTTGTATTTCATCGTACAGCTGCCGAGGGGGTACATGTTCTTGTCGACATGGTAGTTCATGTTCGACAGTCGTATGAAGTGGCGCACCACTTCGCTTTCGGGTACCTCCGGCAGCATGGCCTGTTCCTTGCGCAGGAACTTCTCAGGCAGGAGGCTCCCGGGTGTTGCCTTGGGCAGGTCATTTCCTGAGAAGCTGTAGCCTTTGCGGCCGCTTGCCGAAAAATCAAAAATCAGTTTTTCTTTCATGGTTTTGCTGTGCGGCGGTGATGAACTATCACTCTGGCGAGTGTGCTGTTTATCCAATATAGCAGACGTCGCCCACATGCTCAAGCGCCGCCCTGTGAATTTGTTCAGCCGATTCCTGTCTCTGCAGGTGATGAGGTTTCCTGGTCGGTTGGCGTAAAGAGGGTGTTTTCGATGGCAGCCATGGCTTCAGCAGCGGCCAGCTGTTCTGCATCCTTTTTCCTCAGGGCTGTGCCGCGGCCGAGTGGACGCCCGTCGCAGGATACTTCAACGGTGAAGGTTTTTTCGTGTTCTGCCCCCTCTTCAGATAGGACGGTGTAGACTGGCGGCGGAAGCTGGTTGGACTGGGTGTGTTCGATGAGGCGGCTTTTATGGTTGTTTTCTGTGCTGACCATCGCATCAAAGGCCGGGCTGTCGATGATATGCTCCTCAATGAACTCACGGACGGCTTCAAGGCCCCGGTCCAGATATATGGCGCCCGTGAGCGCTTCAAATGCGTCAGCAAGTGTTGATGTACTGGTGCGGATGCGTTGCTGGTCTGCGGACTCGCCGATGATGAGGTGTTGGCCGAGATCGAGGCTTCGGGCGAAACCGGCAAGTGACTTCCCGTTCACGATTTTAGCCCGGTAGCTCGACAGCTCACCTTCAGCCCCGTCGGGGAATCGACGGTAGAGGTATTCGGAGATGATGAGGCCGAGAACGGAGTCCCCCAGAAACTCGAGGCGCTGGTTCGAGCGGGTTATTTCTGGTGCAGTGGAGTCGTGCACCATCGAACGGTGGGTGAGGGCTGTGGCGTAAAGTTCCAGGTTGAGCGCTTTTCCCTTGAAGAGGCTCCGGATGAATGCGGTGAGGGATGGGGAGGCACCTGGCCCCTCCCCCTTTTCGGGTTTGCTGCTGAAAAAAGGGAGGGCGGTGAGTTTATGCCAGAGTGGCTCCATGGCCGAATGGCTCAGAGTGACGAGCCGTTGCGGAAGATCAGCGATGCGTTGTGGCCGCCAAAGCCGAATCCGTTGTTGAGGGCGTACTGAATGCTGCGTTTTTTCGGCTCGTTCGGCGTGACGTCGACATCGATGTCCGGGTCAAGGTTCTGGCAGTTGATGGTTGGCGGTACAGTCTGGTTCTGCATTGCAAGAATGCATGCGATTGACTCTACCACGCCGGCTGCGCCAAGCAGGTGTCCGGTCATTGACTTCGTAGAGCTGATACTGAGTTTATAAGCGTGTTCGCCGAACAGCTTCTTGATGGCGGTGACTTCCGCAATGTCTCCAAGCGGGGTCGCAGTGCCGTGGGTATTGATATAGTCGATCTGCTCGGTGCCGATGCCGGCGATCGAGAGTGCGGTCTTCATTGCGTTGAGCGCGCCCTTTCCTTCGGGATGGGGAGCGGTAAGGTGGTGTGCGTCGGCCGTAGCTCCTATGCCGACCAGTTCTGCGTAAATCTTAGCGCCGCGGGCTCTGGCAGAGTCAAGGCTCTCCATGATAAGCGATCCGGCGCCTTCGCCCATGACGAAACCGTCACGGTCGCGGTCGTAAGGTCGCGATGCTTTCGAGGGTATGTCGTTGGCTGTTGAAAGTGCCCGTGCGGAGTTGAATCCACCAACGCTCATCGGAGTGATCGGCGCTTCCGATCCCCCGCAGACCATGTAGTCGGCCATGCCGGTCTGGATGAGCATGTAGGCGTCTATGATGGCGTGCAGCGAGGTCGCGCATGCCGATGCTGTTGCGTAGTTCGGTCCCATCAGCCCGTGTCGCATGGAAATCTGTCCTGCTGCGATGTCGGGGATGAGCATAGGAATGAAGAAGGGGCTGATGCGTCGTGGCCCGCGGTTCAGATACTGCCTGAACTGCTGGTCGTATACGGTCATTCCCCCGATGCCCGAGCCATGCACGACGCCGATCCTCAGGGGATCGATTGCCTGCAGGTCGAGTCCTGAATCTTTGAGTGCCTGGTCAGAAGAGACGATGGCATACTGGCAGTAGGGGTCCATGCGGTCGGCCGTTCTTTTGTCGATATAGTTTTCGACAACGAAGTCCTTCAGTTCGCATGCGAAGGTGGTTGCAAAATCGGCAGTATCAAAGTAGGTAATCGGTGCCGCACCGCTTTTTCCTGCGACGAGTGCGTTCCAGAATTCCTCTTTTGTCTGGCCAATGGGGGTAAGCACCCCGATGCCGGTAATGACAACCCTTTTTCGTTCCTGACCCATCTGTAGTTGTTTGATTTTTTGCGTCTGTCAACTGCATGAACCAGCTACAGGCGTTCTGCCTGCAGCGGTTCGCAGTGTTTTCGTCTGTTTCGTGTAATCCTCTCTGGAGGAATTACTTCTTGACGATGTAGTCGATTGCCTGCTGGACGGTGCCGATCTTTTCTGCGTCTTCGTCAGGGATCTGTACGTCGAATTCGTTCTCGAGCTCCATGATCAGCTCAACGGTGTCGAGCGAGTCGGCGCCGAGGTCGTCGGAAAACTTGGATTCCGGCTTGATCTGGTCTTTGTTGACGCCCATCTTGCTGACGATAATATCGTATACTTTGTCTCTGATTTCTGCTTCAGTCATGTTCGTTCTCCGGTGTTGATTGTTGATAAAAAAACCTGAAAAAAATGTCGTGCAATATACAAAGAAAAAGAGCTTGCCCAAATCACATCACCATGCCGCCGCTGATGTTGATGACTTCGCCGGTGATGTATGCCGAGCGGTCGCCGGCAAGGAATGATACCACGTCGGCCACGTCCTCGGGATTGCCGAAACGGCTGAGCGGAATGGCTTCGAGCATTTTCTGGCGGACCTCATCTGACAGAGCATCGGTCATTTTCGAAGAGATGAAGCCAGGTGCGACGGCGTTGACGCGGATGTTGCGTGATGCGAGTTCCTTGGCTACCGACTTGGTGAAGGATATAACGCCGCCTTTTGACGCGGCGTAGTTTGCCTGGCCTGCATTGCCCATGAGGCCGATTATGGATGCAATGTTGACGATTGAGCCGGAGCGCTGTTTCATCATGATGCGGCTGACCGCTTTGGTGCATGAAAAGGTGCCTTTCAGGTTGACTGTGAGCACTGCGTCCCAGTCCTCTTCGCTCATGCGCATAAGAAGACCATCGCGGGTTATGCCTGCGTTGTTTACGAGGATGTCGATGGTGCCTGTGGCTGCGGCGATGTCATTGAATGCCTTCTGGACCGCTTCTGTGTTGGTGACGTCCAGTTCGAAGCACCAGACCTTGCGGCCGGTTTTCCGGACCCCTTCGGCCGTGTCCTGAAGCCACTCTTCCTTGATGTCGCAGAGTACGATGTCGGCTCCGCCTGCGGCGAGGTTCCAGGCAATGGCCTGTCCAATCCCCCTTGCGGCTCCGGTGATGACTGCGATTTTTCCTTCGAACATGGTTGCTCTCTTTTAAAGGGTTGCGGTAATCTCTCTTGGTTCTTTTCAGGCGCCCTGCATGTCGGCTGCGGTATCTATGCCCTCAAGTTCTGCACCTTTGCTTATCCTCTTGATCAGCCCCTGCAGCACTTTCTGCGGGCCAACCTCGACGAAGCGGGCGATGCCTGCTTTTGTCATTTCCTCGATGGACTGGGTCCATAGGACTGAGCTGGTGAGCTGCAGTACAAGGTTTCTGCGGATTTCAGCGGCATCGGTCACCGGGCGTGCAACCGCGTTCATGCAGACGGGGATCGTGGCCTCTTTGATGTCAACAGCTTCAAGTGCTGCAGCAAGCTTTTCCTCTGCAGGCTTCATGAGCGGAGAGTGGAAGGCTCCCGAGACTACCAGTTCTTTTGCCATGCGGGCTCCGTGTGCGGGAGCAAGCTCAACAGCTTTTTTTACAGCCGCGATATCGCCTGAAATGACGATCTGGCCCGGCGAGTTGAAGTTGGCTGCCTGGACGATGCCTTCAGCGCCGGCTTCCGCAAGCAGCGCGTCGAGTGCGCTGTCCTGCATGCCGATGATGGCAGCCATTGTGCCGGGGTTTTCTGTACCGGCCTGCTGCATCAGCCTGCCTCGTTCGGCAACGATCTTTACTGCCTCTTCAAAGCTTATGGCCCCTGCGAAGCAGAGCGCGCTGTATTCGCCGAGGCTGTGGCCTGCGGTCATGGCAACATTATCCCGGCTCAGTTGCGATGCAATGGCCATGCTGTGGAGGAAGATTGCCGGCTGGGTGTACATGGTCTGACGGAGCTCCTCTTCGCTACCGGTGAACATGATGTCCGTGATGCGGTAGCCGAGGATGTCGTTAGCCTGCTCCATGAGGGCTTTTGCTGCCGGAAAGGTATCATAGATGTCCCTGGCCATGCCGCAATACTGGGATCCCTGCCCAGGAAATACAAATGCTTTCATTGCTGTTTGATCTTCGTCCGTTGTTCGACTGTCTGTTGCCTCTCAGTTCCTCATTGCCATTTCACATAGACGCCGCCCCATGTGTAGCCGGCGCCGAAACTGACGAGCACGAGGTTCGAGCCGTGTCGGAGGTGTCCTCCATCATCGAGTTCGGAGAGGCAGATCGGGATGGTGCCGGCTGTCGTGTTGCCGTAACGGCCCACATTGGAAATGACTTTTGATTCGTCGATACCCATGCGCTCGGCCGTCGCGCTGATGATGCGCTGGTTGGCCTGATGCGGAACGAGCCAGGAGACATCGTCGGAGGTGAGGCCGTTGCGCTCCATGATTTCTGCCGCAACGTCGGCCATTGATGTTACCGCCGACTTGAAGACCATGCGGCCGTCCTGATAGATGTAATGGAGGTGCTGGTCCACGGTGTCGTGGGTCGCGGGGTTGAGGCTTCCGCCTCCTTTCATGAGGAGGTGATCTTTGCCGCTCCTTCCGTCGCTGTACATGCGGGCGTCAAGCACGCCGCAGTCTTCGCTTTCAGCGGCTTCAAGAATGATGCCGCCTGCGCCGTCGCCGAACAGGATTGCCGTCGAGCGATCGGTGTAGTCGATAATGGAGGACATCTTGTCTGCGCCGATCACCATGACGTTTTTATGAGTCCCCGCCTTGATGAACTGCGATGCAGTGTTCAGCGCGTAGAGGAAGCCGGAGCAGGCGGCATTGATGTCGAAGGCCCATGCATTTTTCGCTCCGATGATGTCCTGTACGAGGCATGCAGTCGAGGGGAACAGCATGTCGGGAGTCATGGTCGCGACGATGATGAGCTCCAAGTCCTCCACTGCGAGTCCGCGTTTCTGGAGCAACTGGCTGGCGACCTCTCCGCACATGTACGACGTGGCTTTTTTCGGGTCCCTGAGAATCCTGCGTTCACTGATGCCCGTCCTCGAGCGGATCCACTCGTCGTTCGTATCGAGCATGCGCTCGAGGTCCTGATTGCTGAGCACGCCTTCAGGAAGATATCTGGCAGTTACGGTGATTGCAGCGTTCATGCGGTTGGGTGGGGTTAAAGTGTGTTTGCGGCCCCGTCCATCTAGGGTTGAAGGCCGCCGGCGGCTACTTGTCCGCCAGAACCTCGGCAATGTGTTCGTTGACCTTCCTCTCGACCATGTGCTCGGCCATGTAGATCATGTTCTTTATTGCCCGTGACGACGATCGGCCATGACCTACGATGGAGATTCCATCGACACCGAGGAAGGGGACTCCTCCGAATTTTTCGACATCGAAGGGTTCGAACATGCCTTTGAACATGGTCGTTACTGCTACGGCGGAGTTCTGGTCCAGGCTGCCGGAGGCAACGTTTTTTTCAAGGGCCCGCTTGAAGAGCACACTGAGGAATTCAGGGATGCTTTCGCCGAACTTCAGGATGGTGTTGCCGACAAGCCCGTCACAGACCACGATGGATGCGTTGCCTTTGAGGATGTCGTGACCTTCGATGTTGCCGATGAAGTTTATTTTGCCTGCAGCGTGTGCTGCTTTCAGGAGCGGATGGGTCTGCTTGAGGGTCTCTGATCCCTTGCCCTCTTCCTCGCCGATATTGAGAAGGCCGACCTGCGGGTTTTCGATGCCGGCGCCGTAGCGCTGGTAGATCGTGAGCATTTCGGCGAACTGCACCAGATTTTCCGGTTTGCAGTCCATATTTGCCCCGACATCGACCATGTTGGTGAGCCCTTCCTGCAGGCGCGGGAGGTAGGCGTAGATCGTCGGGCGGAGCACACCGGGGAGCCTGCCGAGAATGAAGAGCGACGCGGCCATCTGCGCACCGGTGTTTCCCGCGCTGACAAATGCCGCTGCCTCCTTGGTCTTGCAGAGCTGCAGGCCTTTGACGAGCGATGAGTTCTGTTTGGTTTTCACCGCCGTGGCGGGGACGTCATCCATGGTGACAGCCTCAGGCGCGTGCATGAATTTCAGGTTCAGGCCTGCAGTGTCATGCCTGCCGAGCAGCGGCTCAACCTTTTCCGACTGCCCGATGAGGATGATTTCGAACCTGTTGCCGCTTTCCCGCAGGGCCTCCAGGGCCCCGTCTATGACACATGCCGGGGCATGGTCTCCGCCCATGGCATCAACAGCAATGGTCAGCATTGTGGAGTGGTCTTGGAGGTTGTCGGTCAGCTGTTCGCCGATTTGGTGACGACAGCACGTCCGCGGTACTGCCCGCAGTGACGGCATGCGCGGTGCGGCAGGGTCGGTTCTCCGCAGTTCGGGCAGATGACGGTGGTTGCCGCCTTAGTCCGGGCGTTGAACTGGGCACGTCTTTTGTCGCGCCGTGATTTGGACATTTTGGCTTTCGGGTTTGCCATGGTTGTCTCTCTCTGTTATAGTCAGTTAACGATACTTCTTTTTCAGTTTCTCAAGGCCGTCCTTCCAGGAACTTCTGCTCCCTTCCGATGCCTGTTCATCCTGCTCTTCCTGAGTTCCGGTGTACAGTCTGCAGTCGGGGTTGCCTGTGCATGTCACCTTCATCGGGACCGAGAGGCGTAGTGTTTCCCGGACGTCTTCGGTCAAATCAATCTCTACAGCAGTTCTGTCGAGTATCCGGTATTCGTCGCTATCCGCTTCCGGCGTTTCTTGTGCCCCACTGTCACTGCAGTCGAAAAAGAGCCTATAGGATCCGTTGAGTTCCCGGTGTATGGGCGCTAGGCAGATATCGCAGGCGAAGTCGCATCCGGCCACCGTCTCAATTAAAAGAGCTATTTCGCTGCCGGCTCTCTCTGCGGTTACCTTCACCCGGACTGGTCCGGAAAACCCCGCTTCCTTAATCTCCGGATCCTTGAAATCGCCTGCCGTACAGGTGAAATCAAAATCACGGCATCCCTGCATAAGGGCCGTCGTGCGGATAGCTATCAGCGCGTGTTCTTTATGCATTCCTACCCATCGTTTCTCAATAAAAGAACACCAATGTACAAAAATTCCGATGGAAAATGAAAAAGCAGAAGAGCCGCGGATCTTCTGCTTTTTCATTTGCTCCGCGAGTAGGACTCGAACCTACAACCCTGCGGTTAACAGCCGCATGCTCTACCATTGAGCTATCGCGGAATGCGATCTCTGCATCGAGGCAGATGGGTGGTAAATATACACCTGTTTTTATTAAATCCAAGTCCGGGAAATGTTTTTTTTGTGGTTCCGAAAACGCGTTGCCGGGGCGGAAGCTGGAGTTTGATTCGGATGGTTAAGGTGTTACCATAAAGACGGCGCCCTTCTGATACTAGGGGGGATGTTTTTCAGTTGAATCAGAGATGAATGGAGACGATTGCTATGATGAAGATGAATGTGATGATGTTCGGGGGGCGGGTGTTCATTGGAGTCCTTATGATTGCGGTGTTTGCGGGCTGTACCCGCCAGAAGGCGGCGATTGTTCCGGATGTGCGGCTTCAGGGGACGACGTGGCGGGCCATGGAGCTCAATGGGTCAAAGGTAGAGTTCCTGCAGGGCCAGAAACTGGATGTTTCACTTGTGTTATACCGAAGCGGCGCTTTCCGGGGAGCTTCTGGGTGCAGCAACCTGTCCGGGTCATATACAATGACAAAATCGCAGATGGCATTTTCTTCGATCAAGGTGGACAGGCGGCCGTGCCCGCCGATGATTACAGTCCGAGAAAAAGCTTTTCTCGCTGCTCTCTCGAAAACGGCCGGGTACCGGAAGCGGGGAGGGAGGCTCTCGCTCTTCGACCGGAGCGGCAGCAAGGTGGCTGTTTTCATGGCGGTGCAGACCCGCTGAATATTGGGGAACGGCCGTGTTCAGACCGGTGTTCTAACAAAAGAGTGTGGATTGCTGTGAGTTGAGCATTTTATTATATTTTGACGGACGCACGGCCGTAGGTTGCGCGCATGAACTTGATTGTTATAAATACGGATGACCGCCACCATACATATCTGTTTGCTTCTTCTTGCCAGGCCTCATCTGCTTCTATGCAGGGCGTGGTGTGCTGGAGGGGCGTTTTAGTCTGTTGCTGCCGGTTGTTATGGCAGGAGCGTTTTGAAGCCGCCGCCCTCCGGGGAAAGGCGGCTTTTTCTGCTTTAAAGGAAAAAGGAGGTACACAGCTGTTATGAAAACGATGAACTTCACTAAATATTCGCCTTATCCGACTGTCGGCCTTGCCGACCGAACCTGGCCGGACAGGACCATCGAGCATGCGCCGGTATGGTGCAGTGTCGACTTGCGCGATGGCAATCAGGCCCTTCCTGTTCCTATGAGCGTGGACGAGAAGATAGCCATGTTCCGTCTGTTGGTTTCAGTGGGGTTCAAGGAGATCGAGGTCGGATTCCCTTCTGCCTCGGCCACTGAGTTCGCCTTCGTCCGCCGCCTCGTCGAGGATGGCCTCATTCCTGACGACGTTACCATCCAGGTGCTTACACAGGCCCGCGAACACCTTATCCGAAAAAGCTTTGATGCAATCAGTGGCGCAAGGCATGCAATCGTCCATCTCTACAACTCCACCTCGACCCTGCAGCGCGAGGTCGTGTTCCGAAAGAACATGGAGGAGGTGAAGGCAATCGCTATCGAGGGCACCCGTCTCGTCAGGCAGCTGAAGGATGAAAGCCGAAACAGCGGCATTCGTTTCGAGTACAGTCCGGAAAGCTTCACCGGCACCGAGCTTGAGTATGCGCTTGAGGTTTGCCATGCAGTCATGGACGCGTGGGGGGCATCGAAGGATGAAAAAATCATTCTCAACCTTCCTTCCACGGTGGAGATGTCGCGCCCGAACCTTTACGCCGACCGCATCGAGTGGTTCTGCAGGAATATCAAGGACCGCGATGCGGTGCTGATCAGTGTTCATGCCCACAACGACCGCGGGACGGCGGTTGCGACGGCGGAGTTTGCCGTGATGGCCGGGGCCGACAGGGTCGAGGGTGCACTGTTCGGCAATGGTGAACGGTGCGGAAACATGGACATCGTGACCATGGGGCTGAACCTGCTGACCCAGGGGGTCAACCCCTGTCTTGACTTTTCAGATCTGCCACGGATCCGCGAGGTATACAGGCGCTGTACCCGCATGGATGTGCATCCGCGTCACCCTTATGCGGGTGAATTGGTCTATACCGCGTTTTCCGGTTCGCACCAGGATGCCATCAGCAAGGGGCTGAAGGCCCGGGGCCAGAAGGGCGACGGACTCTGGGCGGTACCCTATCTTCCGATTGACCCCGAGGATGTCGGGTGCACGTATGAGGCAATCGTGCGCATCAACAGCCAGTCAGGCAAGGGCGGGGTGGCCTATGTGCTGGAGAAGGAGTACGGCATCCAGATCCCGAAATGGATGCAGCCCGATTTTGCCGAAGCGGTCCAGGCGGTAGCCGACCGGACGGGCGAAGAGCTGTCGGCAGTAAAGATCCATGACCTGTTCCACTCGGAGTATATCCGGCTTCAGGGTGAAGTTGCATTGAAGAAATGCAACATCAGCTGGGCTGAGGGCGACGGGGGGGCATCCGGAGCTACCACCACCCTCATCAGCAGCGTGGTTTCATATGGCGGCAGGGAGCTGTCGTTCGAGGCCGAAGGTAACGGCCCGCTTGACGCGTTCGTTAAGGGTTTCATTCTGGCAGGTGGCTTCGAGTTCACAGTAGAGGAGTATGCCGAGCATGCTATCGGCCACAGTGCAGGGGCCTGTGCCATCGCCTATGTCCGAATCGGCTGCCCTGAGGGCAGGGTGTCATTCGGAGCAGGTGTGGATTCCAACATCAGCCTGGCTTCCATCCGTGCAACCCTCAGCGCACTCAACCGACTGTAATGATGAAGAGGGTGCTATGGGCTTTCCTGGCCGTCCTTCTGGCCCTCTCGTCCGGCTGCAACAGTCAGCCACGGGACGAGCGCATGCAGGTAGTGGTGTCCATCCAGCCGCTGGCATGGTTTGCCGGCCGTATTGCCGGCAGCCGGGCCGTGGTGCAGGTCATGGTGCCGCCGGGCGGAAATCCCCATACCTACGAACCGCTTCCCCGTCAGATGACCATGCTCGGGAATGCGTCGCTCTTCCTGAAGGCTGGTTCGGGCGTGGAATTCGAGCTTGACTGGATGCCTCGTTTCCTCAAGCTCAATCCCTCGCTCAGGGTGTGCGACGCTTCGGAAGGCGTGCGGCTTCTGGAAATGGGCGGTGAGGCCCAGGATGGCCGACGGGATCATAACGACAATCACCGGATGGATCCGCATTTCTGGCTCGATCCGTCCAATGGGATCATGATTGCAGATACTGTTGCCCGCTGTATGGCAGAAGGGGATCCGGAGCATGCCCGGGAATACTTGGCCAATGCGGAGGCACTCAAAACAGAGCTTCGGGAGCTCGACGCTTCAATCCGCAAAACCCTCGCTCCATTGCATGGCGGCAGTTTCCTTGTGTTTCATCCTGCCTGGGGGTATTACGCCCACGCCTACGGTCTGCGGCAGATCGCTGCTGAATCCGGGGGGAAGGAGCTTACTCCCCGCCAGATGCAGCAGGTCATCGACCAAGCACGGAATGAAGGCATCCGGGTGGTGTTCGTCTCTCCTGAGTTCAGTTCGGCCCAGGCTTCGACCATCGCTTCTGGAATCGGCGGGCTCACCCGCAGTGTCGATCCGCTTGCGCTGGATTATCCGGGGAACCTCCGCCTTGCCACAGAGGCGTTCCGGGATGCGCTCCGGTGAAGGACCCCGTTATCGCTTCTGAAGGACTCGTGGTCCGCCTTGGTGGCGTCGACGTGCTGAAGGGACTGACCCTTTCGGTTTTCGAGGGAGACTTCATCGGCATCGTTGGCCCGAACGGCGGGGGGAAGACGACCCTGCTTCGCTGCATTCTCGGACTTGTTCGTCCCTCTGCGGGAAGCATCCGGGTGTTTGGCCGATTGCCGGGCGCTTCGCCCGGAAGAATCGGTTATGTGCCGCAGCGCTTGTTTTTTGATCGCGATTTTCCGCTGGATGTTGCCGGTCTGGTGCTGATGGGCCGGCTGTCGAGGAAACACCTGCTGGAACGCTACACCAAAGCCGACCGGCTGAAGGTGGATGAAGCACTTGAGCTTACCGGGCTCAGTGCAATCCGACATCGGGCTGTCGGTGCGCTCTCGGGCGGGGAACTGCAACGGGCCCTCATAGCCCGTGCTCTTGTCGGCGATCCCGAACTGCTCCTGCTGGATGAGCCGACCGCTAGTGTCGATCCCGACATGAAGACGAGCATCTACGACCTCCTGGAGCAGCTGCTCGGCCGCATGACCATTATGCTGGTCAGCCATGACATAGGAGCCATCAGCCGACGGGTGACGCGGGTTGCCTGTCTCAACTGCACCCTCGATATGCATGAAGAGGGTTCATCCCTCCCGCGCGGTTCCCTTGACGACCTCTACCACTATCCTGTCGATGCCATCTGCCACCATAAGCCTGATCCTTCGGACCGGGCAGGAGACTGAACCCATGCTACACGATATTCTTGCTTATGAGTTCATGCAGAACGCGCTCCTTGCTGCTCTTCTTTCAAGCGTTGCATGCGGCATCATAGGGAGCTTTGTTGTGGTGAAGAAAATCGGGTTCATCAGCGGCGGTATCGCACATACTGCGTTCGGTGGAATCGGGCTTGGCTACTGGCTCGGGGTGAACCCTCTTCTCGGCATCATTCCCTTCAGTCTTGCCGCCGCGCTTGGCATCGGCCTGCTCAGCAAAAAGGCGAAGGTGCCGGAAGACACGGCCATCGGGACATTCTGGGCAGCTGGCATGGCCATCGGGGTGATCCTTATCGGGCTGACACCCGGCTATGCTCCGAACCTTTTCAGTTACCTGTTCGGAAACATCCTCACGGTGCCATCCTTTGATCTCTGGATGATTTTTCTGCTTGATGTCGTGATTGTCGGTACGGTGTTTCTCTTCCAGAAGGAGCTGCTCGCCATAGCGTTCGACGAAGAGTATGCTGCCGTTTCGGGGGTGTCTGCAACCGGATTCTATCTGCTTCTGCTCTGTCTGATTGCGTTGACGGTGGTGGTTATGATGCGGGTGGTGGGGATTGTTATGGTGATAGCTCTTTTGACGGTGCCGGCAGCCATCGCGCGAAACTTCAGCCGGAGCCTGCCTGGCATGATGGCCATCTCGACCCTACTCTCTCTTGTGTTCAGCACTCTTGGTCTCATGCTTTCTTATCTTTTCAATCTCGCATCAGGTGCCACCATCATTCTCGTTGCTGCCACCGCCTTCATGCTGGTGCAGCTGGTACGTATCTTCATGAGGTCCGGCGCGGCACGATGAGGACCGGACAGGGGGCTTTTTTTACGACCCCTTCCGAGACGCTGCCGACCAGCAGGTGGAAAAGCGACCCGTGGCCATGGGATCCGACGATGATCATGTCGGCCTTGATCCGACGCCCTTCGCCAACAATCCCATCGACTTCATCGCCCTCAACTGTTGATCCTGTGGCGCGGATACCATTCCGGCGAAGCCTTTCGGCCATGGTTTCAAGTTTTTCCTTGCCGTTGCCATCCCCGCCGTCGGGCAGTGCTGCGCCGCCGGCAGGAAGGGTTATGACCTCGGTTTCCGGATAGAGGTCGAAAGCCGGCGAGGCCGGAGGTTGGACGTGGAGCAGTACTGTTTCGGCAGAAAGTGCCTTTGCCAGCTTTGCCGTTTCCTGGAGGACTGACTCGCTCAGTTCGGAGAAATCGATGGCTGCCAGAAGTTTCATGGTCGAGTGTTCTTTATTCCTGAAAACGCCATGGTGGCACGGGAGCGTTCCCCGGGAGTGTTGATGTTCTGCATGACACCGGGTTCCGGTGCTTCCAGTTCCTCTATGGCGGTGGTCGATAGAAAGCCTGATAATGCATTGAGGCCCGCAGCATGGCGGAGGAGCAGGGGTTCACGTGATTTGGGTTCATAACAGGCCGCAAGCGGTTCGAACTTTCCCGACAGCGGATCGCGCCAGGCGGTAGCGAAGCGCAACGGGTTGCGACCGGCTGCGAGGCGCCCCAAGGTCTGGGCATCGAGAAAGGGGAGGTCGCAGGCAATGACGAGGAATGCCCTTTCAGGCAGCGCACGCTGGGCGGAGAGCAGTCCTCCGAGCGGCCCCATGTCGAGATAGCTGTCGGGGATCAGAGGAATGCCTGATGCACCGTACTCTTCAGTCTGCTCGCGACGGCAGGAAAGATAGACTTCCCGGCAGAACGGGGCGAGCAAGCTCCGGGCATGCAGTATCTGGCTTGTGCCGTGGTAGTCGATAAGAGCCTTGTCGGTACCCATCCTGGAGCTTATTCCGCCGGCGAGCACGAGGCCGGTCAGTGGTGCCGAGGCAGCGGCGCGCGCCATTAGATGTCTTTCGACGAAGGCAGCTATGGCTGCAGTGTCGTCGCGGTGGATGACCGGGACTCCGGGAAGGGAGGGCAAGCGGTACGAGGACGGGTCATCGGGGACTGCGAGCGCAGCCACCATGGATACGCTGCCCTCCTCGATGCGCTCGAGAATCCTTTTTGCCTCATCGACGAGGATGATTTTGGGGATGGGGAGTTCCTTGAGGCCTTCGATTATCAGGATGTCGCAGCTGTTGAATGCGAAGCGCTCAAAGTCTACGGGTTCCGGCGGGGCGTGCGAAATGACTGCCTTTTTGCCTGGCCCTGACACCATGACAGTTGACGCACCGGCTTTGGCTGCACGGTCGGAGTCCTTTCCTTCACGATCGATATCGAAATGGTGGCAACCGTGCTTATAGTAGCCGACGGTATGCTTGCCCGCAAGGTGACGAACCACCGTAGTGGCAAGCGTTGTCTTTCCCGAGCCGGAATAGCCGCAGAATGCAAGTTCGTAGGGGTGGAACAGCATGGCGGCCGCTTCCCTCTCAGTGCTGCTCAGGCTTTCTCTTGGCGCTGTTCCTGCGCCATCATCACGAGAGCCGCGACCACTCCAGGTACCCAGCCGAATACCGTGAGAATGCCTGTGAGCATGATAGTGCCCGCTTCCTTGTTCATGACTGCTGCGGGGGGGAGGACGAAGGCAAGGATAAGTCTTTTGGTGTCCATAAAGCGCTCCGTGATGGTTTGTTGTTCAATGAACGGTATGTGCCGGTAATATATGAAGCGGGGGCCTGCAATGCAAAATTGCCGGGGGTCGGGGCGCTTCTTGCAAATTGAGTTGAAAATGGTAAATTAGACTCCCTTCAGCATAATTCCTGGCGTCAACAGGCATGCTTTCGTTCTCGTGAACATAAATTGCAATCAACTTGGTGAATACAGTTCATCCCGACATCGTGTTGGATGATTTCGACGAGGCTATCGACGAGCCGAATTTCAACAATCCCAATACCTCGCCCGACCCTCCCAGTCCTTACGCCGACCTTGAAAAGAAGTACCGGAAAAACCGTTTCAACAAAAGCAGGAGCCGGGCATCGTCCGGAGCTCCCGGCGTGAACGGCCAGAGCCCCAGAACCGCACCGGGCGGCGCGGAGGGCAACCGGGTCCAGAAAAGAAAACCGAAAAAGAAGTCCTCCCAGAAATCCTTCCGATCCCCTTCAGGCCGCCGTAACGCCTGATCCGGAAAGCAGCTGCGCTTGTCCCTCCCCTTGTCTGGGGGTCTCTTTTCCGAGGGATCCATTCCTCCGGTATCATTTGAACTCTTCATGGAAGATGCGTAGCTTTTAGATGCAGGCGGGTCCGCGCCTGCATCCATCATAAAACGTGATCGCCATGCTGCTCATCAATCGTTTCATCCGCCTCATTGAAAACCATGCTGAAACCCTTTCGGCTAAATGGGTTGAGGCCGTCCGTACCAGCCCTCTGACCGGCGGGTATGCAAAGCTCCCGAAGCAGGAACTCCACGATATTGTCTACAGCCGTTTCCGGAAGCTCGGAGAGTGGGTGGAGAAGAAAGATGGACAGGACCGGCAGATTGCCGAACACTTTCTCGAGATCGGCGCCCTGCGTGCGGCCTCAGCTATCAAGGTGAGCGAGATGACTTACTCGCTCTTGCTGGAGCGCGACCTTATCTGGCGCTACATTCTTGATGAGGGCATTATTACTGAGGGTATCGATTTGAACCGGGCCATCGAGTTTTCTCACCGCCTGAACCACTTCTACGAGAAAGCGGTCTATTTCGCTCTGGTTGGCCACGAAAACCACGGCGCTCCGGAGCCCCAAGCCAAAGATGAAGGCTTTTTCGAGAGCATCTTCGAAGGCTTCCGCCACTGGCTCGTGGTCGAGTAGCTATTTCTGCCATGATAGCTGTTCCTGCGGGGCCGTCGGCCCCGCGCACGCTTACCGGCTCCTTTGAAATACAGGCGCATCGGGGAGCTCGATCCCTGTTTCCCGAGAACACCATTGCGGCATTCATCGGCGCGGCAGATCTCGGAATCCGGGTTGTCGAACTCGATCTCGTCGTGTCTGCTGACATGCAGCTTGTCGTTTCCCACGATCCCTGGATCACATTGCCCGGCGGCCGGCGCCTCATCCACTCCATGCATTCCGACGAGGTCGCCGGATATGACTGCGGTACTCCCGATCCCCGTTTCCCCCTGCAGCAGCAGCTCAGGGCATCACGCCCCCTGCTCTGCGACGTGTTTCGTGCAGTTGATATCCATCTTTCCGGTGTTGGTCCGGGGGAACTTATGACATACAATCTCGAGCTGAAATCGTGGCCCTCGAGGGACCGGCTGTTCCATCCTCCTCCGGCGATGTTTGCGCGCCTGGTGCTCGATGCCGCCAGCTTCGCCGGAGTGCTGGGGCGAATCCGCATCCAGTCGTTCGACTGGCGTGTGGTTCGGGAGGCATGGAAATGCATGTCGACCATCCCATACGGCATACTGGTTGAACGGGTCGGGGCAATCCGTTCCTCGTTGCGGCATCTGGGTTTCCGGCCTCAGTGGCTTAATCCCCATTACTCTCTTGCAACCCCTGCTCTTATTGGCCATCTCCATGCCTGCGGCATCAAAACGGCACCCTGGACAGTCAATGACCCCGCGGTCATGCTCCGTCTGCGGGACATCGGAGCCGACGGCATCATCACCGACCATCCCGAACGGGCGCTTCGTTTTGCAACTGAAGGAGGCAATCGCTATCTATATTCCATCTCAGCTTTGAGCGAAGACCCAACCAACCCTCAACCTTATGGCATTCACCCATCTTGATGATGACGGCAACGTCGCTATGGTCGACGTTTCCTCCAAGCCCGGAACGCTCCGCACTGCAAGGGCTGAGGGCCGCATTTGCCTGCATCCCGACACGCTGCTTCAGTTGCAGGGGCACGGTATGCCGAAGGGCAATGTGCTGACTGCTGCAAAGATCGCCGGTATTCAGGCGGCCAAACAGGCCTCCGCTCTCATTCCGCTCTGCCACCAGCTCAATCTTTCATGGGTAGACCTTTCTTTTTCGGTTGAGCCGGACGGAATCTTCATTATGGCTACAGCAAGAACGAAAGAAGCGACTGGCGTTGAAATGGAGGCCCTTACAGCTGTTTCGGTCGCGGCCCTGACCATCTACGACATGTGCAAGGCTGTCGATAAAGGTATGGAGATCGGCGGTATACGGCTGGTGTCGAAGACGGGCGGTAAGAGTGCTGCCACCGGTTACAGACCGAGGACATCCATTCTTGTGCTTTCCGATTCAATTGCTGCCGGCACCGCCCAGGATCGATCCGGCGAGATCCTTCAGAAGGGGTTTCTGGCTGCAGGGTGCCGGGTGGACGGGGTGCGGGTCATTGCCGATGAATCCGAAGAACTCGAGGCGGCAGTCGATGCACTTGTTGCTGAGGGTATGGAGCTCATCGTTACCTCCGGCGGGACGGGCCTCGGTCCGCGCGACATCACGGTCGATACCCTCATGTCGAAGTTTTCGCGTCGTCTTCCAGGTGTCGAACAGGCACTTTTCAGCTGGGGGCAGGGCAAGACCCGCACGGCCATGTTGTCGCGTCTGGCCGCAGGAGTGGTCGGTGATTCCATCGTGGTATGCATCCCGGGAAGCGCGGGTGCTGCTTCCGATGCACTTGAGGTCCTTGTGCCGGCCCTGTTCCATGCCTTTTCAATGATGCATGGGGAGGGACACTGATGCTGACAAGCGTAGATGATGCTCGGCGCATTGTGATGGAGTCCCTTCCTCTGCCACTCTTCGAGGAGTGCCTTCTCGGCGACCTTCAGGGCCGGGTTCTGGCGGCAGATGTTACCGCTCCTTTTCCTATGCCCCGGTTCACCAATTCGGCGATGGACGGGTTCGCTTTCCGTATGGCCGATGCTGCCGTCGGCTCTTCCTACACTCCGGTACGCCTTCCGGTCTCGCTCCGTATTCCGGCCGGAAGCAACTCTGCCGCTGCGCTGCCACCGGGGAGTGCCGCCGAGATCATGACCGGTGCGCCGATGCCTGATGGGTCCGATACGGTCGTGCCCTTCGAGAACACAAGCGGGTTCGGCGCCAGCGAGGTTGAAATCTACCGCCTGCCGAAAGCTGGTGCCAATGTCCGGCATCGGGGGGAGGAGGTCGCAATGGGCCAGCGGGTGCTTGAGGCTGGCTGGCGGATTTCTCCGGCAGAGATAGCCGTTCTGGCTTCTTTCGGGGTGGAGTCTGTGCCTGTATGGTGCCGCCCTTCAGTTGCTCTCGTTGTGGTTGGAGATGAGTTGCAACGGCAGGGCGGAACACTGACTGAGGCTTCCATCTATGATTCCAACAGCCACATGCTGCGAGCCGCATGTCGCTCGGCAGGTATTGATCCGGTTATCGTTCTTTATGCCGAAGATGATCCTGCGGCTGTGCGGAAGGTTCTTGCCACGGCGCTTGCAACGGCCGACGTGACAGTCACCTCCGGGGGGATTTCAACCGGTGCGTATGATTTCGTACAGGCGGAACTCGCGCAGCTCGGTATCGAAAAGAAGTTCTGGACGGTGTCGCAGAAGCCGGGCAAGCCGTTCTACTTTGGATGTTCTCCCGGCGGGAAGGCGGTGTTTGCGCTGCCGGGCAACCCGGTTTCCGCGCTGGTCTGTTTCATGGAGTACTGTGTGCCTGCGCTCATGAAGATGCAGGGTCTCACTCTGCCGGCGAAGCTGCAGGCCACTCTTGATGCGCCCTTTCCTGCCGACAGGAAACGGTACCGGTTCCTGCCGGGCGTGCTTCGTGAGGAAGGGGGGCGGCTCTTCTGCCGGACCACCGGGCTCATGGAATCGCATATGGCGACTTCGTTCGTCGGGGCGAACTGTATTATCGAGTCGCCTCCTCTCGACACGCCGGTGCCGGAAGGAGAGACAATCGCCTGTTCGCTTCTGCCCTGGGCATCGCTGCGCAGCTGAGGATGCTTACTTCCTGAGTTCTTTTGAACGGGCGTCGGCTGCAGCAACGGCATCGATGAGAATGGCGCGGATGCCTCTTTCGTCCATTACCTTCAGCCCGGCTTCGGTGGTTCCTCCCGGGGTGGTGACCTCCCGCTTCAGCTCTTCCGGGCTCCGGGTTCCCGAGAGCACCATTCTGGCTGCCCCGAGCATGGTCTGAGCCGCCAGGAGCAGTGCATCCTCTTCCGATAATCCGCAGCGGACCCCGCCCTCTGAGAGCGAAGCGAGGATATTGAACATATAGGCCGGCCCGCTGCCGGACACCGCGGTCGCCGCATCCATCTGCGATTCTTCGAGCACTGCCACCCTTCCGATGGCGCTGAACAGCCGGCTCGCCACTTCGATGTCCCCTTCAGTTGCCATTTTTCCCCTGCAGAGAGCCGTCATTCCCTCTCCGACAAATGCCGGAGTATTGGGCATGACGCGTATCACTCTTGTCTCTTCAAGGGCGTTCTTCCTGATAAACTCCGACGAAATTCCTGCAGCGACGCTTATGAGCAGGTGATCGGCCGAGAGCGACTGGCGGAGTTCGCCGAGCACCTCTTCAATCTGGTAGGGCTTTACGGCAAGGATGATGATCTTCGCCTCTTTGGCCAGAGCAGCGGGCGATGGGCACCCGGTGAGGGGATGGCTCGCAGCTATGGCTTCAACCGCGCCGGGGTCGCGGTCATAGCCGAACATGACGGCCTCTTTTTCCCTGCCGAGTCCGGCAATGATGGCGCGGGCGATCCTTCCCGTTCCGATGAATCCTATCTGGAGGGGTTCCATGGTGCGTATCGTCTAGTGGTTGCTTATCCGTACCTGAGCTTGAGCAGGAGGATGATCATGAGGAGAATGAGGGAGCAGCCGTTGGCCGCGATCATCGGCAGGTCATTTTGCGCGATGCCGTAGAGGAGCCAGAGTATGATGCCGGCATTCATTGCGAGCGCCCAGATGAGGCTGATATCCCGGGTATGGCGGGTTGAGAGGATTTTGAGTGCCTGCGGAAAAAGGGCAAGCGTGGTGATGATGCCTGCAGCGTAGCCGATGTATTCGGTTTGGTGCATAAGGAGCTCTTCCTCTGTGTCTTGGTGTTGCCCCGATGCTTTTCGGGGTGCCGCAGAAAGATACGTTCCATCAGCCATTTTACCCAAAAAAAGAGGGGGCGGGAATGACCCCGCCCCCTCGCCGGCTTCCAGAGTACCGTGCCGGAGAGTTACTTGCTCAGCTGCACCATGTAGGCGACGGCGTTGCCGACTTCCACGTTGGTGAGTTTCAGGTTGCCGCCTTTGGCGGGCATCATTCCTTTGGCGCCCTTGAAGCCTGTGATAGACTTGGCGACCATTTTGTCGAGGCCCTGACCCATGCGGGAAGCCCATGCGGCCTTATCGCCGGTTTTTGGTGCACCAGCCATGCCTGTGTTGTGGCACATGGCGCAACTTGCGTCATAGACGGCTTTGCCTGCAGCAGCATTGTAGGCGGCGTTGGCGTCAACGGTGAACGATGCGGCAATCAGCACGCAGGCTGCTGCGGTCAGGAAACGAGACATAGCGGTTTCTCCCTTAAAAATATTGGTGGTTACTGGTTTCGTCTGTGTGAGCATATGTTGATCTGCTCAATCCGGTTATTTTAGCATTTCGGAGCCATCCTTCCAAACAGTTTCGGCTCCATCTGCAAAAAAGGAGCCGCCTATCCGGCAGCTCCCTGTTTGTGCATCTTTTATGGATGGGTTTCTTACTTGACGGTGTCTGCCATCCAGGCAACGGCGTTTGCGACCTCTTCATCGGTGAGGTTCGGGTTGCCGCCTTTTGCCGGCATGCCGGCGAAGCCTTCGATAGATTTCTTGGTCATGACATCGAGGCCCTGTGCAACGCGTGCTTCCCATGCGGCTTTGTCGCCGGGCTTGGGTGCGCCCATCATTGCGGAGTCATGGCACATTGCGCAGTTGGCCGTATAGACCTCTTTGCCTGCGGCGAGCTTCGGATCAGCAGGAGCTTCTTCGACTGCCGGCGCGGCCACTTCGGCTTCAGTTTCTTCACCGGGGAACTCAAGTGTGGCCGGGGGTTTCTCAAGACCGCATCCTCCGAGGAAAAACAGGCCGAGGGTAAGAAGGGGAAGGAATTTTTTCATTGTCGTCTCCGTGTGCTGGTTGTATGTTGTGGCTGCTTTTTCGGGCTTCTCCGGCAGGCAGCGCCGTAAAATTGCAAAGGTACAGTTTATAAATTATTCACCGGATGGCAAAATGGTTTTTTGATGGAATTGACTGGCCTGTCGCTTGAGGTCATGGCGCGACAGACTGTAGAGGTGGGTGTAGAAAAGGTTGAAGACGCCGACTGCCGTTTTGGCCGATGGGGCTGCGATGGCCCGCTTCAAGGAGGCCGGCAGGGTGAATATCCTGCTTGTGAGCTCCCCATAGCTTTCAATGAATCTATCGAGCGGTATCTGTTTCGGGCGGTAGAGCATCTCCTGGCCGAAGGTGTAGCGGAAGGCTGCCGGATCGTCGGGGTCGAAGAGGAGACGGCCTTCATCCCGGAGGCGAAGGAAGAGTTTAGTGCCTGGTGTCGGACGGAGGATGTTGACGCCCGGTACATCGAGCCCGGTCTGGCTTATGAAGTCAAGTATTGCCGCCGGTGTTTCCAGCGTGTCGCCGTCGAGCCCATAGATGAAGCTGCCGTATAGGCTTATGCCGGCGCTACGGATGTTTCTGACGGACTCTACCAGTTCCTCGCTACGGCTCTGGTTCTTGTGGTGCGCCCGGCGGCTGGCGGGCTCTACACTTTCAATGCCGACGAGGAGTGCGCGGCATCCGGAGCGTGCGAATGCTTCGAGGAGCCGTGGCTGCATGCCGAGGGCCGTCGTGGCCTGGCCGAACCAGCTGATACGGAGCGGGGTGAGTTGCCTGAAAAGCTCTTCTGCGTAATCGGGGTCGGCGTTGATTGAGTCGTCGACGAAGAAGAAGATCCTGCGGTCATGCGCTCTGAATCGCGCCACCTCTTCAACAATATCCCGAACGGGGCGCTGGCGGAGCCGGTGGCCGTTGAGCACATGCACGTTGCAGAAGTCGCAGTTATGGGGGCAGCCACGGCTGGTCTGGATGAGGTTGGTCGTGAAGTATCGCCCCGTGGAGAGCTGTTCCTTCTGGACTGGCCGTGAGCAGGAGAGATCAGGGGGGGCCTCGGAGCGGTACGTTTTCTGTAGTGTGCCCCGGCGGAGATCGGTGAGGACCTCGCGCCAGAGATCATCAGCTTCTCCCTGCACAATGAGGTCGGAGTGCAGGGCCGATGCCTCCGGGAACATAGTGACGTGCGGCCCTCCGAGCGCCACGATCGTGCCCCGGCTACGAAGATGATCGGCCAGTTCGAACGCTTCCGACGCCGTGCCAGTCTGCACGCTGATGCCGATGAGGTCCCATTTCTCATGCTCGGGAAATGGTTCTGAGCGGAGGTCGCAGATAGTCTGTTCGACACCCTCCACCCGTATGGATGCGAGGATCATCAGTGAAAGCGGGGGAATGGAGAAGGGACTTTTTCTGATCAGCGTGCGTAATGGACGGGCGAGCATTCTGGTGAGAAGGCTCTGTTCACTCTCCCCATAGATGGAGCGGGCGCCATCCACGCCGCTCCGGGTGGGTATGAATACAAGCAGTACCTTTTTCAGTGTCCCCATGGGGTAATAAGACCGGGCTCCGGTGCCCCGGGGCGCCTTCAGTTGCCGAGGAAGGCCTGCTGGACAGCCGTTACTCCGGCGCCGACAGGGAAGCTGTAGCCGATCTCCTTCAGTGCGCGCTCCATGGCTCCGACGATGGTGAGCATGTCGAGTTCATCGTAGTACCCGAGGTGTGAGATCCGGAAGATCTTTCCTTTGAAGTCATCCTGGCCGGCGGCCACGGTGATGCCGTTGCTGTATTTGAGGGCCTTGTTGAACGCGTTCCACTCCACTCCTTCGGGCAGCCACACCGGAGTGACTGCAAACGATGGTGAAGTGCTGAAGAGCTCCATGCCCAGTGCCGTGCAGCCGGCCCTGCATGCCGATGCAAGGCTTTCGTGCCGTGCCCATGTGGTTTCGATTCCCTCCTGGCGTATCATCTTGAGCGCTTCGTCGAGGCCGATCACCAGCGACACTGCGGGAGTGAAGGGTGTGTCATCGCCCGAGTGTGATTTGAGCGCTTTTGCGAGGCTCAGGTAGAAGTTTTTTGCGGTGCCTTCCGTTTTGTTGATGAGGTCCTGCGCTCGCTCCGAGACGGCTATGAGGGCAAGGCCTGGCGGCATCATCAATCCTTTCTGTGATCCGGTGATGCAGATATCAATGCCCCAGTCGTCGAAATGGAACTCATGGGCGCCGATGGCGGTGATGCCGTCGACGAGCACGAGCGCATCCGACTCTTCGCGGATGACAGCGCTGAGCATCTGGATGTCTGCTGCTGTGCCGGTGGATGTTTCCGAGTGGGTGAGACAGACGCCTTTGGCATCGGGGTGCTCTCTGAGGAGCTCCTTCAGCCGACCGGGTTCAATGGCCCGGCCCCATGGCACGGTTTCCTCAATGCAGCCGCCGGTGTATAGGCGTACGAGCTCTCCCCACCTTTCGCCGAACTTGCCCGCGTTGATGGTAATGACCTTATCTCCCTCCCTGAAGAGGCTGGATACGGATGCTTCCATTCCGCCTGTTCCCGAACAGCTGAGCACTACGACCGGCTGGGTTGTCTGGAACAGGTACTTGAGGTTTTCATGGACCCTTGCGAGGATTTCCATGAACTCCGGGTTCCTGTGGTGGATGATGGGGGCGGCCATGCTGAGCATGACGTTTTCAGGCACCGGGGTTGGCCCGGGAGTGAAGAGTCTTTTTTTCATTCCGGTCAGTTTTTCGCCCTCTCCATCATGTCGGTGAACTCGTCGAAGAGGTAATGTGAGTCATGCGGCCCAGGCGCGGCTTCGGGGTGGTACTGCACCGAAAAGCAGGGGAGCTCCGAGTGCCGGATGCCCTCGACGGTCTGGTCGTAAAGGTTGAGATGGGTCATCTCGACCGATTCCGGGAGCGAGTCCATGCCTACGGCGAACCCGTGGTTCTGCGAGGTGATCTCGATGCGTTTCGAGGCCATGTTTTTCACCGGGTGATTGCTTCCGTGGTGACCGAACTTGAGTTTGTACGTGCCAGCTCCGAGCGCCAGGGCGAGAAGCTGGTGGCCGAGGCAGATGCCGAAGATCGGGAGCGGCCGGTTGGTACGGCTGTATTCAGCCAGCGTGCGGATGGTGTTGATGGCATAGTCCACGGCGGCAGGGTCGCCGGGTCCGTTCGAGAGGAAGACGCCGTCCGGATTGAGCGCTATTACCTCATCTGCCGTGGTTCCGGCCTTGAGGACGGTCACCCGGCATCCGGCGTTCTGGAGCAGACGCAGGATGTTCGTCTTGATGCCGTAGTCAAAGGCGGCTACATGGAACCGGGCTCCGGGTGTTTCAAGTGTGTAGTTCTTGTCCGTGGTGACGGTTTTTACAAGATCCAGCCCTGTCATTTCAGGGATTGCAAGGGCTTTGGCCTTCAGGCTTGCTTCGTCGGTATCGATTGTCGAGATGACACCGCGCATGGCGCCTTTTTCCCTGATCTCTCGGACCAGCTTGCGGGTGTCTATGCCTGCAAGTCCCAGCACGCCTGCCTTTTTAAGCGTGTCGTCAAGGCTGGCAGAGGCTTCGAAGTTGCTGTAGACGTTCGAGGCTTCGCGGACGATGAACGCCCTCGCCCAGATCCTGGACGATTCGTTGTCGTCGGGGGTGATTCCGTAGTTTCCGATGAGGGGATAGGTCATGACGACCATCTGGCCAGCATAGGAAGGGTCAGTGAGGATTTCCTGATAGCCGGTATGCGACGTGTTGAACACTACCTCGCCGGCGGCTTCGCCGGCGTGGCCGAATGCCGTCCCCCGGTAGACGGATCCGTTTTCCAATACCAATATTGCTGGTGTTGACTGCATGTGCCTGTTATTCTCCGGTCGTAAGTTTGTCGCCAGATTCCTGTTTCTCTATGTTTGCCACCGCCGAACGGTCGAACTTGATTTTCGTGTTCTCGGCGACCTGCACGAGGACAGTTTTTTTCTCTGTGTCAATGCCTGCCACGGTTCCGTGGATGCCGCCTATCGTGACGACCCTGTCGCCGCGCTTCAGGCTTTCAAGCACTTTTTCCCGATCCTTCTGCTTTTTCTGTTGCGGCCGGATCATGAAGAAGTAGAAGACGACGAAGATGAGGACGAGCGGAACGAGCTGGACAAGAGGGTTGGGTGCCGGGCCTCCCTGCGTGGGAGGGGCGAAGAGGAGTATGGTCTGGATGATGTCGTGCATGGGAGCGTTCTTCTGTAGTATTATGAAAAGACCGTAAGCTTCAGTAGTCGGTTGAATTGGTCTGAAATGTAATGCATTTGCCGAACTATTTCAATCACGGATTAGTTCCCCGCTGCACTGAAGGATGCAAAGGGCGCTGTATCGTAACGGCGCATGGGCTGGTGCCCCCGGGATAGCTTCAGCCCGGCAAGTGTGGCGATCATGGCCGCGTTGTCGGTTGAGTAAGTCGCGGAGGGGATGAAGAGCGCAAGGCCGTGCTTTCGGCAGGCCTCCTCCATGGCCTGTCGGAGTGCCGAATTGGCGCTTACGCCGCCGGCAACGGCGATGGTCCCGATGTTGTTGCTTCGTGCTGCCCCGACCGCTTTTTCGACGAGCACGCCGACAATCGCGTCCTGGATGGATGCCGCAATGTCTGCCCGGTGCAGTCCGATGAAGCTTTCTTCCTGGCTCCGCAGCCATGTGAGGACGGATGTTTTCAGGCCGGAAAAGCTGAAATCGAAGTTGTCGCGATAGCTTTTGCTGGTCTGCGACTGACTGGTGAGCGCCCGCGGGAAGCGATGGAAAAGGGGATCACCCTCTTTGGCCAGCCGGTCGATGGCCGGGCCTGCCGGATAGGGGAGGCCGAGCATCTTGCCGGTTTTATCAAAGGCCTCTCCTGCCGCATCATCAAGGGTGCGGCCGATTATCCGGTAGGAGAGGTCCTCCCCGATAATTGCCAGCAGCGTGTGCCCGCCCGATACCGTGAGTGAGATGAATGGTCCTTCCGGACCTCTGCCGGCAGTCTCTTCGTCGATGAACGGTGAGAACATGTGGGCTTCGACGTGGTTGATCGGCACGAACGGCACCCCGAGGGCCCAGGCCATCGACTGGGCAAACGCAAGCCCAACCATCACTGCCCCGATGAGTCCTGGTCCGGCGGTGGCGGCTATGACATCGATATCCTTTTTTGCTATATTTGCTTCAAAGAGGGCGGCTTCGGTAATCGGGACGATGAGCCGTTCATGTTCCCTTGAGGCCAGTTCGGGAACGACACCACCGAATCCTCTGTGGCAGAGTTGTGAGCTTATGGCGTTAGATCGCACCTTGCCATCGACAAGCACGGCGGCGGAGGTTTCGTCGCAGCTGGTTTCCAGGCCGAGAATTATCATCCAGTGCTAATTTTTTTTAGGTAGATATGCGGAAAGCTAACAAACAGGCCGGCAATAGCAATGGCAAACCCCGGGTGAAGATCGGTTTACTCAACGTTCTGCTCATTCTTGCGGGTGCGGATCTTATTCTGCTTCTTGCTCCGGAAGTCGGTTTTCTCAATGGCCTGTTTTACATCCCCGACATTTACACATGGCCGGCGCTGCTCTCTGGCATTGCCCTCCTGCTCTTTGGATTCCGGCACCTCTACCGGCCCCGATGATGCTGCGGCCATAAAAAAATGTTACATTTTCTTTTTTAAGGCAGACACCCAGAGATCAATAAACCGCACCAGCCATGGAACAGCAGAACAGCACAAAAAAGATCCTTGATCCTATTGAACGGGCGAAACTCGGCGTAAAGGTGTTGAGCCTGCCGTACAGCGAAGCTGAACGGGTGATTGACGAATACGTATCCGAGGGGGATTACGACAAGGCAAGCGTTGATTTCTTCAAGGATCAGGTCGAGACCCAGAGCCGGATTGTCGAGAAGGGCTCTGAACTGCTCTCGACCGGCAGCGAAATCCTGCGGGTTGTGGCCGGCGCCGTCGTCAAAAACTGGCCGAAACCTCCTGCTGATCAAGCCGCATCGCGGTTCTGAATATCTGTACCCGCATCTGCGGGAACAGTGCCCGGCATTCCAGCCGCGGATCCATTATGGCCCCGCGGCTTTTTTTTAGTCTCGTGCGACCGGTTGCAGGGATAACTTTTTTTGCGTTTACATTGTTATAAGAGGTGAGACTACATGAACCCTAAATCTTGAAGACCCATGCAGTTTGATCCGAACAGATTCACCATCAAGGCTCAGGAAGCCCTTCAGGCGGCAGCTTCATCGGCATCCAGCCGCCAGCACCAGCAGGTTGAGCCGGAGCATCTGCTTCTGGCTATGCTTGAAGACCGGCAGGGTATGGCCGTCCAGATAGCCCAGAAGCTGGAAGTATCACCTGAAACCCTTGCTGCCGCGCTTGACCGAGAACTTGAGCGGGCGCCGAAAGTCACCGGTGCGTCGGCATCAGGCCAGTACATGTCGCAGAATCTCGGAAAAGTGTTTGACGCTGCTCTCAAAGAGGCCGAGGGGCTGAAGGACGAGTATATCAGCTCGGAGCATCTTCTCATCGCGATGAGCGAAACCGGAGGGACGGCTTCACGTCTGCTAAGGGATGCCGGTATCACCCGAGACGCCATTCTTAAGGTGCTTGCCTCCATACGGGGCACCCAGCGGGTTACGAGCCAGAGCGCCGAGGAGACATATAATTCACTGAAGAAGTATTCACGGAACCTTAACGACCAGGCCCGGAAAGGCAAGCTCGATCCGGTGATCGGGCGCGATGACGAGATCCGCAGGGTACTGCAGATTCTCAGCCGCCGGACGAAGAACAATCCGGTGCTGATCGGTGAACCGGGTGTGGGTAAGACAGCCATCGTAGAGGGCATCGCCCAGCGGATTGTGGCAGGCGATGTGCCGGAAAACCTGAAAAGTAAGCAGATCGCCGCGCTCGATATCGCCCAGCTGGTTGCCGGAGCAAAGTTCCGGGGCGAGTTTGAAGACCGGCTGAAAGCCGTCGTGCGGGAAGTGCAGGCCTCTGAGGGCGAGGTCATTCTTTTCATTGACGAGATCCATCTGTTGGTGGGCGCCGGGTCGGCGGAAGGATCGATGGATGCAGCCAATATCCTGAAGCCAGCACTCGCTCGCGGTGAGCTGCGCTGCATCGGGGCCACGACACTCGACGAGTACCGTAAGCACATTGAGAAGGATGCGGCTCTCGAACGGCGGTTCCAGACCGTTGTTGTCGACCAGCCGAGCGTCGAGGACACGGTCTCAATCCTGCGCGGTCTGAAGGAGAAGTATGAGATCCACCACGGGGTGCGCATCAAGGATGCGGCCATCGTGGCGGCTGCGGAGCTCTCGAACCGATATATTTCCGACCGGTTCCTTCCGGATAAGGCGATCGATCTGATTGACGAAGCCTCATCGCGTCTCCGGCTGGAAATTGACAGCAGCCCCGAGGAGCTCGACCGGCTCAATCGCGAGATCCGGCGTCTTGAAATCGAGCGGGAGGCCCTGAAGCGTGAACTTGAGGCTGGAGGATCCCGTTAATTTGTTGTGGGGAAATCGTATATTATAGGTTGTATCGTTATTGTATGTTTGAGGCCGTTTGGTTTTATTGCAACACAAAAAAATCAACAGAGATGATGAAAATGATGAAGATTGCCCTTCTTGCCCTGTTCCTCCTCGGAACGGTTGCAGGGGCGGCGCATGCGGGTTGGGATCCTGATGAGGCAGACAAGGGTCGGGACGCTGTCGCCTTCCTGAAAAAACATGATCCTTCGCTGGAAAGATTCTTTTCCAAAGCCTATGGCTATGCGGTTTTCCCTGATGTTTACAAGGGAGGCCTGTTCCTGTTCGGCGGCGGCCACGGCCGCGGTTATGTCTACGAATACGGCCGGCTGGTGGGCCGTTCCACCATTACGCAGCTGAACGTCGGTCCGCAGTTCGGCGGGCAGTCTTTCACGGAGATCATCTTCTTCAAGGATCGCAAAGCCCTTGAGGATTTCAAGAAAGGCAATTTCGAGATCAACGCGCAGATGACTGCAGTGGCGGTGACTTCGGGTATCGCAACGAATGCGGACTACTCGGACGGCGTAGCTCTCTTTGTGCTCCCCAAGGCCGGCGTCATGGCTGATGCCACCGTGGGCGGCCAGAAATTCTCCTATGAGCCCCTGCAGCAGTCCGCTGCACCGGCGTCGGTACCTGCGCCTGCCCAGCAGGGAGTCACTCCGCTCCAGCCTTATCCCGGTGCGTCGATCTCCGCAGATGAAAAGCCTTATAATGAGTCGCGGCCCTACGATGACACCCCTCTTGAGAAGGCCGATCAGGGCGGAACACTCTATTAACAAAAGCGGGCGCTGAACGGCCCGAATGTCAAGCGTATCATGAAGTATGAATTAGTCGTGGGCCTGGAGGTTCACTGTCAGCTCAATACTGCCAGCAAGGCTTTCTGCAGTTGCTCGGCACAGTTCGGCAAGCCGGCCAACAGCAACGTCTGCCCGGTATGCCTCGCCCTTCCCGGGGCGCTGCCCGTACTTAACCGCCGTGTGGTGGAGGATGCTGTGAAGCTCGGTTTGGCGACCGGTTGTGCCATCGCTCCCCATTCAGTGCTGGCTCGCAAGAACTATTTCTATCCCGATCTTCCGAAAGGATATCAGATCTCGCAGTTCGAAGAGCCTATCTGTATCGAGGGCCACCTGATGGTCGACGCCGGTGAGGGGGAGAAGCTGATACGGCTGATCAGGATACACATCGAGGAGGATGCAGGCAAATCCATCCATGACATTGGCGACGACACCTACATTGACGTCAACCGCTGCGGGGTTCCCCTGCTGGAGATTGTCAGCTATCCCGACATCCGGACAGCCAGAGAGGCTTCAACGTATCTGCAGAAACTCCGCCAGATCGTGAAATATCTCGGCATTTCCGACGGGAACATGGAAGAAGGCAGCCTGCGATGCGATGCCAACGTCTCTCTCCGGCCGGTCGGGGATGAGGAGTACGGTACCCGCACTGAGATCAAGAACATGAACTCATTCAAGAACGTAGAGAAAGCCATTGAATACGAAGCCGAACGCCATCGCGGCATACTGGATGCGGGCGGCACCATCGTTCAGGAGACCCGGCTCTGGGACGCTGACAAGGGCGAGACCCGTTCGATGCGCGGCAAAGAGTTCGCGCACGACTACCGCTACTTCCCTGATCCGGATCTGGTGCCTGTTGTGGTGGATGATGAGATGCTTCGGCGCATACGCCTTGAGTTGCCCGAGTTGCCTGAAGCCCGTGCCGCACGTTTCGTTGATCAGTACGGCATTCCGGCTTATGACGCGGCTGTCCTGACTGTCGAGCGAGAGATAGCCGACTATTTTGAGGCGGTCGTCGGGGTTGCCGGAGACGGAAAAGTATCCTCGAACTGGGTGATGGGTGAAGTGATGCGGACCCTGAAGGAAAAGTATCTCGACATCACGGCGTTCTCTGTTGCCCCATCCAGACTCGGAGGGCTCATCAAGCTCATCGGTTCAGGCGCCATCAGCAATACGATTGCCAAGCAGGTATTCGAGCTGATGCAGCAGTCTGAGGCTTCAGCGGAGGAAATAGTTGAGAAAGAGGGACTCGCGCAGGTATCCGATACCGGCGAGATTGAGCGGGTAGTCGATGAAATCCTTGCGGCCAACCCTGGCCAGCTGGCAGGCTATCGTGAGGGCAAAGTGAAGCTTTTCGGCTTTTTCGTGGGCCAGTGCATGGCGAGGATGAAAGGCAAGGCGAACCCGAAAGTTGTCAACGAGGTCCTGCAACGTAAACTGGAGGAGTAGTCTGACTCAGGGTTCCATGTCGAACAGCCCTTTGGGCTGGCCGGCTTCGGGACGGGAAGCAGCCGCCTCGGGTTTTATCAGCTCGATTTTTGCCTTTGCTTCCTGCAACCGTTTTTTGCACTGCTCTGCAATGGCGATTCCCTCTTCATAGAGGTCAATCGAGCGTTCCAACCCGGTATCGGGGTTCTCCATGGTGCGGGTGATCTCTTCGAGGCGGTTGATGAGTGTCTCGATCGATGTTTTTTTTGATGCGGTGTCGGCCATATGGCGGCGGTGTTCAAGGTTAGGCGTTCCAACATAATAGGTAAAGAGCAAGAGTATTTCAAAAAGGCAGGTGTATAGGTGAAGTTTGTTGATAGCGCATCCATATTTGTACAGGCCGGCGAAGGCGGACGGGGCTGTGTGAGCTTCCGCCGCGAGAAGTTCGTGCCGAAGGGCGGCCCCGACGGTGGTGACGGCGGGGACGGCGGCAACGTCTGGCTGCGGACGAACAGCCACCTGACGACGCTTCTGGATTTCAAGTACAGGAAAAAGTACCTCGCCCCCCGCGGATCCCACGGGCAGGGCTCCCGGAAATCAGGCCGGAAAGGCGCCGACATTTACATTGACGTGCCGTGCGGTACGCTGGTTCGCAACGCTGCAACTCAGGAGGTGCTGGCTGATTTGACCGGGGAGGGAGAAGAGGTGATGATTGCCCGTGGCGGGCATGGCGGAAGGGGCAACCAGCATTTCGCAACATCCACGAACCAGGCACCCCGACGCTCCGAGCCGGGCTGGAAGGGCGAAGAACTGCTGCTTGACATGGAGCTGAAACTGATGGCGGATGTGGGTCTGGTCGGTTTTCCCAATGCAGGCAAGTCCACCCTTATATCGGTGCTCAGTGCCGCCAGACCGAAGATTGCCGACTACCCGTTCACGACTCTCGTGCCGAACCTCGGCATCGTCCGCTATGAAGAGTACAAGTCATTCGTGATGGCCGACATTCCCGGCATCATCGAAGGTGCGGCCGAGGGCAGGGGGCTGGGACTGCAGTTCCTCCGCCATATCGAAAGAACCAAAATTCTTGCCGTTCTGGTATCGGCTGATTCAGAGGACCCAGAGGCGGAATACAATATGCTGCTCGGCGAACTTGAGAAGTTCGGCCGCGGCCTTAACGAGAAGCCAAGGATTCTCGTTGTTACGAAGATGGATATTGCGCCCGAAGACTTCACTCTTCCCTCGCCCGGGGATGGCGTGCATGTGCTTGCGATTTCCAGTGTTGCCGGTAAGGGGCTGAAGGAGTTAAAGGACGAACTGTGGCGTGAAGTTTCGATGCGCGACCGGCCCGAGGAATCTCCGCTCCCGGAGTGTGACGGGGATGCCGTTACGCCATGACGCAGGCTGCAATTACGGTCCGCAACGCCATGCTTGATGACGCATCGGCAATTGCCGCGCTGACGAAGGAATATGCCGGCGAGGGCATTATGCTTGAGCGCCCTCTGGAGAACATTATTGAAAACATCCGCAACTTTTTCATTGCCGAGCATGACGGCGAGGTCATAGGGTGTTGCGCCATCGCCTTCTATACGCCGACACTGGCCGAGATCCGCTCCCTTGCCGTGCTCGGCCGCTGGAAGCTGAAGGGCATCGGCCGACAGCTGGTTGAAAAAGCTGAGTCCATACTGCGGGACGAAGGGGTGTATGAGGTGTTCGTTCTGACCCTCAGTCGGCAGTTTTTTCTTCGTCTCGGGTATAGCGAAGTTGAAAAAGAGTATTTTCCACAGAAGATATGGCGTGACTGCACCCACTGCCCGAAGCTGATGGCGTGCGATGAAATCGCCATGATGAAAACACTGGTTCCGTCAACAACAAACAGTAGCCTGCAGTGATTGTTCATGAAGTCATAGTAAAAAACAGGGCGGGCCTGCACACAAGGCCCGCTGCCGCAGTCGTAAAACTTGCATCCCGGTTCAAGGCCGATTTTTTCATCGAGATGCAGGGCGTTGAAATCAACGCCAAGTCGATTATCGGTGTCATGAGCCTGGCTGCACCGAAGGGGACCAAGCTTACCCTCAAGCTTGCCGGCGAAGATGCCGATGAAGCTGCCCGACAGCTTGTCGAGTTTTTCGAACAGGGGTTTGGGGAACAGTAGCCCGAGCGGCTCCGGGGAGGTTCATTGACGCAGCTGCAGATCGCCCTCGTCAGCCCCTTTCCTCCGCTGAGGGGGGGCATTGCCCATTTCAGCACTGAACTCTCCCGTGCACTCACGGCTGCGAGCCACAAGCCGCTTCACATAGGATTCCGCTCGCTCTATCCCCGCTTCATTCTCCGCGGCCGTGCCGCAGCTCCCCTGGCCACCAGCTTCCCGCAGGATGCTTACCTTGTACTCTACAATCCGCTGACATGGATCAGGGCCTCCCTGAGGCTCCGACGGCTTCGCCCTGATGTTGTGTTGATTGCATACTGGGCTGGCTTTCTCGCTCCGCTCTGTTTCGTGTTTCATCGACTGACGGGGCTCAGGACCGTGGTTCTCCTTCATAATCTTTCCTCGCACGAATCCTTTTTCTTTGAACCCTTGATGCGTCGCATCCTCAGCTTTGCGGCTGACGGGTTTATCACCCTGTCGCCGTCCGTCGACCGTGCTGTGGCATCGGCCCTGCCCTCCATACCTCGCCTTATGCTCAGTCATCCCGATTACCCTCCGGGAGCCGAACTTCCGCAGAAAGGGGTGGCGCGCCGGACCCTTGGGCTTGATCCGGACGGGCCGCTGCTCCTGTTTTTCGGCTATGTCCGCCGCTATAAAGGGCTTGATCTGTTGCTTGAAGCGCTCGCACTTCTCCCTTCACGCACCGGACTCCGTCTTGTTGTGGCCGGCGAGTTCTATGAGCCTCTGGAGCGATACCGGTCGTTGATTTCCAGCCTGGGTATCGAAGACCGGGTCTCCCTGCATCCCGGGTACGTCGAGCCAGAGCGGAGTGTGCTGTATTTCGCGGCAGCCGATGCCTCGGTGCTGCCATACCGGAGTGCGACGCAGTCGGGCGTAGCCGGGCTTGCCCGCGGATACGGCCTGCCGCTTATCGTCACACCTGCAGGGTCGCTGGCCGAAGCCGTTTCTGCAGGGTCGGGAGGTGTTGTTGCCGACGCGTGCTCCGCCGAAGGGATTGCCCGTGCAATCGAAGCGTTTCTTGATGCTCCGGGCGGGGAGCAGCGGCTTTCGAAAGGAAGCGGCAGCATCTCATGGACTGAATTTGCAGACGCAGTTGCGGTTTTTCTCGGGGATGCACCGGAGGGCGGCCGATGACCAGCCCGGCCTGCATCGTGGTGATTAACTGGAATGGGGCTGACGATACCATCGGGTGCCTTCGTTCGCTAGAGCCTGTTCGCTCATCTGGCTGCATGGTGCTTGTGGTCGACAACGGCTCCGATGATGGATCAGCCGGCCGGATCCGCATGGCCTGCCCAGAGACGGAGGTGCTGGCGCTGCCCTTGAACCTCGGTTACGGGGGAGGGTGTAATGCAGGGTGTCGCCGTGCGGAGGAACTTGGTGCTAAGGCGGTGATTTTTCTGAACAACGACACACTGGTGGATCCATTGTTCGCAGTATCGCTCCTTCTGGTGCTCTCTAGGGACCCGACGGCGGGGATGGTTGTACCGAAAATCCTTTACGCAGACAGGCCGTGCAGGATCTGGTATGCCGGGGGCGAGGTTGATCTGTCGCGAGGAATGGTTCGGCACACGGGAATCCGGCGGAAGGATGGCCCTCGCTATAGTCAGTCGTCGCATACCGGGTATGCGACGGGCTGCTGCTTTGCCATGCGTACGAGGGATTTCAGGGCTGTTGGAGGCTTTGACGAGGGGTTCGGTATGTACGCCGAAGATGTTGATCTCTCCCTCCGGGTCCGGGAACTTGGCTTCAGTATCGACTATGAACCCTCTTCTGTGGTATGGCACCGGGTATCGGCATCCTATAGAGGGCGCCCGCTCAAAAAAATCTGGCTCCGCTCAATGGGGATCATGCGCCTGCTCCGGAAGCACGGTTCATGGACTGGCATGATGTTGTTCATGCTTCTGGAGCCTTTCCGCCTTGTCAGGGGGGCCGCATCCTTGGCTGCTGTTCGCGTGATGGGCGTGCTTCATGCAGAAGCACGCAGCAATGAGGAGGGTGCGGCATGAGGGCTATAGGGACATTCAGAACCAGCATTGATGGTCGATATCTTGCCGAAGAGGCCCATCGGGTTCGGTGGGAGAAGAGTGTCCGGTTCCTTGAGGGGTGGAGGGTTCCAGCCGGGCTCCATCCTGCAGGGCTCGATCTTGGTGACCGGACTCCCATGACGGAGTTCGCCGAAGCGTTGTTTGGCTGTATATTCGACTCAAGCTCGGTGGATCTTGATGAAGAAGCGCTCTCTGGCAGCTATGGGGTGGTGACCGCATTTGAAGTGCTGGAGCACCTGTTCAACCCGCTACATGCACTGCTTGAAGTGAAAAATGTGATGGCGGGTCCCGAGGCGCGCCTGTTTGTTTCCATGCCGCTTCGTCAGCCTGAACTGCTCAGCAGTCCGGAACATTTCCATGAAATGAGTCGAACCGGAGCTCTCGCCCTGTTTGAGCGGTCGGGATTCAGGGTGGAACGGAGTGCTGAGTTCCGTATCCGTCGGCCGCTCTTCTATCTCAGTGGATTCAAGCCGCTCCTGCGGTTCTTTTTCGAACGGGTGCAGGTGTATGAGTTATCAGCAGCCGAAGTCCGAAAAACATCAGCAGCCGAAGTCCGAAAAACATCAGCAGCCGAAGTCCGAAAAACATCAGCAGCCGAAGTCCGGAGAGAATCCGCGGCCGAAGTCCGGGGGGGTGGTGTGTGATGGATCAGCAGCCGAAGTCCGGAAAGCATCAGCAGCCGAAGTCCGGAGAGAACCAGCAGCCGGGAGACATGAGACGCCTGGTGTGGTTTTCCGAGGTGCAGTGGGATTTTCTTTCCACACGGAAGCAACGGCTTCTTGCACGGTTCCCTGAACACTGGACGATCCTCTTCATTGAGCCCTTTGCTCTCGGTCGCCGGAATCACTGGCTGCCGGTTCGACGAGGCAGGGTGTGGGTTGTCTCTGTTCCGTTTCTCAAGCGGGTCCCGTTTCAGATCGGCCGGCTCCTTGATGTTCCTGCCATTCGCATGCTTGCGGGACTTCCCGGTTTGCTGTTGATGCATTTCTGGATATCAGTGCTGGGGTTTGGTGGTCGCCAGCGCATCATTGGACTGAGCAACCTCTACTCGGCGGGGCCTGCTTCGCGCCTCCAATGCAGCCTTAGATTCTACGATGCCAACGACGACCATCTCGCCTTTCCCGGGACACCCTCCTGGCTAAGTCCGGAGCTCAAGCGCTGGCTTGGTTGTTCTCAGTTGGTTTTCAGTGTGAGTCGAACCATGACAAAGCGTCTTCAGCTGCCCTCTGAGATGAGGGTCGTGGAACTTGGCAACGGTGTGGAGTTCAGTCATTTTGCTGCCATCAGGGCCCTTGTTCCGGGATTGCCTGCTGGCGCGGGCGGACCAGTCCTCGGATATGCCGGTGCTATGGACTGGCTGGACATAGCGCTTCTCGTGCGGACTGCGGCAGCCTGGCCGGACTGCCGGATTGTGCTGGTCGGTCCCGCCTATGAACGGGGTTGGTGGGAGCGGCAGGACAAGCTTCGGGCTTTAGGGAACGTCACCTATGCTGGCCTTGTGGGGTACGCGGAGCTTCCTGGCTGGGTGCAGCATTTCGACCTTGCGCTATTGCCGCTTGAGCGGAGCCCGCTCAAACGGGCCTCCAACCCTAACAAGCTGTATGAATATGCTGCCGCCGGCGTTCCCGTGCTTGCCATCAACTACTGTGATGCCGTCGATGATGCTCGCGGGGTGGTGATGGTTGCTGAAACGGAGGATGAGTTTGTCAGTATGGTTCCTCAGGCACTTGGGGATAACCGGCGGGAGCTTCGCCAGGAATTTGCCCGCCGCCATAGCTGGGACGCGCTTGCTGCCGCCATGGTCAACGAACTTGAGCGGACTTCAGGGGAGGGCAGGCTGTGAGCAGAAGTCTTTCGATTGCCGCTGGCGCGGGGTTTTCCTTTGGCGGCTATATCATCGGTCAGGTGGTGCGCTTCATTTTCAGCCTAGTTGTGGCTCGATTGCTTGGCGCCGATGCACTCGGAACCTATGCCCTCGCGATGGCCGTCATACAGATTGCCGAAGTTGCGGCCATCGCCGGTCTTGATTCAGCTCTGCTCCGTTTTGCGGGCATGCACCGGACTGATCTCGTCAGGAGGCGTCGGGTCATCGGGTTTGTGCTGAAAGCCGGGTTCATACTCTCCATTGCAGTTATGCTGCTGCTTGAGCTTTTTGCCGGCAGCTTTGCCGGTATGCTCAACGGCGGCAGGATGCTCCAGCTTGCCATCACCTGCTATGCGGCTGCGGTGCCGTTCAATGCGGCCACCATGCTCTACGGTCATGCCATGCAGGCAACGGGACGCATAGAGCCGAAAATCATCGCCACCCAGGTGCTCAGCCCAGTACTGCTCCTCTCTTTCACGTTGCTCCTGAACGCTTTCTCGGGACGGGAGTCAGCACTGCTCTTTCCTTTCGCCCTCTCGGCTGCCGTGACGTTTTTCTGGATCAGGCCACGGCTCCGGGACATTGCCGGGATGGAGCCGGGAGATCTACGCAGTGCTCCGGTTGAACTCCCTGTTCTTTCATATGCGATGCCGTTCCTTCTGGTGTCTCTTCTCAGTATGACGGCCCACTGGCTCGATATTGTCATGCTCGGCATGCTGACAGATCCCGGAACGGTGGGCCTTTATCACCCCGCAGCACGGACAGCAGGTCTCATCCGGGCAGTCATGCCGGCCTTTGCCGGAATGGCGGCGCCGATATTCGCAGAACTCCATGCGGCCGGAAGCAGAGTGGAGCTGGAGCGTATGTACAGGCTCGTCACCCGCTGGATGGTGACGGTTGTCGTGCCGCCGGTTCTTCTGTTCCTGCTGTTTCCCGCTCCGGTGCTCTCCGTGTTCGGAGTCCATTTCACCAAGGCGGCATTCGTGCTCGGGCTGCTGACGGCGGGGGCCTTCCTGCAGGCTCTGTTCGGTATCTCCGCTACGTTGCTCGCCATGGCCGGGCACTCCCGCCTCAGCCTTCTGAATGCACTTTCCGCCCTTATCATGCAGGCCTCGCTGAACCTTCTCCTGATTCCCCGGATGGGGATAGAGGGTGCAGCCGTTGCCGGCCTTGTGGTATTTGGTGTGCTGGCTCTGACGAGGCTCATCGAGGTACGCCGGCTCCTTGGTATGCACCCGTTTTCCCGTTCTCTTTTGAAGCCGTTTGTCGCGGGCTCAGCTGCGGCGCTGCTACTGTTCATATTCCGCGGGTGGCTTCTGATGCTGCCCCTTCCCGCCTTTCTTGCCATTGCAGCCGGTGCCGCCATCGCAGTCTATATCGGGGTTTTGCTGATTCTCGGGTTGGAAGAGGAAGACCGGGAGATTATTTTACGTGCAGGTTTCATCATCGGGCGGGGACGCTGACCGCCGCAACGCTTTTTAGATACCCAAGAGGCTTGAAGAACAGGATCTTTTTATTACTTGCCGTTACCTTCGGCTACACTTTTCTTGCTATCGCCATGTATTGGCCGGTGGCACTGTTTTCCTATGTCCCTGCGGTCCCCGACAGCCTGGTGCCTGGCGCCACTGCCCTTGCGCTCAGTAAACTGCAGGAGGCTACGGGCCAGTATCCGCTCTGGCAACCGTGGGTTTTTTCCGGGATGCCGACGGTCGGTGCATTCAGCTATCTCAGCGGTCTTTATTTCCCCAATGTGCTGTTATCTCTTTTCAGTCTGGAGGGTATGCAGCTGCAGCTTCTCCATCTTGTTTTTGCTGCGCTCGGAACATTCGTGTTTCTCCGGAGGGCGGGTCTGGAGTCGCCGGCGGCGTTTTTCGGCGGCTCGGCGTTCATGCTGAATCCTTATTTTTCGGCCATGCTGGTCCATGGCCACGGCAGCCAGCTGATGACGGCGGCATACATGCCCTGGCTACTCTGGGCGCTCATGCGGGTGGTGCAGCATTCGAAACTTGAGGATGCGGGTATTCTTGCCCTTATCGCGGGCTTCCAGCTCCAGCGCGCCCATGTCCAGATAGCCTGGTATTCCTGGCTGCTCCTTGCCATCCTCGCTCTTTTCCTGTTTGTGAGCATGAAGGCTCAGTTCCGGGAGAAGTTCCGTCTTTTCGGGCTCGTTTCCCTCGGGCTTGCCTGTGGTGTGGCCATGTCTGCGGCAATCTACCTGCCGGCATCAGCCTATGCACCATTCTCGGTTCGGGGCATGGCCGGTGGAGGAGGGGGTTCGGCAATGGAGTATGCCACACTCTGGTCGATGCACCCCATAGAGCTGTTGACCTTTATCGTTCCCGGCATGTTCGGGTTCGGGGGGATCACCTACTGGGGCTTCATGCCCTTCACCGACTTCCCGAATTATGCGGGCATTCTTGTCCTGCTTTTTGCATTCGTCGGTGCGTATGCCGGCAGGAGGGAGCCTGTGGTTCGCTTTTTTATCACCGCTGCACTCCTCTCCCTCTTCCTCTCTTTCGGCCGGTTCTTTTCCCCGGTGTTCGAGCTTTTCTATTATGTAGCGCCGCTCTTCAGCCGGTTCAGGGTTCCGTCCATGGCTCTTCTCATGCTCTATCTTTCGCTGGCGGGTCTGGCCGCTTCGGGTCTGGGGGCACTTTTAAGGTCTCGCCCTGAACGCCTCCACAGGCCCCTGCGCTATGCATCCCTTGCATTTGCCGCAATGCTTCTTATTGCACTCGCTGCCGGCAGCGCGCTCGAGGGATGGCTTCGTTCGATGTTTCCTGTTCCCGCTGTCTCGAACTTTGATTTCGCATTGCTGGTCAATCGGGCCCGTATCCAGGGGGTCGAGAACGGTGCTCTTCTCCTCGCCCTCATTGTCGGTGCCGGGCTTCTGCTTCTCTGGCTGGGCCTGAAGCGTTTCATCCCGTTCAGGACCGCATTGCTGCTTCTTGGCGCTCTTGCGCTTGGCGATCTCCTTTGGTGCAGCGTGCAGGTTGTGTATCCTTCGCCATCCTCGTTCCGCCCTGCATCTCTCGTTCCGCAGGATGCCGTTCGTCCGGCGTTCGCTCCCGATGAAGTCACACTCTGGCTTTCACGCCAACAGGGTCCTTTCCGCATCTATCCCGCTGGCAGCCTTTTCGGGGAAAACAAGTTTGCGGTGTTCGGTATCGAGTCGGTCGGGGGTTACCACCCGGCAAAGTTCAGCCGGTATGAGGAACTGCTTGCAAAAACAGGCAATCTTGCGAGTCCTGAAGTCCTGAGAATGCTCAATGTCCGTTTTGTCCTCAGTCTGCAGCCGGTCCTCCATCCTCTGCTCGAGCCGGCAATGGAGGGGGAACTTCGGCTTGCATCCGGTCCGGTCAGAGTCCATGTTTACCGCCTTCAGGGCTCCCTTCCGAGGGCTTGGGGCGCATTGCGGGCTGAAAGTGCGGACGGCCTTGATTCGGTTATCGCCGGGCTTGAGTCTCCAGCCATCACTCCGGGTACGGTGTTTGTGAGCCCTTCGTCCCCCATCGCCGGACGCACATTCGCACCTGCCGAGGTGAAAATCCTCGACCGCACTGCCGAGTCCGCCCTCATCGAGGTGTCGGCTGAAGGGGAAGCGCTCCTTGTCTTAAGTGAAATAAACTATCCGCTTCGCTGGAAGGCGGAGGTTGATGGAAAGCCTGTTGAGATCGAGACCCTCAACGGACTGCTTCGCGGAGTCGTGCTTCAAGGCGGCACCAGCATGGTCAGGTTCCATTACGACCGTACAGGGTTCGATACGGCCCGGAATGTGTCTTACGCTGCATTCGGACTCGCTTTCCTCATGGCGCTCTCCGGCGTGCCATCCCGGTTCGCGAGGAGGTCGTAATGGACGATGTGGTATATTGAAGGAAATGTTACTCTGTAACAGGCGCCTCTGGATCCATGCCGAAAGGGTGCCGCCAACGATGAGAGAGACGTGAAAAAGATCCTGTTCCTTGCTGCCAACTACCCCCCGTACATGACCGACGGCGCTTCGCGGGCTTTCCGGATGGCATCGCGCCTTCCCGGCTACGGGTGGGAGCCCGTGGTAGTCGCCCCTCCACTGTTCAACAGGACAGGTGGAGAAACTGCCAGGCCGGAGCCCCTGAAGGAGCCGGATCCCATTCGTGTCTACAGGTCGGGTGAGGCTGTCGCGCTCGGCGATGTTGATGAATGCACGCTCGCAGCGTTTGCCCGTGGAGAGCGGATTGTGCAGGGCGGTCTTCTCTCGGGGATGCTTCCCTCGATCTTCCGGGAAGTCCACCCATGTGCGGTATGGGAAAAACAGGCTGAGGTAGTTGCCCAAAAGGTGATGAAGGAGCATCCTGACATCGAGGCCATCTACGCACAGGGACCGCCCTCGGCTCCAATCCGTCTGGGCATGGAGCTTTCACTCCGTCACGGCGTGCCGGTCATGTTTGATCTCACAGCACCCCTCGACGCGCCCCGCCCCTGGTCTCCTCTTGGTGACCTGCGCTCTGATGAACTGTTTAAGCTCGAGCAGAAAGTGCTCTGCTCCGGGTACGGTGTCATCACACCGACCCGGGCACTGAAAGAGCATTTCCTGAAGAGGCATTTCGGGAAGGTCGCACATGATGACATCACCATCATTACCGACTGCGGCCCCGTTGTCCCGACCGCAGCCCCACCATCTATTTCTGCCCACGGGCGACCGCTTTTCATCATCGAGAGGGCCGATGAAAAAGGGGCGAAGGTTTTTTTTCAGGCGCTCGCGACCGTCATGAGGGAGTGTCCCGGCGGCTCGGCATTCAGTGGCAGTACGATTGTGGATGCATCCGGTGGAATGGTGCCGAAGCTGCTCCGCAAGGTTGGCCTCGAGGGTGATCTTGCGCTCTGCTGCACGTTTTCGGAAGACCAGGAGCTCGAACTCTGCCGCAGTGCATCAACGGTCGGGGTTGTGAGCGGAAGCTATGAAGAGAACGAGCTCTGGCTGCCGGATCGACTCATTGACGCAGCACTTATCGGGAGGCCGGTTTTTGCTGTCGCTCCGGCGGGAGTCGCCACCCGTTTTACTGAAAACGCTGGAGGGTTCCAGGCTTCTCCAGACAACCCTGTGGCCCTTAGGGACATGCTCTGCAGTCTTTCATGCGCTGTTGACGGCGGTGTTCCGCCAGCCCCTTCTGTCGAACTGATTGCCCGCCACTCCGAGAGTGAGGTGCTCTCCGAGATGGTGAAGGCAATTGCCCTTTTGCTGCCACTTTGAGTAGTGAACTTTCGAGGATTCCGCAAGAATGTTCAGTTTTCCTGTCATATCCCGGATGGCATACCCTCCGAGCCTGTTTCGTTTAAATCCTTTGGAAGCCCAGTGGGATAGCGTCTTGGGTGGATTTGAGAAATCGTTAGGGTAAATATTTTTCATCATGAAAAATGATGTTTTCCGTTTTGTTTTTTTTGTAATTCGCTTACATTGGTGGTCCTTATGGATTTTTATGCCAGGCAACAGTATCATTAGCGGTTTTTAAATAGAAAGAGAGTCATAGTATGCCGACGATTCAGCAGCTCATCAGGCGCGGAAGAAGTGTGAAAGCGTCAAAAACAGCCTCACCGGCGCTTGAGAAATGCCCGCAGAAGCGGGGAGTGTGCACCCGCGTGTACACGACGACGCCGAAAAAGCCTAACTCGGCGCTTCGCAAGGTTGCCCGTGTAAGGCTCTCGAATAAAATTGAAGTTACAGCCTATATCCCCGGCGAGGGTCATAACCTTCAGGAGCATTCCATTGTCCTGATCCGCGGTGGCAGGGTGAAGGATCTTCCTGGTGTCCGCTATCATATCGTTCGCGGTACCCTTGACACCTCGGGTGTCTCGGACAGGAAGCAGAGCCGTTCGAAGTATGGTGCCAAGCAGCCGAAAGCTGGCGCAGCGAAGAAGTAAGGGATACAATCGAATCTAAATCCAGTTAGGAATCATGTCGAAAAAAGGTGGCTATAAAGGTGTACAGGTTGATCACCGTTACAATGACGAGAGTGTCGCGCGTTTCATTAATGCGGTGATGCTTGACGGTAAGAAGGATGTTGCGACCAAGATTGTTTATGATGCGTTCGCAATCATCGGCGAGAAGATGGTTGACGAGAGTCCGCTTGAGGTCTACCGCCGTGCGATGTCCAATATCGCTCCTGTCGTCGAGGTTCGCAGCAAGCGGGTCGGCGGCGCGACATACCAGATCCCGATGGAAGTCAAGCCTTCACGCAGGGGAGCCCTCGCGTTCCGCTGGTTGAAGCAGTATGCTACCAAGCGCGGCGGCCGCTCGATGGCCGAGAAGCTTGCAGCAGAGCTCATGGACGCTGCTTCCGAGCAGGGTGCATCGGTTAAGAAGCGTGACGAGGTCCACCGTATGGCCGACGCCAACAAGGCATTTGCGCATTTCAGGTTCTGAGGATAGTTCTTACGACAGGTATCAATAGACTAAATTTTTGTTATGACCAGGCAGGTTGCATTAGATAAGGTTCGCAATATCGGCATCATGGCTCACATCGATGCCGGCAAGACTACGACCACCGAGCGTATCCTGTATTATACAGGGCGTCTGCATCGTATGGGTGAGGTGCATGACGGCGGAGCGACGATGGACTGGATGGATCAGGAGAAGGAGCGTGGCATCACCATCACTTCGGCTGCCACAACCTGTTTCTGGTCACCTAAGTTTGGTAACTACGAGGGCGAGAAGCACCGCATCAATATCATTGATACTCCGGGCCATGTGGATTTCACTGTTGAGGTCGAGCGTTCGCTTCGAGTTCTTGACGGCGCGGTTGCGCTGTTCTGCGCTGTCGGCGGTGTCGAGCCCCAGTCGGAGACGGTCTGGCGTCAGGCAAACAAGTACGGAGTGCCGAGAATTGCCTATGTCAACAAGATGGATCGCACCGGCGCCGACTTCTTTGATACCGTAAAATCCATCAAGGAGCGTCTCAGCGCCAACCCTGTGCCGATCCAGATCCCGATTGGTGAAGGCGAGATCTTTGCCGGATTCGTCGATCTTATCCGTATGAAGGGCATCATCTACGATAAAGAAGATGGCAGCACCTATGAAGAGGTTGCGATTCCTCATGACCTCGAGAACGAAGCCCGCACTTGGCGCATCAATATGCTTGAGGCTGTGTCCGAGGTTGATGAGAGCCTGCTTGAAAAATATCTGAACGGCGAAGACATCACCGAAACGGAAATCCGCAAGGTGCTCCGCCAGGCGACCCTCAACGTCTCCATTATTCCTGTCCTCTGCGGCTCGTCCTTCAAGAACAAGGGTGTGCAGTTCATGCTTGATGCCGTGGTCGACTACCTTGCGTCTCCGCTTGATGATGGCGAGGTCGAAGGGCACCATCCGCGTACCGAAGAGCCGGTTGTGCGTCACCCTAGTGACGAAGAGCCGTTTGCCGGTCTTGCCTTCAAGATCGCAACTGACCCGTTCGTCGGCAAGTTGACATTCTTCCGAGTCTATTCCGGCACCCTGAAGGCAGGAAGCTATGTCCTGAACTCAATTACAGGAAAGAAAGAGCGCATTGGCCGCGTGCTGCAGATGCACTCCAACAAGCGTGAGGATATCGATTGTGTATACGCAGGCGACATCGCCGCGGCTGTAGGCCTTAAAGAGGTCCGCACCGGTGACACGCTCTGCGATGAAAATAACCCGGTCGTCCTTGAAAAGATGGTTTTCCCCGAGCCGGTGATCCAGATTGCCATCGAGCCGAAGACAAAGGCCGACTCTGACAAGCTTGGCATGTCGCTCGCAAAACTTGCCGAGGAGGATCCCACCTTCCGCGTCAAGACCGATGATGAAACTGGTCAGACGCTGATTGCAGGTATGGGTGAACTCCACCTCGAGATTCTGGTCGACAGGCTGAAGCGTGAATTTAAGGTTGAGGCCAATGTCGGACAGCCGCAGGTCGCCTACCGCGAGACTATCCGAGCCAAGGTGGACTTTGAGGGAAAATTCGTTCGCCAGTCGGGTGGTAAGGGTCAGTTCGGTCTTGTCAACCTTACTGTAGAGCCGCTTGAAGAGGGTAAGGGATATGAATTTGTCGATGCCGTCAAGGGCGGCGTGATTCCCCGCGAGTACATCCCTGCGGTAAACGCCGGTATCCAGCAGGCGATGAAAGACGGTGTCGTTGCCGGCTATCCGATGCAGGATATCAAGGTTACCCTGTACGATGGAAAGTATCACGATGTCGACTCATCGGAAATGGCCTTCAAAATCGCCGGTTCGATCGGTTTCAAGGGCGGTGCAAGGAAAGCTTCACCAGTCCTGCTTGAGCCGATCATGAAGGTAGAGGTCATTACCCCTGAAGAGTATCTTGGTGACGTGATGGGTGATCTTTCAAGCCGTCGCGGCCATATCGAGGGCATGGGTCAGAGGGCCGGTGCGCAGTTTGTCCATGCTAAGGTTCCGCTTTCTGCGATGTTCGGTTACTCGACCGACCTGCGTTCGATGACCCAGGGTCGGGCCAACTACTCGATGGAGTTCGAGAGCTACCGTGAGGTGCCGAAGAACATCGCCGATGCGCTGCAGGAGAAGAAGGTTACCAAGGATGAGTATTAATTGACGGCAATCAGTATTTAATCATTACAACCAACAAACAGACACAGACCGGAGATACGTTATGGCAAAAGAGTCCTACAAGAGGGATAAACCCCATGTCAATATCGGTACCATTGGCCACGTTGACCATGGCAAGACCACGCTGACGGCAGCAATCACCTTAGTTCTCTCAAAGAAAGGCTTTGCAGAGTCGCGCGCATTCGGCGATATCGACAAGGCTCCTGAAGAGCGCGAGCGCGGTATCACCATTTCCACCGCCCACGTCGAGTACCAGACCGAGAAGCGCCACTATGCGCACATCGACTGCCCCGGCCACGCTGACTACATCAAGAACATGATCACCGGTGCTGCCCAGATGGACGGCGCTATCCTCGTGGTTGCCGGTACCGACGGCCCGATGCCTCAGACCCGTGAGCACATCCTGCTTGCCCGTCAGGTGAACGTGCCTGCACTTGTTGTGTTCCTCAACAAGGTCGATATCGCAGATCCAGAGCTCCTCGAGCTCGTCGAGATGGAGCTTCGTGAGCTCCTGACCGAGTACGGCTTCCCGGGTGACGACATCCCGATCATCAAGGGTTCAGCTTTGAAGGCACTTGATGGAGACCCGGAAGGTGAGAAGGCCATCCTTGAGCTCATGGATGCTGTCGACAACTACATTCCCGAGCCTGTTCGCGACGTCGACAAGCCGTTCCTGATGCCTGTTGAAGATGTGTTCTCCATCTCCGGCCGTGGTACCGTCGGTACCGGCAGGATTGAGCGCGGCCGCATCAAGATCAACGAAGAGGTCGAAATCGTCGGCATCAGAGATACCCGCAAGTCGGTTGTCACTGGTATCGAGATGTTCCAGAAGCTGCTTGACGAAGGTCAGGCTGGCGACAACGCAGGTCTTCTGCTCCGCGGCGTTGATAAGACTGAACTCGAGCGCGGTATGGTCATTGCCAAGCCCGGCACCATCAAGCCGCACACCAAGTTCAAGGCTGAGGTCTACATCCTGAAAAAAGAGGAAGGCGGCCGTCACACCCCGTTCTTCACCAACTACCGCCCGCAGTTCTACTTCCGTACCACAGATGTTACCGGTGCGGTTACCCTTCCTGAGGGTGTTGAGATGGTTATGCCCGGCGACAACCTCTCCGTTGATGTCGAGCTCATCGCTCCTATCGCCATGGACGAAGGCCTCCGCTTCGCAATCCGCGAAGGCGGCCGTACGGTCGGCGCAGGTTCGGTAACCAAGATCAGCGAATAAGGCAGTTTGTATGGCGTCCCGGGGCGGGATGAAAATAATCCCGCCCCTTTTTTATTGATAACACGAAACAGGGTTGACAAGTGGCTGTACAGCAAAAGATAAGGATAAAGCTCAAGTCCTACGACCATAGCCTGGTTGACAAGTGGGCTTTAAGGATTATTGATGTGGTCAAACAGACTGATGCCATCATCTTTGGTCCCATACCGCTGCCGACGAAATCGCATGTGTATACCGTGAACCGGTCTCCCCATGTCGACAAAAAGTCCCGGGAGCAGTTCTCGTTCGCATCCCACAAGAGGCTGATCGAGATCATCAACCCGACTTCAAGAACCATTGATATGCTTATGAAGCTTGAGCTTCCGAGCGGTGTAGATGTAGAAATCAAGTCTTAAAGAATTAGAAAAGCTATTGATATGGGTGCGATTCTTGGAAAGAAAATCGGCATGACCCGTTTATATAATGATAAACGCGAAGCTGTGCCCTGCACAATCATCCAGGCAGGCCCGTGCTTCGTGACTCAGGTCAAGAATGCGGAGAAGGATGGCTACGATGCGGTTCAGATTGGTATCGGAGAGAGGAAAGAGCACAAAGTGACTAAGCCGATGCTCGGCCATTACAAGAAAGCGGGCGTTACTCCCGGTTACATGATGGCAGAGTTTGATGCATCCATGTTCGATGTCGAACTTGCCGCAGGCAGCCCCGTCAGTGTCGAGTCCTTCAAGGAGGGCGAGATCGTCAACGTTCTCGGCGTCTCGAAGGGTAAGGGATTCGCCGGTGTCGTCAAGCGCCATAACTTTGGCGGTGGATCACGGACACACGGTCAGTCCGACAGGCTTCGCGCCCCGGGTTCGGTCGGTGGATCAAGCGATCCCTCGCGCACCTTCAAGGGTACCAGGATGGGTGGCCGTATGGGCAGCGACAACGTTACCGTAAGGAACCTCCAGGTCGTGAAGATCATGGCAGAGTCGAACCTGATCATGGTGAAGGGCTCCGTCCCCGGACCGAAAAACTCCTATGTCAAGATTGTATCTATAAAAAAGTAAATGCTGAGAGCGCGAAGCTATGGAACTTAAAGTCTTAAATACTGCCGGTGCTGAAACCGGGGAAGTGGTTACGCTCCGTGACGATATATTCGGCGCTGAAGTATCCGAGCATGCGATCTGGCTCGACGTAAAGTCGATCCTCGCAAACAAAAGGCAGGGGACGCACAAAGCGAAGACCCGTGCGGAAGTGCGGGGCGGCGGACGCAAGCCCTATCGTCAGAAGGGAACCGGCAACGCCCGTCAGGGATCCACCCGTTCTCCTCTTATGGTCGGCGGCGGCACTATTTTCGGCCCCACCCCCCATGGCTACGACCAGAAGGTCAACCGCAAAGTCAAGCAGCTTGCACGCCGTTCAGCTTTCAGTGCCAAAGCGCTGGAAGGCAGGATTCTCGTAGTCGAGGACTTCGCTCTTGCCGAAATCAAGACGAAGCCGGTTGCAGACATGCTGAAGAACCTCGGGCTCGATGCAAAGAAGACCCTGATGCTGACCCCGGACTACAACATGGTCATTGCCCGTTCTGGCCGCAACATCGAGGCCCTCAACATCATGACTGCAGAGAAGGCTTCGACCTACGACATTCTCAACAGCCATACCGTGCTGTTCCAGAAGACTGCATTGAAGAAATTAGAAGAGACTTTAGGGTAACCGCTGTTTCCAGCAAAAAGGAGTGAAGAGAATGAAAAACCCGTTGTTGCGCCCCTGGTTGACCGAGAAAAGCACCGGGCTCACCGAGCAGAAAGGGCAGTATGTGTTCCAGGTCAAGCTGGATGCCGATAAAATTGATATCAGGATGGCCGTAGAGGAGAAGTTCGGTGTGGAGGTCAAAAGCGTCCGCACAGTCAACTGCCTCGGAAAATCCCGTCGCCAGTATACCCGCAAGGGCCTGATTGCCGGCAAGAAAAACGACTGGAAGAAGGCGATTGTAACCCTTCGTGAGGGTCAGTCGATTGATTATTACTCCGGAGCGGCTCCGAAGGGCGAAGGATAGAATTTACTTTTAAAGGATAGATCATAATTCACAATGGCTATTAGGAAATTAGCGCCGGTCACACCTGGGTCACGCTTCATGTCGTACCCGGCATTCGATGAAATCACCAAGAGCGAGCCGGAGAAAAGCCTGCTTGTCCCCCTCAAGAAATCGGGTGGACGCAACGCGGCAGGCCGGAAAACCTCGCGCCACCGGGGCGGTGGACACAAGCGCCATTACCGTATCATCGATTTCAAGCGCAACAAGGACGGTATTCCCGCCACTGTTGCAGCGATCGAATATGATCCGAACCGTTCATCGCGTATTGCATTATTGCATTACAAAGACGGAGAAAAGCGTTATATTCTCGCCCCGAAGGGTGTCACGGTCGGTGATGTTCTCGAGAGCGGAGATAGGGTGGAAATCAGGGCCGGTAACACCATGCCCCTGAAGAATATTCCTCTCGGCACCGACATCCACAATATCGAAATGCGTGCGGGGAAAGGTGGACAGATCGTTCGTTCGGCAGGCGCTTTTGCAGTCCTTGCTGCCCGTGAAGGCGACTACGTTACCTTGAAGCTGCCTTCCGGTGAAATCCGTAAGGTCCGTGTCGAGTGCCGTGCGACCATCGGTGTCGTCGGCAATGCTGACCATGAGAATCTTGTTCTCGGCAAGGCAGGTAGAAGTCGCTGGCTCGGCATCCGTCCCCAGACCAGAGGTATGGCTATGAACCCGGTTGACCATCCGATGGGCGGCGGTGAGGGTAAGTCGAAGTCCGGCGGTGGACGCAAGCATCCGAAGTCCCCGTGGGGCCAGCTTGCCAAGGGTCTGAAGACCAGGAATAAGAAGAAAGCATCACAGAAACTGATCGTGCGCGGCAGGAACGCGAAATAAACGATAGAGGATAAAAACTTCAAGCAGAGAAACAATGCCAAGATCACTTAAGAAGGGCCCGTTCATCGATATAAAGCTGGAAAAGCGGATCCTTGATATGAACAGCAGGAGTGAAAAGAAGGTCCTGAAGACCTGGTCGAGGAGCACGATGATCTCCCCTGACTTCGTCGGCCACACGATTGCAGTCCATAACGGCAAAACCCATGTCCCTGTCTATGTCAGCGACAACATGGTCGGTCACAAGCTTGGAGAGTTTGCCCCGACAAGGACCTTTCGCGGCCATGCAGGTGGCAAGGCTGAAAAGGGCGGTTCGGCTCCGAAGAGAAAATAAACAGCAATAACGCGAAAGGGTAAAGACACCATCATGCAAGCTAAAGCAATTTTACGGCATACGCCGACATCGCCCCGGAAAATGCGCCTGGTGGCGGGCCTCGTCCGCGGCAAGGCCGTCGATCAGGCAAAGGCCATCCTGCTGAACTCGACGAAGGCAGCATCGCGCAATGCGCTTCAGACCCTGAAGTCTGCAGTAGCCAACTACGCGCAGCTCAATCCCGACGAACGCGTCGGCGACCAGGAGCTTTTTGTCAAGTCGGTGTTCGTCGATGAAGGCGCCACGCTGAAGAGAATGCTTCCCGCACCGATGGGACGCGCATATAGGGTCCGCAAACGGTCGAACCACTTGACCATTATTGTGGACAAGGTCAAGAATCCAGAAACTAAATAACTTAGAAGGAGAGAACATTGGGTCAGAAAGTCAATCCTACTGGATTCAGGCTCGGCATCATCAAGGACTGGAGTTCGCGCTGGTATGATGACAGTCCTGTTATCTCTGAGAAGATCAAGCAGGATCATGTCATCCGCAACTATGTGCAGACCCGTCTGAAGCGTGAGAAAGCCGGCATTGCCCGCATTATCATCGAGCGTACGACCAAGCACATCAAGATCAATATCTACGCAGCCCGCCCAGGTGCCGTTGTCGGTCGCAAGGGTGAGGAGATCAACAATCTTTCGCAGGAACTCGGCCGCATCACCGGCAAAGAGGTGAAGATCGACGTCGTCGAGGTTGTGAAGCCTGAAATTGAATCGCAGCTGATCGGCGAGAACATCGCCTACCAGCTTGAGAATCGCGTATCGTTCCGTCGTGCCATGAAGATGGCGATCCAGCAGGCCATGCGCGCAGGCGCAGAGGGTGTGAGGATCCGCTGTGCAGGCCGCCTCGGCGGTGCTGAAATCGCACGTGCCGAGCAGTACAAAGAGGGGAAGATCCCGCTTCATACGATTCGTGCCAACGTAGACTATGCAAGTGTTACAGCCCACACCATCGCCGGCACTATCGGCATCAAGGTCTGGGTCTATAAAGGCGAAGTCCTGAACCAGCGCATCGATGCCATTGAAGAGGAAGAGATGAAGAGGATCAAGGAGCGTCGTAGTGATTCAGGTCCGCGTTCACGCGCAGATCGTAGCCAGAAGCGCCGCCGCCGTCCCAATGACAGGGGCTGAACGAACCAGTACAACACAATTAGAAAACAGATGGAGTTGCCGGTATGTTAATGCCAAAGAGAGTTAAATACAGAAAGACGCAGCGCGGCCGGATGAAGGGCAATGCCGGACGAGGCACTTCCGTTGCTTTCGGTTCGTTTGGTCTGAAAGCCATTGAGCCTGCATGGATAACCAGCCGCCAGATTGAGGCTGCCCGTGTGGCAATGAACCGGTACATGAAGAGAGACGGAAAGATCTGGATCAGGATTTTCCCTGACAAACCGGTTTCCAAGAAAGCAGCTGAAACCCGCATGGGTTCCGGTAAAGGTTCGCCCGAATTCTGGGTGGCAGTTGTCAAGCCGGGCCGAATCATGTTCGAGGCAGACGGTGTACCGATGGAGGTAGCCACCGAGGCATTCCGCCTTGCAGCCAAGAAGCTTCCGATCAAGACCCGCTTCATCGTCCGTCCTGACTACGAAGCATAAAGAGAATCATCAAGCAAGAGCGCCAATACTATGAAAAAGCACGAAATAGCGGCAATGAACGAGAAAGAGCTTGTGGAGCGGATTGCCGAGCTTGAGGATCGACTCGCCGACATCAATTTCTACAAGGTTATCGAACAGCCGCAGAATCCCATGGTTTTCCGCAACTCCCGCAGGGAGATTGCCCGTATGAAAACCCGTCTTCACCAGCTGCAGGCTGCAGAGCCGCTGAAGGGTTGAGCAAGGCAACATAAAAATAACAGTTTACTTACATGGAAGAGAAGAACATGGCCACCAGCTCGACTGAAGGGCAGGCAGAAGCAAGAGGCAGGAAGAAGAGCTGGACCGGTAAGGTCGTCAGCGACAGGATGGACAAGGCCATCATCGTTGCCGTAGAGCGCAGGGTGCAGCATCCTGTTTACAAAAAGTATTTCAAGAAGACCACCAGGCTCATGGCCCACGATGAGAAGAATGAGGCCGGCATTGGCGATCTCGTTAAAGTTGTAGAGTGCCGTCCGCTGAGCAAGCGTAAGAGCTGCCGTCTGGTTGAAATCGTCGAAAAGGCGAAGTAAGAGTCTTTTTCCATACACTTATTAAAGTTTGATACAGGATGATCCAGAAAGAAACCAATCTGGTTGTAGCAGATAACAGCGGAGCGAAAAAGGTACGTTGCATTCATGTGTTCGGCGGAACAGGAAGAAGGTATGCTTCCCTCGGTGACCAGGTCATCGTGTCGGTGAAGGCCGCAGTTCCTGGCGGAGTTGTCAAGAAGAAAGAGGTTTGTAAGGCCGTCGTCGTTCGTTGCGTCAAAGAGCAGCGCCGCAAGGATGGATCCTACATCCGCTTCGACGAGAACGCCGTTGTCCTTCTCAATGCACAGGGCGAGCCTAGGGGAACCCGTATTTTCGGACCCGTCGCCAGAGAGCTTCGCGACAGACGGTATATGAAAATTGTTTCACTTGCGCCAGAAGTACTTTAGGGCGTAGCAGGCGGGAGTAACTCAGTTGGTAGAGTCACAGCCTTCCAAGCTGTTGGTCGCGAGTTCGAGTCTCGTCTCCCGCTCAGGATTCATGAATAATTACCATACTAGCATACAATGAAAACAGGTCTGAAGAGAGTCAAGCTGCACGTTAAGAAGAACGACACAGTCGTCGTCCTCAGTGGCAATGACAGGGGCAAAAGCGGCAAGGTCCTGCGGGTATATCCTGTGAAAAACCGTGTGATCGTGGAGGGTGTGAATATCCGCAAGCGCCACATGCGCCCGACCCAGAGCAATCCTCAGGGATCGATCATCGAGCGCGAGTTCCCGATCCATGCATCCAATGTAAAGAAGAGCTGAGTATATCAACCAAAGACGGGATGACCAAGACCATCCCGGTAAAACAACACCAGTAAATGGCCCAGAAAACAGACACGGCTGCTCCTTCAAACTCGAAGGCACGCTTCGAAACCCTCTACAGGGAAAAAGTCACCAAGGCGCTCACAGAGCGTTTCGGCTACAAGAATGTCATGAACATTCCCAGACTCCAGAAGATCTCCATCAACATCGGTGTCGGCGAAGCTGCATCCGAGCCGAAACTTCTTGAGACTGCGATACAGGAACTTGCACAGATCTCCGGTCAGAAGCCCCAGATCCGCAAGTCGAAGAAAGCTATTTCAAACTTCAAGCTGCGTGAAGGTCAGGCCATCGGATGCCGCGTTACCCTCCGTCGCAAGGCCATGTACGAATTCTTTGACCGCTTCGTCACCCTGGCAGTACCGAGGATCCGCGATTTCCGCGGTCTTAACGACACCAGCTTCGATGGCCGCGGCAATTACACCATCGGTGTCCGCGAGCAGATCATCTTCCCGGAAATCGACATAGACAAGATTCCGAAGGTATGCGGCATGGATATCAGCTTCGTCACTTCGGCGAAGACCGATGAGGAGGCATATGTGCTGCTCGCTGAGCTTGGCATGCCGTTTAAAAAGAAGAACTAACCATACAACCAGGGAAGAGAGATGGCCAAGAAAAGCGTAATTGCACGAAACGAGAAAAGAAAGAGGCTGGTGGAACAGTATGCAGCCAAGCGTGAGGAATTGCTGAAAGCCGGCGACTATGAGGCTCTTCGCAAGCTTCCGCGCGACAGCTCAGCCACCAGGGTTCGCAGCCGTTGCGTGCTGACCGGCCGTGGCCGCGGTGTCTACGAGAAATTCGGGCTCTGCCGTCACATGTTCCGCAAGCTCGCGCTTGAGGGGAAGATCCCCGGTGTCAAGAAAGCCAGCTGGTAATCCCGGCGGCTTACCATAAAAAAAAGGTATTTGTCCACTTTCGAAAGTAACCAACTTTGCCATGCCTGTAACGGACTCCATTGCAGATTATATCACCCGTATCAGAAATGCGGGACGAGCAAAAAACAAAACGACCGATATCCCGTATTCTAAGCTCAGGGAGAATATCTCGCAATTGCTCCAGGATAAAGGGTACATCAAAAACTTTACGGTCATCAACACCGAGAAGTTCCCCTTCATCCGCATTGAGCTGAAGTATACCGCTTCAGGCGATCCGTCCATCAAGGAGATCACCAGGGTGAGCCGTCCTGGCCGGCGTACCTATGAGGGCAAGGATATTAAGAAGTATCTCGGCGGCCTTGGTCTCTACATCCTCTCCTCATCGAAGGGTGTGATTACCGACAAAGAGGCCAGAGAGCAGGGCGTCGGAGGTGAGATCCTGTTCCGTATCTATTAATCCACAAGCCGGAAAGCAAGAGAATATCATGTCAAGAATAGGAAAAATGCCCATTGCCCTCGGCAACGAGGCGAAGATTGAGGTTAAGGGCGGCATCATTACGGTCACGGGCCCCAAAGGCGTTCTTGACCAGCCGATCGTCGAAGAGGTTACGATTGTCGAAGAGAACGGCAAGGTGCTGGTCCAGCGCATCAATGACAGCAAGCGGGCCCGCGCCATGCATGGACTGTACCGTATGCTGGTCAGCAATATGATCCAGGGCGTCACCACCGGATTCACCAGAAAACTGGAGATCGCCGGTGTTGGTTTCCGCGCTGAGATGAAGAGCGACCTGCTCGCCCTCACGCTCGGTTACTCACACATGATCTATTTCAAGGCTCCGGAAGGTATTAAGATGGAGACCCCCGATCAGGTCACGGTGCTCATCAGTGGCATCGACAAGGCACTTGTCGGACAGGTTGCCGCAAAGATCCGCTCGTTCCGCAAGCCTGAGCCATACCGTGGAAAGGGCATCAAGTACGAAGGCGAGATCATCCGCCGCAAGGAAGGCAAGGCTGCAGGCAAGTAAGTCCTGCTGGCTAAACAGCGAATTAACATATACAACGGTTCAAGAGCATGAGCAAGATCGACAAGGCCTCACGGAGGCAGAAAATCAAGGACAGAAGCAGGTTCTCGGTTGCCGGGACACAGGAAAAGCCCAGACTTTGCGTTTACAGGAGCCTTTCCCAGATTTACGCCCAGCTGATCGACGACAGCGGAAAGATGACCATCATTGCGGTCTCCAGCATGTCGAAAGAGAACAAGGAGCTGAAAGGCTCCAAGACGGAAGTCTGCCACACGGTTGGAAAGCAGCTTGCTGAAAAGGCTCTTGCCAAGGGAATCACCAACGTAGTTTTTGACAGGAACGGGTTCCGCTATCATGGTAGGGTCAAGGCACTCGCTGATGGTGCGCGGGAAGCAGGACTGATCTTTTAAACATCTCAATGAGAACGATAAATGGCGAAAACAGCTAAAGGTATCAGGCCGGGCGAATTGAATCTGAAGGAGAAACTGGTCCACATCAACAGGACCGCCAAGGTCGTGAAGGGTGGCAAGAGGTTCGGCTTCAATGCGATTGTCGTTGTCGGCGATAAAGAAGGTCATGTCGGTTATGGCCTCGGCAAGGCGAATGAAGTTCAGGACGCCATTGCAAAAGGCGTAGAAGACGGCAAGAAGAACGTCGTCAAGGTGCCGATCATCAAGGGAACCATTCCTCACCAGATCGTCGCAAAATACGGTTCGGCAAAAGTACTCATGAAGCCGGCCACTCCCGGTACCGGACTTATTGCAGGCGGCGCCGTCAGGGCCGTGCTTGAAATGGCCGGTGTACGTGATGTGCTCACAAAGTCACTCGGATCATCCAATCCCCACAATGTGGTTAAGGCTGCAATCCTCGGACTTAAGAGCATTTCCGATGCCAACGATGTTGCCGAAAGACGGTCCAAGAGCCTCAAAGAGGTATTTGAAAGCTAAAATCTGTGAATGCGATCATGAGCGAGAAAAAATTGAAAATCACCCAGGTGCGTAGCATCATTGGTGGAACGAAAAAACAGAAGGCCACTATTCAGGCGCTTGGTCTCGGCCGGCCGAACTACTCGGTCGAGCGCAAGGACAATCCCTGCACCAGAGGGCAGATTCGTGTCGTCCAGCACCTCGTGAAGGTCGAGGAAGTCTGAGATTTTTACTAATAGAAAGTTGGGAATTGAAACCATGGATTTAAGTTCACTTCGTCCTGCAAAAGGCGCGGTAAAAAACAAGAAGAGGGTCGGCCGCGGCCAGGGTTCCGGAAACGGCACCACTGCCGGTAAAGGCAACAAGGGCCAGCAGGCAAGAAGCGGTTACAAGAAGCCAATCAATGAGGGTGGTCAGATCCCTGTCTACCGCAGGCTTCCTAAGTTCGGCTTCACACCTATCGACAGAAAGTCGGTCACAACGGTGAACCTTTCCCAGATCAGCCGCTGGATCGAACAGGGTCTTATCGAAAAGGAACTCGGTGTCATCGAACTCAAGGTGCTCTGCCATGCTTCCAATGCTGAGTATTTCAAGGTTCTCGGCAACGGTGAAATCACGGCTGCAGTGAAAATCACTGCGCACGGGTTCAGCAAGTCGGCTGAAGCGAAAATTACTGCTGCCGGCGGCGAGGCTGTAAGTGCTGTCCGCACCCTTGAGGAGGCGGCTCGCGTTAGGGATCTTACGGTCGAAGAGGCCCTCCTGAAACCGAAAACCAAATTGGTCAAGAGAGTCAAGAAAAACCAAAAGCCCTGACAGCATTAAAGGACTCTTATGAAGCTTACTGAAAGCATAAGGAACATCAACAAAATCCCTGAACTCCGTCAGAGGATCCTTTATACGCTTCTCCTGCTGTTCATCTACAGGCTTGGTTCCCATATCACCATACCGGGTGTCGATGCGTCCGCCGTTGCGGGCGCATCGTCGTCCCATGCCAACGATCTGTTCGGCCTGTTCGATCTTTTCGTCGGCGGCGCATTTGCCAGAGCTTCGATCTTTTCGCTCGGCATCATGCCCTACATTTCTGCATCGATCATCATCCAGCTGCTTGGAGCCGTTACCCCTTATTTCCAGAAACTCCAGCAGGAGGGAGAAGAGGGCCGGCAGAAGATTAATCAGATGACCCGCCTCGGGACCATCTTCATCGCAGCGCTTCAGGCCTGGGGCGTGAGCGTGAGTCTCTCAAGTCCATCATCCTTCGGCCATTCCGTTGTGCCTGATCCCGGTTTCTTTTTTTCTCTCAGCGCAGTCATCATTCTGACCGCCTCCACTGTTTTTGTGATGTGGCTTGGCGAGCGCATTACCGAGCAGGGGATAGGCAACGGTATATCGCTTATTATTATGATCGGTATCCTGGCAGGATTCCCGGCTTCCCTCGTCAATGAATACCAATCCCTGTCGCTCGGCAGCAAGAACTGGATAATTGAGATCATCATTCTCGCCATGATGGTTGCTATCGTCGCATTCGTCGTCCTCCTGACGGTCGGCACACGCCGTGTCCCCGTCCAGCATGCCAAGAGGGTGGTCGGCCGCAAGGTATACGGGGGCGGCACCCAGTACATCCCGATGCGCATCAATACCGCAGGCGTTATGCCCATCATTTTCGCACAGTCCATCATGTTCCTCCCGAGCACCTTCCTCTCGTTCTTTCCGGACAGCGAGGCCATGCAGTCTGTTGCCTCCATCTTTGCATATGATTCATGGTGGTATGCCCTCATGTTTGGCACCATGATCGTCTTCTTTACCTATTTCTATACCGCCATCGCCTTCAACCCCAAGGAGGTTGCTGATACCATGCGTCGCCAGGGTGGTTTCATTCCCGGTGTCCGGCCCGGAAAGAGCACGGCTGAATTCATCGACAACATTCTGACACGCATCACCCTTCCCGGAGCGGTATCGCTAGCGCTGATTGCGGTACTTCCGACATTCCTTACGAAGTTTGCCAATGTCACTCCCGGATTTGCACAGTTCTTCGGCGGAACAAGCCTTCTCATCATTGTCGGTGTCGGTCTGGATACCCTGCAGCAGGTTGAAAGCCATCTGCTCATGCGACACTATGATGGATTCATGAAAGCCGGCAAGACCCGCGGCCGCCAGGCGCGCTAAAGGATGAAGCAGGCATGATCACCATAAAGAGCGAACGGGAAATTGATTTGATGCGGGAGTCCGGCGCAATTGTCGCAAGGACGCTTGACATGCTTGAGACCGAGATCCGGTCGGGGATGACCACCAAGATGCTGGATGAAATGGCTGAGGAGTTCATTCGGAGCCAGGATGCGGTTCCGAGCTTTCTGAACTATGCCCCCAAAGGGGACCCAGACGCCACTCCCTATCCTGCGACGCTCTGCGTCTCAATCAATGAAGAGGTTGTACACGGAATTCCGAGTCCCAAACGCGTTATCAAAGAGGGCGACATCGTCTCCGTCGACTGCGGCGCCTTGAAGGGCGGCTACCATGGAGACTCCGCACGTACCTTCATCATTGGAGATGTTTCTGACGAGGTTCGTCAGCTCGTCGTCGAAACGCGGGAGTCGCTTATGCGCGGTATCCAGATGGCGGTTGCTGGTAACCGCCTGCACGATATTTCCGCTGCTGTCGAGCAGCATGCCCGCTCATTCGGATACAGCGTTATTGAAAATATGGTTGGTCACGGCATTGGTAGCGAACTGCATGAAGATCCCGCTGTTCCCAATTACGGCCGCCCACACACTGGCGTCACGCTCCGTGAAGGGATGACGCTTGCCATCGAGCCCATGATTGCCCTTGGTCGATCGCGTCGTGCGGTTTCCAGGCGTGGCGGATGGGTTGCGGTCACCGAAGACGGCAGGCCATCGGCACATTTTGAACACACGATCGTGGTGCGGAAGGGAGCAGCAGAGATTCTGACTGGTTCGTTTCTGCCGTAACTGCGACACGACTATACAATAGAGCACAAAGGAGCGATTACTGTGGCCAAGGAAGAAGCAATTGAGATTGAAGGCGTGATTCTTGAGGCGCTGCCGAATGCGCAGTTCAAGGTCAAGCTTGAAAACAGCCTTGAAGTGCTCGCGCACGTATCGGGCAAAATCAGGATGCACTATATCAGGATCCTGCCCGGAGACAAGGTAAAGGTACAGATTTCGCCCTACGATATCAGTAAAGGGCGCATCACCTACCGGTACAAATAAATGCATTATTTGGACAGGGTCTTGTTGATTATTCGATCTTTATTTGTTACATTACATGCCTTTTCAGATTTTGCATTTTCGTTGATTTAATTCTTGCATGTGGGGTCTACTATGAAAGTATATTCGTCTATCAAAAAACGCTGTGAGCACTGCCGCATCATCAAGCGCAAAGGCAAAAGGTTCGTCATCTGCAAAGTGAACCCGAGCCATAAGCAGCGCCAGGGTTGATCTTCTGCGTACAATCAATAGAACTTTACAAGATAATATGAGGATAGCTGGGGTAAATCTGCCGTTAAACAAGCATGCGGTCATTGCACTGACTCATGTCTATGGCATTGGGAACACAACTGCAAAGACCATTCTGAAAAGAGCAGGCATTGCACCCGACAGAAAGATTTCGGACCTGAACGATGCCGAGGCGCATTCGATCAGGGAACTTGTTGCCGAAGAGTACAAGGTCGAGGGTCAGGCCCGCGGCGAGCAGCAGCTTGCCATTAAGCGCCTGATGGATATCGGCTGCTATCGTGGCCTCCGCCATCGCCGTTCACTGCCTGTCCGTGGACAGAATACGCAGACCAACGCCAGAACCAGGAAAGGTAAGCGCAAGACGGTTGCCGGCAAAAAGAAGGCGGCCAGGAAGTAACAGGAAACAAGGAACTACAAACTTCGAGATTAAAGCGTTTATAACCCATGGCTACAGTCAGCAGGAAAAAGAAGAAGGTTAAGGTCACTCCAGAGGGCGTCGTGCACATCAAGGCGTCGTTCAACAACATCATGGTGACCATCACCGACGTGCAGGGCAACACCGTCTCCTGGTCGAGCGCCGGCAAGAACGGCTTCAGGGGATCGAAGAAAAACACCCCTTACGCCTCACAGGTTACCTCCGAAGGTGCCGCCAAGGAAGCCTATGACCTCGGCATGCGCCATGTCGACGTCTTTATCAAGGGACCCGGCGCCGGCCGTGATGCGGCCATCCGTGCACTGCAGGGTGCAGGACTCGAGGTCCGTTCGATCAAGGACATCACTCCGCTGCCGCATAACGGCTGCCGCCCCCCGAAGCGCAGAAGGGTCTGATTTTTCACATTCATAGAATTTCAATGAAGCAATTGATATGGCACGATTCAGAGGTTCAATAACTAAAGTATCCCGCAGGCTCGGCGTCGCGCTTTCTCCGAAAGCCGAAAAATACCTTGAAAGACGCCCGTTCGCTCCCGGCCAGCATGGCCAGGGCCGCAGGGGAAAAATCTCCGAATATGCACTGCAGCTTCGTGAGAAGCAGAAGATGAAGTTTATCTACGGCATCCTCGAAAAGCAGTTCAGGAACTACTACAAGAAAGCCGTTTCCCAGAGGGGCGTCACCGGTGACAACCTGGTGAGGCTGCTTGAGCGCCGGTTGGACAACGTCGTTTTCCGCGCAGGTTTTGCCCCGTCGCGTGCCGGAGCACGCCAGCTGGTTTCGCACGGTCATCTTCTTGTCAACGGGAAGAAGGTCAACATCCCTTCATTCCTGATGACTCCCGGTGACCTCATCGAGTTCCGTCAGAAGAGCAAAAATATGGATGCGGTGACCGATGCCCTGAACAAGGCCCCCGATGCAAGGATTCCAGCATGGATCCAGGTCGACAAGGCTAATCAGAAAGCGGTATTCCTCAGCGTGCCTGAGCGTGTTGATATTCAGGAACCCTATAACGAGCAGTTGGTCGTTGAGTTGTATTCGAAGTGACTTTAATGAATTCTAAGGTATAAAGACTATGATATACCAGATGCAGATGCCTGCTAAAATAGAGGTTGACGAGGCTACCCATACTGACCAATACGGCCGATTCATCGCCCAGCCGCTTGAGCGCGGTTACGGGGTGACGCTCGGCAACATGATGAGACGTGTGCTTCTTGCCTCCCTGCCCGGGACTGCGATCACCGGAATCAAGGTGGATGGTGTATTCCATGAGTTTTCAGCTATCGAAGGCGTCCGTGAGGATGTCCCGGAAATCGTGCTCAACCTGAAGAAAGTCCGTTTCAAGTCTACCTGCAAAAGAAGCTGCAAGACCACCCTCAGCATTGTCGGTCCGAAGGACTTCACTGCAGGTGATATCGTTGCCATGGAAGGCGAGTTCGAGGTGCTGAACAAGGACCTCCACATCGCTACCGTGAACGAAGGCTCAACCCTGAACATCGATGTCTATATCGGTCGCGGCCGAGGCTACACCCCTGCCGAGGAGAGCCGTCCCGACAGCATGCCGATCGGATACATTGCAATTGATGCGATCTATACCCCGATCCGCAACGTGAAGTTCGCAGTTGAGAACACGCGTGTGGGACAGCGGACCGATTATGAGAAAATGGTGCTTGACGTTGAGACAGACGGCTCAATCACCCCTGATGACTCCATCAGCCTTGCTGGCCGGATCATCAATGAGCATGTGACCTTCTTCGCCAACTTTTCGCCGACTGAAGAGGAGTTCACTGAAGAGGAATACAAACAGCAGGATGACGAGTTCGAGACCATGCGCCGTCTGCTGAATACCAAGATCGAGGATCTCGACCTTTCCGTCCGGTCGCACAACTGCCTCCGCCTTGCAGAGATCGACACCATCGGTGACCTGGTTTCTCGTAAGGAGGATGAGCTGCTCAACTACAAGAACTTCGGCAAGAAGTCGCTGACAGAATTGAAGGAGCAGCTGGAGAAGTTCGAACTCAAGTTCGGCATGGACATCACCCGCTACCAGATGAAGGGATAATACAGTTAACCGTTTTTAAGAATTTTTGAGATCAGGAACCAGTCATGCGTAAAGTCAAGCCGGCAAGAAAACTCGGAAGAACCGCTGCCCACAGGAGAGCGACGCTCAGCAGCCTGTCGACTCAGCTGATCCTCCACAAGCGCATCGAGACCACGGAGGCTAAGGCCAAGGAGACCCGTAAGGTCGTAGAGAAGATTATCACCAAGGCCCTTAAGGGTACCGTGCACGCACAGCGTGAAATCTTCAAAGACATCCGCGATAAAGAGGCCATCAAGACCCTTTTTGGTGAAGTTGTTGCCAAGGTCGGTGAGCGTCCGGGCGGCTATACCCGCATCATAAAGCTCTGCCCCCGTTTCGGTGATGCAGCCAAGATGGCTGTGATCGAGCTCGTAGACTTTGCTGAGGCACCCGTCGCCGCAGCGAAAGCAACCAAGCAGGATCGTGCAAAGCGTGTCAAGGGATCGAAGAAGGTTGCAGGTGAAGCTGCACCTGTATCGGCTCCGTTAGCTGAAGCTCCGGCTCAGCCAGAAGCCGGTGAAGAGGCGAAGGCTCCCGAGTCCGCAGAGTAAGCGGCAGGGCACGGCCCTGTTGCAGCAGTAGAATCGTATTGATGGTCATTGTTGCCTGACAGATTACTGTCTGGCGGCAATGACTATCTGCTTTTCTGAGAAAAAGGGACTGATGTCGTCAATGGGGTGCAGTTCCACGTTCGAAGGGAATCCGTCGGTTTCTGCTCCTTCCTTCAGTGCATCAGCAATCTCTTTTTTCAGGTTTCCCCCTTTCAGGCATGCCAGTATGCCGCCCTTTTTCAAGAGAGGACGGGCATATCGCGCAAGGTCGGCGAGCGGCGCTACCTGTCTGCTGAGTACGGTGTCAAATGCAAGACCTTTTAGTTCCTCGACTCGCGAATGAACGGCCGTAGCGTTCTCGAGCCCGAGTGCGGTGATCATCGCCTTGCATGCGGTTATTTTTTTCCCCGTTGCGTCAACCAGCAGAAAATCGGTTTTCGGGAAGGCAATGGCCAGCGGTATTCCCGGTAGTCCGCCGCCTGTTCCAAGGTCAAGCACCTTTTCCCCTTCGGAGAATGGGTGATGCAGGCTTATGAGGAGCGAATGAAAGACATGCTTGAGGATAACCGGGGCGTCCTCCTTCCTGCTGATGAGGTTGATCTTTATATTCCACTCTCCGAGCAGCTCCCCGTAACGCACCAACTTCGAAAGCTGTGTTTGGTCCAGTGCTATGCCTTGTGCGAGACACAGTGATTCAAGCATTTGCCTGGCCTCGGAATCTTGATCCATGATCGGGGTGTTGAAGGTGAACGGACTGCACGGAAAGCCTCTGCTTTCAATGTAAAGTAAGGGTTTGCGCTGATTTTTCAACCTGTTTCCGCCTTCCCCGGGTACTCTTCGGACTTTCACGCACCCGCTGACTCCTCCCCCGGTACAAGTAGCGGCAGTATAACTCTATGCAGGAACGGATATCTGTTTTTTTGCCTTCAGCCAGTAATGCTTGTACCTTGATGTAAGGGTCGTTCCCCCCGGCCGCACCGTGCAACCTTAAAAGCATAAGGCTCGTCACTATGGACAAATCGATAGAACCCGGTGTTTACGTGCTCATCATGGCCGGGGGTTCTGAACGGGAGCTTTGGCCGATGTGCCGGGCAGGAAAGCCAAAACCCTTTCTTGACCTGTTCGGCGATGGGTCCCTCATCGAGAACACCTTCCGCCGCGCTGCCCGTTTTACCAGAAAGGATCATGTCCTTATCGTTACCGACCGGCACGGCAGTGAACTGCTCATTGAGTCTGGAGTCCCCATTGCCAGGGAAAACATCATTGTGGAGCCGTATGCGAGGGGTACGGCAACCTGTATTGCCCTCGGGGCTGCCCATGTCAGAAAACGCGATCCGGATGGGGTGCTGGTCGTCATGCCATCCGATCATGTCATCCTTGATGAAGATGCGTTTCAGGCTACACTGTATGTGGCGCTAGGAGAAGCGAGGAGGAAGGACTCGCTTGTCACCATTGGTATCATCCCGAGATCCCCCGAGATTGTCTACGGCTACATTCAGGCCGGTGAGGTTCTGGAACGACCGCATGCAGACCTCGATAAAGGCATCATACTGCATCATGTAAGGACGTTTGCCGAAAAACCGGACCTGGCAACCGCCATCCGATTTCTTGAGAGCCGTGATTTCTATTGGAACAGCGGCATCTTTGCCGCCGATGTCGAAACACTTTTCAACGCTTACCGCCGCTACCTCCCCGACCTGTATCGCGACATGCTCAGCGTCCACGATGCCATTGGAACAAGAAAAGAGGATCGGGTGGTCTCCGGACTTTACTCATGGATTCATCCGGCTTCCATCGACACAGCCATCATGGAAAAACATGGAGATATCGTGCTTCTGACGGGGGAGTTCGGATGGCATGATCCCGGGAGTTGGGACGAAGTTTCGGCGATCACCAAAGAGCGGACCGTGTTTTCAGGAGATGAGGGTGTGCCGGGTGTTGTTGCCATTGAGGCCGAGAATAATTTTATACAAAAGCCCGGAGGCAAGGTTGTTGCTGTTGTCGGGGCGAGTGATCTCATCATCATCGATACCCCCGACGCACTTCTGGTGTGCAGTCGGGGGGAATCGCACCGGGTCGGGGAGGCTCTTGATCTGTTACGGCGGCAGGGGTTCGAGGAGCGCCAGTAGAGCGGAGCTCCTCAGGATCGGGTTTTCGACCAGGATGCTCCTTCACGGGTGTCCTTGATCTCTATGCCGGCTGCAAGCAGGCGGTCGCGGATCAGGTCGCTTGTCGCAAAATCCTTGTTTTTCCTTGCTTCACTGCGTAGCTCCAAAAGAACCCCCATCACCTCTTCAAGGGTTTCTGCGCTCCGGCCTCCATCGTGCAGTGCACTTTCATTGTCTTCCGTCATGATGCCGAGCACGGTGACAGCTGCTGTGCTGATTAGTTTCCGTGCCGCTTCCAGCGACGAGGCATCGAGGCCGTCAGGCCGGTCGAGTGCCGTGTTCAGGGCCTTTGAGAACTCGAACAGCGCGGCGATGGCCACCGGCGTGTTGAAGTCATCATCCATCGCTTCGCCGAACCGCTGGCTGAAAGGTGCGGCATCAAGGGTTCCTGTGCCGGGCGTTGCCTCAAGGATGCGTTGGCGGGTTTCCCGAAGCTTCTGGAGTCCGGCTGTTGAGCCTGCGACTGCCGTATCGGAATAGTCCAGCGGCGATCGGTAGTGTGACTGGAGAATGAAGAAGCGAACGGCCAGCGGATCGACGGTTTTGAAGATTTCTTTCAGGTTGACGGCATTCTTCAGCGATTTTCCCATTTTCGTCCCGTTAACCGTCACCATGTTGTTGTGCATCCAGTACCGGACGTAGGGCTTTGCGTTTGCAGCCTCAGACTGGGCGATTTCACATTCATGGTGGGGGAATCGGTTTTCCATGCCGCCGCCGTGGATGTCTATGGTGTCGCCCAGGTATTTCATCGACATCGCAGAGCACTCGAGGTGCCATCCGGGATAGCCCATGCCCCAGGGGGAGTCCCACTGCATGAGGTGTCCATCCTCGGCCTTTTTCCAGAGCGCGAAGTCGGATGGGTTATGTTTTTCGCTGCGCACTCCGATACGGCCCCCCGACTGGACCGCCTCAAGGTCGGTGCGCCCGGACAGCTTGCCGTATCCCGGGAAACTCTCAACGGAGAAGTAGACATTACCGTTGACCTCATAGGCATGACCGAGCTTCAGGAGTTTATCGACGAGAGCGATCTGTTCAGGGATGTGTCCGGTCGCCAGCGGAGAGATGTTCGGGCGGAGTACGCCGAGCCGGTCCATGTCATCAAGAAAGCTCCTGGTGTAGAACTGGGCGATCTCCATCGGATCGGTTTTCTCGATGCGTGCCTGTCTGGCGATCTTGTCTTCTCCCTCATCCGCATCGTCCGATAGATGGCCGACATCGGTGATGTTCTGCACATACTTCACCCTGTAGCCGCTCTCCCGCAACCAGCGGACGACCACGTCGAAGGAGACGTAGCTCTTTGCATGGCCGAGGTGGGCATGGCCGTATACTGTGGGGCCACAGACGTAGATGCCGACTACACCGGGGCGCAGGGGTTCGAACAGCTGTTTCTCCCGTCCGAGGGAGTTGTATATGACGAGCGGCATAGAGTGTTGTGGTTAAGTGGCTTGCGGGCGCCCTGAAGATGACTGTACGAGGGCAAAAACCTCGTGAAAGTTAAACATTTGGGTTTTTATCCCAAGGTTTTTAGCTTCTTTTTTAACCGGGACTTCCCGCCTGTTCCCTGCTTCCCACTTGCTTTATGAAGATTATCAACGCTGCATTCTTTCGAAGCGTTTCCTCGCTCTCAGACCTGCCTGAAGAGAGTTTTCCTGAAATTGTATTCGCCGGACGTTCCAATGTCGGCAAATCCTCACTGCTTAATTCGCTGACGGGGCGCAAGGGGCTGGCAAAAACCAGTTCCACACCGGGGAAGACCCGCCTGATCAACTATTTCCTCATCAACGACGATCTCTACTTCGTCGACATTCCCGGCTACGGGTATGCGGCGGTGAGCCATGCTGAAAAAGATGCATGGGGCCGACTGCTTGCTGGCTATGTGGGCGGTCGCCGGGCCATTGTGCTTGTGGTTCTTCTGCTCGATGCACGCCATCCCGCCATGCAGTCGGACCGTGAGATGATGAAGTTTCTTGCCTATCACGACCGTCCCTACGGCATCGTTCTTACCAAGGATGATAAGCTTACCCAGAAGGAGCGGGCGCAGGCGAAGCGGTCGACAGAAAGCTATGCTCTGGATGCAGAGTTCATTGTGATGTATTCGTCGCTTTCCGGCAAGGGGAGAAAGGAGCTGCTGGCCCATTTCGGCCGCTATCGTTCAGAGGACGGTTCTGGAGCAGGTTCTGAGGGTGCGGACTTGGTAACATAAGCGTGCATGGAATGAAGGCTTCAAAAAAAAGCAATAATTTTGGTACCTTGACAGGTTGTTGTTCCAGTGAGCCCCTACATCCCGTAAATACCCATCGTTGTGGAATCAAAACCATTCACTCTTCCTTCGCAGTCGGCAACTGTCCTCATCGGCACCCAGTTCGGTGACGAGGGCAAGGGCAAGCTTGTCGATTATCTCTCAGACCAGTATGATATCGTTGTCCGCTATCAGGGCGGCGCCAATGCAGGTCACACCATCTGTTTCGACGGCAAGAGCGTCGTCCTCCACCTGATTCCCTCCGGCATTTTCAACGAAAAGTGTGTCTGTGTCATTGGAAACGGGGTGGTGATTGATCCCGTGGCTTTGCTTGAGGAGATTGCAAAGGTCGAAGAGCTCGGTTACACGGTGAAGGGGAGGCTGTTCATCAGCCACAACGCACATCTGATCATGCCGTACCATAAGCGGCTCGATGCCCTGCATGAAAATGCACAGGGCGGTCAGAAGATTGGTACAACCGGCCGAGGCATCGGTCCGAGCTATGAAGACAAATTCGCCCGGAAAGGAATCAGGGTTGTCGACCTGCTCAGCCCGGGTCTGCTGCAGGAGAAGCTCCGCGAGAACCTGGCTGAAAAAAATAAGGTGTTCCGCAATATCTATGAGGGTGACGAGATTGATGTCGAGTCGATGGTCCGCGAGTATGAGGAGTTTGATAAACTCATGGATCCTTATATCACAAATACCCAGCTCTATTTGAACCGCCAGCTCCGCCAGGGTAAGACGGTGCTGCTCGAAGGGGCACAGGGATGTCTGCTCGACGTAGACCACGGAACCTATCCCTACGTCACATCCTCCAGCCCTACCTCCGGTGGCGCATGTACCGGTTCCGGCATCGCCCCCAACCATATCGGAAAGGTCATCGGTGTCTGCAAGGCCTACATGACGAGAGTCGGCAACGGCGCATTCCCTACTGAGCTGAATGACGATACCGGCGAAATGCTCGGCCGGGTCGGCCATGAGTTCGGCGCTACGACCGGCAGGAAGCGGCGATGCGGATGGATTGATCTGGTCGCCATGCGCTATTCGGTAGCCGTCAACGGCATCACTGAACTGGCCCTCACCAAGCTTGACGTCCTTGACGGGTTCGAAGAGATCAAGGTCTGCAACTCTTACCTGCTCAACGGTAAAGAGATCCGCGATTTTCCGACTGACCACCAGACCCTCTCAGCGGTGCAGCCGGTCTATACCACACTAAAAGGCTGGATGGCTTCGAACGCCTCTGCTCGTACCTTTGAGGACATGCGTCCCGAGGCCCGCGATTACGTGGAGTTCCTTGAGCGTGAACTTGAGGTGCCGGTGACTTTCATCTCCGTCGGCCCCGGCCGTGAAGAGACCGTGTTCAGGTAATCCTTTAAAACAGGAAGGCGCAGCATGGCACTCATGGATATTGCCGTCATCCGGCTTGACCAGAAGGACGGCAGCCACAGCGCATTTGTTGCCGGTCTGCAGGAACTGCTCGCTGACAGCGGCTGCAGCTACCGCCTGCATGATATGGGTACGACGGTGGAGGGCCCGGCGTCAATGCTGTTCCGGCTGGCCGAACAGCTCCACGAGTATTCCTTCACCCGCGGAGGAAGGCGGGTCTATACTGTCATGAAGATCGATGACCGGCGGGACCGTGCGGTCCGCCTCGGGGACAAGACCGCTTCCGTCAAAGCGAAAATAGCCCCCCGCGCGGAGTAGGGGGATTGGCTAAAAAATTTTATCTTCAAGTTCATAAGTTCAGCCGCCAAGGGCGCTCCAGGGCGGTCATAATCAGGAGGAAAATCCATGCTGCAGGTTCCCGGTGAAGTACAGATACTCAAGGAAGATAATGTAACGCACAGCTTCTGCGGATTGGCTTCGGTCGGCTGGATGTACCAGAAGATCAGGGACAGTTTCTTCCTTGTCCTTGGTACCCACACCTGTGCTCATTTCCTGCAGAATGCCCTCGGTATGATGATCTTCGCAAAGCCGCGTTTTGGTATCGCGCTGATTGAAGAGGGTGACCTTTCCAAAAACGAGCCGACCCTCGATGAGGTAATCGCTGAAATCAAGACCGACCATAACCCGTCGGTCATCTTCCTGCTCTCTTCATGTACACCTGAGGTCATGAAGGTCGACTTCAAGGGCCTTGCCGACCATCTCAGCACTCCCCGGACTCCGGTGCTGTTCGTACCCGCCAGCGGGCTTGTCTACAATTTCACCCAGGCTGAAGACTCGGTCCTCCACGCCCTCGTTCCATACTGTCCGGTGGCTCCGGCGGGTGAGAAGAGTGTAGTCTTCCTCGGTTCGGTAAACGATGCCACCGCCGACGACCTCCGTGCGGAAGCCGAAGAACTCGGCATAAAGGTCGGGGGGTTCCTGCCTGAATCCCGTTTTGACAGGATGCCCGCCATCGGACCCGATACCATACTTGCACCTGTTCAGCCCTACCTGTCTCGTGTTGCCGTTAAGCTTGAGCGCGAGCGCGGCGCCAAAACCCTTCACTCCCTCTTCCCGTTCGGTCCGGACGGCACCCGGGTGTTCTGGGAGGATCTCGCCCGCGAGTTCGGCATTGAGGTTGATCTTCGTGACCGTGAAAAGGCTGCATGGGAAAAAATCAGTCGCCAGACGGCCATGCTGAAAGGGAAGAAAGTCTTTCTGACAGCCGATACCATGATGGAACTGCCGCTGGGCCGTTTCCTCAGGAGCGCGGGCGCGGAAGTCGTGGAGTGCAGCAGTGCTTACATCAACAAGAAATTCCTTGCCAAGGAACTCAAGGCACTTGAGGGAGTGCGCATTGTAGAGCAGCCCAACTTCCATCGCCAGCTCGAGGACATCAAACGGGACCGCCCCGACATGATCGTCACCTCGCTGATGACGGCGAATCCTTTTGTCGGGCATGGTTTCATCGTCAAGTGGAGCATGGAGTTCATGCTCATGCCCATCCACGGGTGGTCAGGGGTCTTTACTCTCGCAAACCTCTTCGTTTCACCGCTTGACCGGCGCTCGAAGCTCCCGGCATTCGAAAAAGAGGTCTGGCTTGAAGGCGTCATGCCGGCCGCCGAATAAGTATCCAGCAGGAAATGCAATAACAAAAGTTACCGAGTATGCGCTTAGCTTTCTGGCTCTACGAGGGTACCGCCCTTCATGGTATCAGCCGTGTCACCAATAGCATGAAAGGGGTTCACACGGTCTACCATGCCCCGCAGGGCGACGACTATATTACGGCCACCTATACCATGCTCGAGAGGACGCCTGAATTCCCGGCGCTCTCCATCAGTGTGGTCCGTGGCCGCGACCTCGCCCAGGGCGTGTCGCGCCTTCCGGCGACCCTGCAGCAGGTTGAAGAGCACTACCACCCGGAGCTTTCCGTCATCGCTCCGAGCTGCAGCACCGCGTTGCTCCAGGAGGACCTCCACCAGCTCGCCGCACAGTCTGGTGTGCCGCAGGATAAGCTGATGGTCTATGCGGTCAACCCGTTCAGGGTGACCGAGAACGAGGCGGCTGACGGCCTTCTTACAGCACTGGTGAAACGCTATGCCGTCGAAGGGCCGAAGACGGCCGCACCGACCGTCAATCTGCTGGGATTCACCTCCCTCGGCTTCCACCTGAAGGCGAACCTCACAAGCATCCGCAGGATGCTCAAAACGCTTGGTGTAAAGGTTAATGTGGTCGCTCCCTGGGGTGCGGGCATCGCTGACCTGAAAAGGCTTCCCGAGGCATGGCTCACCATCGCACCCTTCCGCGAAATCGGACAGACGGCTGCCGCATACCTTGAAGAGACCTTCGGCGTTCCGACCGAGTACGGTACGCCGCTCGGCGTCGAACCAACGCTCCACTGGCTGCGCTCCGTCATTGAAAAACTCAACACCATCGGTGCCAAAGAGGGCGCTCAGCCCATTGCTATGCCCGAACTGCATGCTTTCTCCCTGGACGGGATGAGCGCTCCTTCAGGCGTGCCATGGTTTGCCCGGACGGCTGACATGGAGAGCTTCAGCAACAAGAAGGCATTCGTGTTCGGTGACGCCACCACCACGGTCGCCATGGTTAAGTTCCTCCGCGACGAGCTCGGCATGCAGATCATCGGTGCTGGAACCTATCTTGAGCGTCATGCGGACTGGGTTCGCAAGGAACTTGATGGATACCTGCCCGGTGCACTTATGGTCACCGAACGCTTTCAGGACGTGGCAAAGCTCATCGAGGATGAAATGCCCGACCTCGTCTGCGGCACCCAGATGGAACGGCATAGCTGCCGAAAGCTGGACGTGCCCTGCATGGTTGTCTGCCCCCCGACCCATATCGAAAATCATCTGCTCGGCTACTATCCGTTCCTCGGGTTTGAGGGTGCCGACGTCATTGCAGACAGGGTGTATATTTCCTGCAAGCTCGGCCTTGAGAAGCACCTGATCGACTTTTTCGGTGATGCGGGTCTTGAGTATGAGGAGTCCTCAGCTGCATCGGGAGATGGCAGTATCCCGGTCTCGGCCGGTACGGCAACTCCGGCAGCGGCACCCGAGGAGGGTGGCATGATGTGGACCGATGAAGCTGAAACCATGTTGAAGAAGGTTCCCTTCTTCGTCCGCAAGAAAGTGCGGAAGAACACAGAGAACTTTGCGCAGGAAAACGGCGAGTCGACGGTCAGCGTCGAAGTGTTCAGACGGGCGAAAGAGTCGCTCGGCGGATAGAACGGTATTTCATCAATCAATTCCCTGATTTCATTATGAGTCTAGTCCTGGCTGTATACGGCAAAGGCGGTATCGGAAAAAGCACCACCAGCGCCAACATATCTGCGGCTCTCGCCCTCAAGGGCGCCAAGGTGCTGCAGATCGGATGCGACCCCAAGCACGACAGCACTTTCCCGATTACCGGGAAGTTGCAGAAAACCGTCATCGAGGCCCTTGAAGAGGTCGATTTCCACCATGAGGAGCTGACCGCCGAGGATGTCATTGAAACCGGTTTTGCAGGCATCGACGGTCTTGAGGCGGGCGGCCCCCCGGCCGGCAGCGGCTGCGGCGGCTATGTGGTCGGCGAATCGGTCACCCTGCTCCAGGAACTCGGTCTCTACGACAAATACGACGTCATCCTTTTTGACGTGCTCGGCGACGTGGTCTGCGGCGGATTCAGCGCACCGCTGAACTATGCCGACTACGCACTCATCATCGCAACCAATGATTTCGACAGCATCTTCGCCGCCAATCGCCTCTGCATGGCCATCCAGCAGAAGAGTGTCCGTTACAAAGTGAAGCTTGCCGGTATTGTTGCCAACCGCGTCGACTACGCCAAGGGCGGCGGCACCAACATGCTCGACCAGTTCGCAGAGAAGGTCGGCACCCGCCTCCTAGCCAAGGTCCCCTACCACGAACTCATTCGCAGGAGCCGTTTTGCCGGCAAGACCCTGTTTGCCATGGAGGATAGCGAGGAGGGAAAGGAGGAGTGCCTTCAGCCTTATCTGCAGATCGCCGAAGATCTTCTGTCAGAGGCTCCGAAGTCATCGGTTCCGGTTCCGATCGGCGACCGCGAGATTTTCGAAATTGTCGGCGGCTGGCAGTAAGAGCAGCGTTTTCAGTACAAGCAAAAACCCCGCGGCTGCGGGGTTTTTTGCTTTCAGGGCGATTCTTCAGTCCGCTTACTCTTCCGTGATGTCGGTAGAGCCGGAGTGTTCTTCAGATTCTGCAGGCGTAGTGGCAGGTGATGGTGTTGCCCTCTTCGCGGATGTCGGCTTTGATCTTCACGTTCGGGTTGACGAGCTGCTCGAGCAGGTAGGTGAAGGTGCCGAGGTAGAAGCTGCCGACCACCGGGACGGAGGGATGAGTCACTACTACAGTGATGGTGGGCTTTTTGCCTGTGCTATAGCTGAATGCTCCACTTCCGGCAAACGTCCAGGCGTTCTTGCTGATGGCAAAGAGGAAGAGACTGAACGCAGGCCCGGCCGGGAGCAGCTTCAGGAACTTCTGAAAGAGTCCCGGTATTCTGACCCGCAGAAGGTACTGAGCCGTCCGGCTTCCGGACTCCTCAAGGATGGCACCGGTTTTCTGGGAGCCGATTTCCTTGTCGAGCGCAGTGACGAGAGCGTGGAATTTCGACTCTTCGACCATCTCCGAGGGGAGGTTGCCGATCAGGTGGCCATGATCGATTTTCTTCAGCAGTTCCTCGGCTTGTTTCTTGCCGAAGGATGCTTCAAGCGCGGCTACAGTCTGTATGATGGAATTGGGTCCAATGCGGAAAGATGTGCTCATGGTGTAGGGTTTCGGTCCGTTGTTTCGTTTTTGAACGTTATGTCGATGTTTTCTGCCGTCCACTGGGCCCGGACCCTGACACTGCCTTCATGGACTGCGGAGGGGTCTGCCGGAGTGAACGGGAAGAGCGTGCCGGGATACGGCTGCTGCATGCAGGCGCCGCCCTTTTTCGGCCTGGACGGAATGAATGCACTGAGGGCGTAAGTGCCTGGTGGCAGGGCCGGAAATGCATAGACGTATCGCCCGGATGCGTCCCTGATTGCTTCAGTCCGCCATGTCGCAGTCCCGCGCGCTTCGACGATGACCGGCCCGCGGGGGGCCCTGCAGCTGCCTTTGATGCTGCCCATGTCGTCGGCTGAGGCTGCAGTGAAGCGCGAGAACGTTGTCCTTTTTGTTCCGGGCCGGACTTCAATGCCGTTGACGAGTGCCGAATCCACCGACGCCCGGTAGGTCGTACCCGGGCGGAACCCTTCTCTCGGCCGGAGGGTAAAGGTCTTGGCGTCGATTTTCTTCAAGAGGCTCTCAATCGTAGCTGGAGATTCGTCCCCTTCAATGGAAAGGCTTGCTGCACTCCGGGCGATGGTTTCGGGTACCGGTTCGGAAAAGCGGAGTACGACTGCTTCAGGGCCGCATGGAATTTCAGCGCCTTGATATCCGGGCCGGCTTTTATCGGTGGGGTGGAAGGTCACCCGGATGGGAAGCTTTTCTACGGTGTGACGTGTCGGCCAGAAGCTGATTGCCTCTTTTTCGCTTCCGCGGATGCTGATGAGGTACTGACCTCCCGTGTCGAGCCGTCCGGTGACAATCGTGATGCGGCGGCTTTCGGTACTGCCGGTGCTGCTGAACCAGTCAATAACCGGTACGTTTTTTCCAGTACGCGGGTTTATGATGTTGACGTCGTCAGGGTTGAATGTCGCCACGTCGAGCGGGCGTGTAAAGGTGAGTTCGAGCCTGTTCCTTTCAAGGGGACGGCATGCCGACAAGCCGTTTGTTTCACTGTCGATTCCGCCCATCCTGATGATGTGGCGCGTGGTGTCAGGATGGATGACGGCCGCGGTGGTGAGGCCTATTCCTTCGCGGTACCGGTCCCACCGCATGTCGCCGTTGATGTCATTCACTGCAAGCAGGCTGTAGGATCCTTTCTGGAGATGCCGGAAGCTGAAGTTTCCCGAGCCGTCTGTCTGGGCCAGATAGTCTGGCTTCGTCTTGCGCATGTCCATTGGTGCTATTGATCCATCTGGAAGCCTGTAGGCAAAGACGAATGCCGAGGCGGATGGACTCATGTCTTCATTGAAGACGGTTCCCCGTACGAGGGATGTATCGATCCCGGGACCGGTTGAAAAAGGAAGCGTATAGCTCTCGAAGAGGCGCTTGTTGAGGGTTACGATATAGGTCTGGTTCCGGCGGAGCGGGCTGAAGATGTCTATCACGCCTTCCATGCCGTTTACCGTGACATGGTAGTTGTCTACCATCGGGGAGAAATGCAACGAGTAGAGCAGCTCCCGTGCGGTGGTCAGGTGGCTGAAGAGGAACCGGATTTTCTTGGGGGAGATGTTTACGGCACCGGAGTCGGGGTCGGAGAAGAATACTTGCCGCGGCGTGGGGTCGGGGAGGCCTCCGGTTGGGGGTTTGTCTGATGCGCAACCCGCAGTGCCGACAGCCAGAAGGATCAGGAGGGCTTTAAGGATGTGCGTGGTGCCCTTCATGTGCATGGTGTTCGGTTGACGCCTCAGACCGGCTAAATTGTATGTGACGATGAAAATTCGTAAATTAAAAACTAATGCAGTTCTATGAAAGTTTTTGGTGAAAAAATATAGATCGATTGTCCCTTAGATGTCCAGACGAAACTATAAGGTTCTTTATGTCTCCGGCGAAGTATCCCCATTTGTAAGAACCAGCGCCCTGGCTGATTTTATGGCATCGTTTCCTCAGGCTCTTGAGGAGGAAGGTTTTGAGGCCCGCATCATGATGCCGAAGTACGGGACCATCAACGACCGGAAGTTCCGCCTTCATGATGTCCTGCGGCTGTCCGACATCGAGGTTCCGCTCAGGGAGAAGACCGACCTGCTCAATGTCAAGGTAACCGCCCTGCCTTCGAGCAAGATACAGACCTATTTCCTTTATAACGAGAAGTACTTCAAGCGCAACGGGCTCTTTACCGATGTCTACCTGGGAAACGACCTGAAAGGCAATACCGAGAAGGTAATCTTTTTCAACGTCGGTGTCCTGGAGACCCTCGTGCGTCTCGGGTGGAGGCCTGACATCATCCATTGTCACGACTGGTACGCATCCCTCATTCCCCTGCTGCTCAAGACGGTTTATCGCGACCATGAGTTTTTCCGGGGCATCAAGACCGTGCTGACCATACACAATGCATACCGCCAGGGCATCCTTCCTTTCAAGGTGTTCGAGAAACTCCTTCCGGAGGAAGTCTCCGGTGCGCTCCACAAGAGCGGAGAGCACGTCAATATGCTCTATACCGGCGTCGAGAATGCCGATATGCTGACGACGACCTCGAAACTCCATGCTGATGAAATCGTGCGCGACGAGGTTCCCGGCTGCGGGCTCAAACAAGTTCTTGAAGGTCGGAAAGAAAGTCTCCACGGGATCGTGAACGGTATCGACACCCGCCAGTGGAACCCCTCGACGGATAAACTGATCAAGAAGCGCTTCGCTACCGATCGCATGGAGGGCAAGCTTGAGAACCGTGCAGCCCTCTCTGAAGAGGTTCATATGCCGCTTGAAGAAGGCAGGCCCGTGATTGGCGTCATCATGAACTTTGACGACTTTCAGGGTGCGGCGCTCATTGAAAAGAGCCTGAAAAAGCTCGTTGCACTCGATATCAACCTCCTCATCTGCGGCTCCGGGGACAAGAAATATGAAAAATCATTCAGGGACTTTGCCGATACCCACCCCGATCAGGTGAGCCTCAGTACCGACTGTCCCGAAAGTTTTCTCCATCTTGCCATTGCAGGTCTCGACATGCTTGTGATGGGCGGAAAAATCGAGTCGTGCGGGATGCTCCAGATGTTCGCCATGAGCTATGGCACCATCCCTGTCGCCTATGCCGGCGGCGGCATCGTCGAGACCATCGATGAGGTTAAGGGTGATGAGGGCACCGGGTTCATTTTCCGTGAGTACACCCCTGATGCGCTTGTTTCAAAGCTGCAGGAGGCAATCGGCTGCTACCATGACAGCGAACGGTGGCCGGAACTGGTCCTGCGGGCGATGACGCGTGATTTTGCATGGAAGAGCGCTGCCGAAGAGTACGCAGGGCTTTACCGCGAACTGTTGGGGAGCTGAACCATGCCAGAAACAGTCAAAGTTTTGTTCCTCGACCGGGACGGCACCATCAATGAAGATACCGGCTCCTACGTGGCAACACGGCCTCAGCTTAAACTGATAGCACGGGCTGCCGAAGCAGTGGCTTTAGCAAGAGCTGCCGGGTTCCGCATCGTCATCATCTCCAATCAGGCGGGTATTGCCCGGGGTATCGCTACCGTCGAGCAGGTGGAGGACGTCAATACGTATCTCAACGAACTGCTGGCCGAAGCCGGCGGATCCTTCGACCGCTGCTACTACTGCCCGTCGCATCCGCAGCATCCCCATCCGGAATATGACCGGTTCGCCGGCTGCCGCAAGCCTGAGACCGGCATGGTCGAGCGTGCGATCGCTGATTTCAAGGCCGAAGGCTTAACTGTCGACCGCGATGCCTCGTTTTTCATCGGCGACAAGCTGATTGACGTCGAGTGCGGACTGCGTGCATCGCTCCACCCCATACTGGTTCGTACCGGCCATAACGAGGAGGAGATATGTCGCCGTCTGGGCGTCGTACCTGAGTTCGTGGCCGACGACCTTTACGAGGCCGTTACCGCACACATCCTCCGCTGAACCGCTCCGCCGCACTGCCGGCGGATTTCCTCCGACCGCCATGCTGAGCCTGTATGTGCACATCCCTTTCTGCAGGAAACGGTGCCCGTACTGCGACTTCTACCTCGTTTCGGGAACCGGCCTCCTCGAGGCATTTTTTCTGGCGCTCGAAAAAGAGACTGCGGCGAAGGCCGACCATTTCAAGGGCCAGAGCATCGGTGCTATCCATTTCGGGGGAGGTACCCCTTCGCTTGCGCCGGCGCGTTTTCTCGGCCGGTGGCTCGAGCAGGTTTCCAGCCTTGCTTCGTTTGAGGATGGCATCGAAATCGCCCTTGAGGCCAATCCTGAGGACGCGGCTGCTCTTCGGGAACTCCGTCAGGCCGGCATTACACGGCTAAGCCTCGGTGTTCAGTCTTTCTTCGCACCAAAGCTCCGGGCCCTCGGCCGTGAGCATTCGCCCTTAGATGGTGCTGATGCCGTCAGGGCGGCCGCTGGGCTGTTCGAGTCCCTTAGCGTGGACTTGATCTGCGGCGTACCGGGCGAAGATCTTCCTGCATGGCAAAGCGATCTTGATACTGCCATCTCGCTGGCTCCTCATCACATTTCCGTCTACATGCTCTCGGTTGAGCCGAAAACCATCCTGCACCGGGACGTTCAGTCCGGCAGGGTATCGGTGCCGGGGGACGCGCTGCAGGCCGACTGCTACCGCTACGCTCAGGAGGTGCTGCCCGCTGCGGGGTTTGCCCAGTACGAGATATCCAACTTCGCACTTCCAGCCCACCAGTCACGCTACAACCTCGCGAGCTGGGAGCGAGAGCCATATATCGGGTTCGGTCCCTCTGCCCACAGCTTCATGCGAAGCCCGTCGGGCGAGGTCCGCATGGCAAACACTCCGAGCCTTTCTGACTACCTGCTTCGTCCGGAGTCGGCCGAAGGGTTCTGCGAGGTGCTCGGGGAGCGCGAGCGCTTTATAGAAGAGGTCTTTCTTACGCTCCGCATAAACCGTGGACTCGATGTTGGGTTTTTGCGAAAAGCGCATAAATTAGGGCATCGGCTTTCCGAGGCTGTGGCGCAGTTCAAGGCAAAAGGGTGGATGCGTGAAGAGGGGGGAAAGCTGTACCTGACAGATGAGGGGTTCCTTTTCGCCGATCTCATGGCCGAAGAGTTCATTCCGTGACCGTTAACCAGCAAGGCATCCATGACACACCGGGCAGTCAACCGCTCCATTGCCGCATTTCTTTTTGTACTGACGGGCACCGTCTACCTCCTGACCATGGCTCCGACCCTCTCATTCTGGGACTGCGGGGAGTTCATCGCCACCGCCCGGACCCTTGGTGTGCCGCACCCTCCCGGCGCGCCACTCTTTCTGCTCACCGGCCGCCTGTTTTCGATGCTTCCTTTTTTCGGTGACGTCGGGGCCCGTGTCAACCTTATCAGCGTGCTCTCTTCGGCCGCAACTATTTCGCTCACCTATCTCATCATAGTCCGTCTCATCATCCTCTACCGTGGCACTGCGCCAACAGGCTGGGACGGAGCGGAAAAAACAGCCGCATACGGCGGGGCAGTCATTGGCGCACTGGCGCTTGCCTTTTCTGACAGTTTCTGGTTCAACGCTGTCGAAACAGAAGTCTACGCCGCTTCTTCGCTCTTCACGGCCGTCGTGGTGTGGCTGATCCTCCGTTGGCATGAAGAATACCCACGGGAGGGACACGAACGATGGCTTCTCCTGGCGATGTACATGATCGGCCTCTCCATCGGCGTGCATTTGTTGAGCCTGCTCGCCCTGTTTGCCATCGCGCTGGCCTATTACTTCCGCCGTTTCGAGGTCACGCTTAAGTCGTTTGCCATACTGGCCCTTGCGTCCTCCGGGCTTTTTTTCCTTATCTACACCCTCATCATCAAGGGTATCCCCGTGCTGCTCCAGGTTGCATCGTGGGGTGGCCTGCTCGTTCTGCTCTCCGCTCTCGGCTGGGCCGCATGGCAGACCCAGAGGGCCCGGATGGCGATGGCCAACACGCTTGTGATGTCGGTGCTCCTCATCATCATCGGCTACACCTCTTACGGCCTGATCTACGTCAGGGCGCAGGCCGGCCCGCCGATCAACGAAAACAACCCTTCGACTCCCGATGCGTTTTTTTTATACCTGAATCGCGAACAGTACGGCCAGATGCCGCTCTGGCCGAGGCGGTGGTCGCCAGAACCTATCCACCAATATCACTACCGACAGTACGGCAGCGAGCTTGACTATTTTCTTTCCTACCAGCTTGACCGGATGTACCTCCGTTACCTTGGTTGGCAGTTCATCGGCCGTCAGGATCAGATGGAAGGCGCCGGGGTCGACTGGTCGGTCCTCTGGGGTCTGCCGTTTCTGCTCGGCCTCGGTGGCGCGTTCGCCCATTTTCGGCGGCAGTGGAAGATGGGTCTTGTTGTAACGGCGCTTTTCATCCTGACGGGGGCTGCACTGGTGGTTTATCTCAACCAGACGGAACCGCAGCCGCGTGAGCGGGACTACAGCTATGTCGGGAGCTTTTTTGCCTTTGCACTCTGGATCGGCATCGGCATTGAAAGCCTCTGGTACGGCATCGTTTCTCTTCTGAAGAAGCCCGGTGCATCTACGCGTATTCTGGCTGCCCTTGTGACGGTCGGCCTGGCGCTCATACTGGTTGATGCGCGCATGCTCATGGCCAATTACCATAGCCATGACCGTTCGGGCAATTATGTGCCATGGGACTGGGGGTGGAATATTCTCGAAAGCTGCCCTCCGAACGCCATCCTCTTCACCAACGGTGATAACGATACCTTTCCCCTCTGGTACCTCCAGGAGGTTGAAGGGATCCGCACTGACGTCCGGGTGGTTAACCTGAGTCTTGCCAATACGGGATGGTATCTCCTGCAGTTGAAAAACACCTCCCCGAGGGGAGCCGAACCGGTCTCTTTCGGACTTACGGACGAGGAACTCCGCAATATCACCTACGTCCCTATAGAGCCGATCGCGGTATCGATTCCTTCAAAAAATGCGGCCCAGGCTCTTAAGACTGATGCAGCCCGGCACCGATACGCGCTGCCCTCCGAGCCCCTCGACACCATGCAGTGGGAACTGAAGCCTGGGCTGGTCTACGCAGGACAGGGGTATCTCCGTCCCCAGGATCTTGCCGTGTACGATATTGTAACCCAGAACTTCGGGCGTCGTCCTGTCTGTTTCGCACTGACAGTCGATCCCGACGGCATGATAGGGCTAGAGCGGTTCCTTCGCCTCGACGGGCTCGTTTACCGGGTCGTGCCTCTCGAAAGCGCCGACCCGATGAGTTTCGCCGATCCTGCATTGCTTTACCGGAACTTGATGCAGACCTACCGGTACCGAAATCTCGGCGACCCTTCTGTCAATATCGAGGAAACCGCAAGACGGCTTTCGGCCAACTACTCACCGCTCTTCATCCGTCTGGCTATAGAATTGGCGGGTTCAGAGGGTGCTGCGCTCCCGGTCAGGGATTCATCGGGCCGAGAGACTTTTGTCGAGCGGCCGGCGCTTGCGCTGCGGGTTCTCGACCGGGTGGCCTCCATGCTGCCTCCTGAACGTTATCCGCTCAATCCTGAACTGGCTGGTTCCGTCGTATCCCTGTATGTCCGGCTTGGTGAAAAAGATCGGGCTTCGGCGTATATTTCGTATCTTGAAAAACTGGGCAGCCTGTCATCGCCCGGTTCCGACCCTCGCTTGTTTTTTACGCTTGCCCAGGCCTATCGGGTTCTTGGCAGGATCGACGAGGCGAACCGGGTTATCGACACCCTTTCGCATGTCTTGAACCGGCCCGGGCTCTCTAAAGAGTTTGAACAAATGAAGGAATAATCCCCAATGCAGAGCAGCATCCATCCCACAGCGGTCATCAGTCCGACTGCAGTTCTCGGTGAAGGCGTCAAAGTTGGACCTTACACGGTCATTGAAGACGATGTCACAATCGGCGCCGGCACAACCATTGCCCCCCATGTCCAGATTGCTTCCGGAGCACGCATCGGCGCCGGCTGCAGAATTCATGCCGGAGCGGTGCTTGCAACCGAGCCACAGGATCTTAAGTTTAGTGGCGAAAAAACAGAACTCTTCATCGGTGATCGAACGGTCATCAGGGAGTGTGTTACCATCAACCGCGGCACCATGGCCAGCGGCAAAACCGTGGTCGGTTCCGACAACCTGATCATGTCTTATGTGCACTTCGGCCACGATTGTGTGATCGGCAACCATGTGGTGATCGCCAATTCGGTGCAGTTCGGCGGGCATTGCGAAGTGGGCGACTACGCCGTCGTCGGCGGTCTTGCCGGCATCCACCAGTTTGTTCGCATCGGGCGTTACGCGATGGTCGGCGGGATTTCGCGCGCTGCCCTTGACGTGCCGCCCTTCGTCATGGCAGGCGGCCACGCCGCCTTCCGCTATGAAGGGCTGAATGCTATCGGGCTGAAACGCAGGGGGTTCACGCCGGAAAAAATAACCCGAATCAGGGATGTCTACCGGGTGCTTTTTCAGTCCGGGCTTCTTCTCTCGAACGGCCTTGAAAAGGTGCGTCAGGAGTTTCCAGAAGAGCCTGAAGTCATGGAAATCCTGGATTTCTTCAGTTCCGGCAGCCATGGCAGGAAGTTCATCAGGCCTTTCAACAGTTAACAGCAGGAACCGCGGCATATGTCCCAATGGGCCATCGGCATAGATTTAGGGGGCACAGCCGTCAAGGCCGCCGTTGTGGGCCGGACTGCCGGCATCATTACTGAAACCACAGTACCCACAGAAGCCCTGCGGGGACCCAACGGGGTGCTTGACCTGGTTGCCGCAACGGCGTCAGACCTCTACAGGAGCGCCTCGGTTACGCTCGATCCTGGCGAATTCAGAGGCATCGGACTCGGTGCTCCGGGTGCGGTGGACCGCCTCCGGGGCACCCTCAGCCATCCGCCCAACCTGCCCGGATGGGAGGTTGTCGAGCTGAGGCGCGAGTTGCAGAAGCGACTCAATGGCGGTTCCGGCATCGACTGCGAGGTGTTCCTCGACAATGATGCAAACGCTGCCGCTTACGGCGAGGCTGTCTACGGTGCAGGACGTGCGTTTCCGGACTTTCTTATGGTGACGCTCGGAACTGGTGTCGGTGGCGGCATCGTTCTCAACCATGAGCTCTACCGGGGTCCGAACGGAACGGCGGGGGAGGTCGGCTTCATGATTGTCGATTACAACGGTTCCTCCCTCCATGCCGGCATTCGCGGTACCCTTGAAGGACTCATCGGCAAGGATCGTCTGGTGGAGATGGCTCGGCGGATGATCGCCGAGCACCATTCCCCCTCTTCAGTCGGAGCTCTTTGCGGCAATGACTGGGCCTCGCTTTCTCCGCGGCATCTTGAAGCTGCGGCGCTTGAAGGGGACCTTGCAGCGCAGGAAGTATGGACCCGGGTCGGTTCCATTCTCGGTACAGGGCTCGCAAGCGTTACGGCGCTCATGGATATCAGGAAATTTGTTGTCGGCGGTGGTATTTCAGCCGCTGGCGATCTCCTGCTGAAACCCGCTCTTGCCGTACTGCAGCAATCTACCCTGCCTTCCATGCACGATGGGCTTTCAGTCGTCAGAGCAGATCTCGGCAACCGGGCCGGCATGCATGGAGCGGCTGCTCTCTGCTTCAGCGCTGAATGATGGGCGGCGGCTTCGGCGGCGAACTGTTCCATATGCTTTTTCCCGATGTCTGCGTGGTATGTTCGTCTTTGCTTGTTGAGGGTGAGGCGCTATGCTGCAACACCTGCCGAAGGGAGTTCTCCCCCTTTGCTTCCCCTCTGGAGAGCGAATCGATGCTCAGAGCCTCTATTTCGGGGCGGTTCGGCTCCGGGTTTGTGTTCCGCCAGGGATGGTGCCGCTATCTGTTTCACAAGGGGAGCCCGCTTCAGGAAGCACTGCATGCGATGAAGTACGGGGGCGTGCATGCTCTCGGTGGCGTGTTCGGCCGTGAACTCGGGGAGTGGATGCTCATCGGCAGCGGCGGAGAGGTGATGGTTGACTGCATCGTGCCGGTTCCCCTGCACCGGATGAAGAAAACGGAACGGACATACAATCAGGCTGAAAAAATCGCTGAAGGCATCGGCGCCGTTATGGCAACGCCCGTCATGGGAACGTTACTTGTCCGTACACGCCAAACGGCATCCCAGACCGGTCTGGCCGCCGTTGACCGGCGAAAAAACCTAGCCGGTGCGTTCCGGGCCTCGGGGGTTCCCGGCGGCGCACGTGTGCTGCTCGTCGATGACGTGGTGACAACCGGCGCTACCATGGCCGCAGCAGCCGAAGCCCTCATCGAGGGGGGCGCCGGATCGGTATCCCTTGCAGCTGTCGCCCTTGCGGCAAAAGAGTGAAAGAGATCGTTATGGAGTTATTTTACGTTCCAGAAGGCAGCGTCGCTGCATCGGCCCGCTCGCTTATGATCGAGGGTGACGAGTTCCACCACCTCAGCCGTGTGCTTCGAAAAAAAGAGGGTGAGCGCATCAAGGTGACCGACGGCAGCGGACTCTCTGTTGACATCGCCATCACCTCCATCGGGAAGCGTTCGCTTGAAGGAGAGATACTTGCTCGTTCGGTTGTCGAGCGTCCTGCTACAGGGGTGACGGTGGCCATTTCCCTTCTCAAGGCACCTGCCCGGTTTGACTTTTTCCTGGAAAAGGCCACCGAGCTCGGCGTTTCCGGCGTCATTCCGATGATGACCCAGCGCACAGTCAGTCAGCCTTCGCGGGAGCGGTTTGCCGGAAGGATGGACCGGTGGCGGAACATCCTGCTCTCCGCCGCTCGCCAGTCGGGGCGGTTCCATCTTCCCAAGCTCCATGAGCCCCTCTCGTTCAGGGAGGCTCTCGGGCTCAAAGGATACGACCTCCGACTGATTCCCTATGAGGGCTCAGGGGTTGTTCCAGAGCTGGACTTTCCGGGGAAAAAGGTACTTTTCCTGATAGGTGGAGAGGGTGGCTTCACGCCTGGCGAAGTTGAAGCCGCAAAAGAGGCAGGGTTCGGGGAGATGTCTTTCGGCCGCACAATACTCCGGGCGGAAAGTGCAGGGATTTTCGCCGTGGCGCTTGTCCGCGCGCGACTGCTTGGCGGACCACCGAACGAATGGCTCTAACATGGGGCGGCAACCGTCCCCAACAGAACGATCGACCATGAACAGCATCAAAGCCAACCGGATCATCCTGCTCCTTATCGTTCTCTTTATTTCGGCGCTCTTTTTCGCCATGATCCGCTATTTTCTGATGGCCATATTCCTCGCTGCCATTTTTTCAGCACTCTCGATGCCCGTGCACAACCGCTTCCTGCAGTGGACAGGCGGGCGCAAAGGGCTGAGTGCGGGGTTGAGCATGCTCGCTCTTGTTCTCATCGGTTTTCTTCCCCTTGCCCTTTTGCTCGGCGTGGTCGCACTGCAGGCAGTACATATCAGCAGCCAGGCAGTTCCATGGCTGAATCAGATCCTTGAACCCGCATTCCTCGCCGATCAGCTCAGCACCCTGCCCTACTACCCGGAACTCGTGGCGTACAGGGAGGATATTCTGCAGCGGGTTGGCGAGATCGTCTCGAATACTGGATCAATGCTTTTCAAGACGCTCTTTACGTTCACGTATTCGGCCGTCAACGATCTATTCCTCTTCACGATCTTTCTCTATACGATGTTCTTTTTCCTGCGTGACGGCAAACCGCTTCTGGAAAGGGTTCTGTATTACCTGCCCATGTCCGATGCAGATCAGCAGCGCCTGCTCGACAAGTTTCTGTCGGTGACCCGTGCAACCATCAAGGGGACGATGATCGTCGGTGTCGTGCAGGGCGGGCTTGCCGGCCTTGCTCTGCATATAGGCGGCATAGAAAGTGCGCTCTTCTGGGGGACCCTCATGACCGTTCTCTCTGTCGTGCCGGTGCTCGGTCCGCCCATTATATGGGTGCCGGCCGTCATCTCTCTTGCCGCCTCGGGGCGGGTCCCGCAGGCCATCGGGGTGGCACTCTTCTGCGCCATTGTCGTCGGCCAGATCGACAACATCCTCCGCCCGATTCTCGTTGGCCGCGATACCCGTCTGCATGAACTCTTCATCTTTTTCGGAACGCTCGGCGGCATCGGACTCTTTGGTCTGTTCGGCTTCATAATCGGACCCATCATTGCAGCGCTCTTCATGACGGTGTGGGAGATGTACGGGGAGGCATTCAGCGATTCGCTTCGCGACATCAAGAACCGCAGCGCGGTATAGGTAGCCAGCGGAGTGCACCCGGTGAAAACAAGAAAGGCCGTCTCAGATCAGTATGC
>NZ_LVWG01000035.1 GCF_001622165.1 Pelodictyon luteolum
TCGCGAAAATAGTCAAGTTATCACAAGGAAAGCGCCCGGTACCACACAATTCCCATAATCTCCCGCAATGCTATGAACGACTGCTGGAGCGCTTCAGGGTCCGGCATGAATGAAAGAACAGTCATCCGTTCAGCAGGCTGGACCCTGTAATCCACCCGGCAGGGCACAACGCTGAACCCCGCACGACGGAACAGCAGAATCGAACGTGGCATGTGGAACGCACTGGTGACGAGGATGATCTTTTTTGACGGGCCAAGCAGTTCAGCTGCAGCACCGGCTTCATCCGAAGTATTGCCGGCAATGCCCGTGACCAGGACCGAAGCGCGGGGAATGTCCATTTGGAGGGCACGCCGGGCAAGAAGCTCACCCTCGGGAACGAAATTCTCCCGCCAGGGAAGACGGCCGCCGGTAAAGACCAGAAGCGGAGCCTTTCCTTCTCTGTAGAGATCAATGCCCGCCTCGAATCGGTCGGCAGCTTCTCCCCACTCGCCAAGGGGAGCCCCGGGAATCTGCAACGTCATGCCGCCAAGCACCACGATGGCATCGGCATGCGCCACCGAAGAAGCCGGCACTCTTGACGGGGTGCCTTCCAGGATCCCCATCAGCGAATTACCCACGACTGGCATAGATGCAGCCCAGAGCAGCGCCACGCCTGCCCATGCCAGCATGCGGCGACGAAATAGCAGGCCGAGAGAAACAAGCACAACGGAGAGTCCCGGAGGCAGCAAGAGAAACGGCAGGATCTTGTGCAGCATCAGCATGAGACAACCTGCCTACCGGCTGCGGCCGGATGTTCTCTCCGCCAGCGACCGATGAGCTGCAGGAACTGGCTGCCGTACCGCTGAAGCTTGGCCTCTCCCACCCCTGAGACCGCAAGCATCTCCTCACCGCTTTGCGGCAGCAGTGACGACATTTCCCGAAGCGATCGGTCGGAAAACACCACATAGGGAGGAACACCCTGTTCATCGGCAATCTCTTTGCGCAGCGCCCTGAGCTGCTCGAAAAGTCCGCTGTCGTATCCGCCCGGGTCCGGCTCCGCCTTTTTCCGTGCGACCTTTGGAGTGTCCGCCCGCAGAAGCAGCTCAATGCGGGCCTCTCCTCTCAGCACAGGAACCGCCTTTTCGGTCAGCATGATCACAGGATAGAGCCCCTCTGTTTTTGTGATTACCCCGCGCATCAGCAACTCGTCGACAAGCCTCCGCCAGAACTTTTTGTCATGTGCTTTTCCCGCTCCGAACGTCTTGATGCGATCGTGGCCGAGCTCTTTTAGCTTTTTATTCGAGCTGCCGGTGACAATGTCGATGACATGGCCGGCGCCGAAACGCTCATCGGTGCGTACCATTGCAGAAAGCAGAATCTGCGACTCAACGCTGCAGTCGATGGTGTCGAACTTCCCGGTGCAGACATCGCAGGAACCGCAGTTATCTTTCAAATATGCCTCGCCGAAATGCTCAAGAAGCGCTCTGCGCCGGCAGACGGCTGAAGCGGCGAATGCCGAGACTTTCGAGAGAGCAGAAAGCGCACGGGCACGCTCCTCCCCGTCCGCCATGGCGTCGATGAAAAAACGGACCTTGGCGATATCTCCCTGACTGTAAAGCAGGGTGCAGTGTGCCGGCTCGCCATCGCGTCCGGCGCGTCCGGTCTCCTGATAGTAGTTTTCGATGCTCCTCGGAAGGTCGGCATGAATGACGAACCGGATGTTCGACTTATCGATCCCCATGCCAAAGGCAACGGTGGCTACGATCACATCCACCTCGTCGCGGATAAAGGCATTCTGGTTCCGCTCCCGCTCCTGGTCGTCGAGCCCTGCATGGTAGGGAAGCGCACGGACCCCCTTCTCCTTCAGCATGGCTGCGGTGTCGTTGACGCTTTTGCGGCTGGCGCGGTATATGATGCCCGCCTTCCGGCTGAACCGGCGGAGCATGGAGAGAATCTGGCGCTCGGCACTGTCCTTGAAGAGGACCTCATAGGAAAGGTTCGGGCGGTCAAATGAGGCCCTGACGAGAAATGGCTCACGCAGGGCGAGACGCAGGAGGGTGTCAGCCTGCACCCGCTCGGTAGCCGTTGCCGTGAAGGCCGCCACGGGGGCCATACCGGCAAGTTCCACCAGTACGGAGAGGGAGAGGTAGTCGGGCCGGAAATCGTGACCCCACTCGGATATGCAGTGTGCCTCGTCGATCACCGCCATGCTGATGCGGATGCCCCGGAGCATTTCCCGGAAGGAGTCGACGGCAAACCGCTCGGGTGCGACATAGAGCAGGTCGAGCCCCCCCGACAGCAACTCTTTCAGCACCATCTGCCGCTCTTCGGGTGGCTGTGAACTGTTGAGGAAGGCCGCACTGATGCCGTTGGCACGTGCGCCGTCAACCTGGTCTTTCATAAGGGCGATAAGCGGACTGACAACAATGCAGGTACCGGGAAGCAGTACGGCCGGAAGCTGGTAGCAGAGGGACTTTCCTCCGCCCGTCGGCATCACCGCAAAGACATCCCGGCCCTCGAGGATCGCCCGTACAACCTCCCGCTGGTTCGGCCGGAACGCCTGGAACCCGAACACCCGCTGCAGGGCCTCATGCACCGCTTCATCAGAAATCTGGACCCTCATGGCATTCAAACCTGAAAAATTTGTTTGCGCCGGAACCGGTCGACAAAACCTGCAGGCCCAGCTGACCCTTTATATACGCAGTTCACGCCGGAATGCAAAGGAGAGAGAGAAACCTCCTCACCTCTTTTCAGCAGGCCTGCGGAGCGCACCGGGAAGCAGACAAAGGAGTCGCGAAGCGGAAGCAAGAAGAACAGGATCTGCAAAGAAAGGCAGGAACCTCCGTGCAACCGCTGCCCCATGACCGTGGTTGTTGCGCATCCATTCACCCTGATAGAGCACCGCCATCAGGCGGTCCATTGAAAGCGAAAAAACGAAACGCACGAGCCCGTCGAGCCGAAGGCCGGAAGCGCCGCGGGAGCCATCAGCAACCGATGGAGTCATGAAAAGCCACCGGCGGCCGTCGCACTCTTCAAGCCTGAAATCAATCGCCCTCCCGCCAGAGAGCAGCAGACGGAACCCGAGAGGCTTTAGAGGCTTTGCGTCGGAGCCGGTCAGCCATTCACGGCTGATGGAGCCTCCCTCACGGGATGCAAACTCAAGCAGTGCCGCCGAGACGGCATCTTCAACATCAGCCGGGGAGAGACTTTTATTGACCCGCAGGAGCAAACAGACATGCAGCAGCTCCGACATGCAGCTGATAATGAGGCTGATGAGATCCTTTCTCTTAAGGAGCGGCATGAAGCTGTTGAAGGCAAGGTCGCAATAGGCCAGAAGCTCCACCAGCTCCTGCCGTTCCATACCCCCCGCAGAGACCACCGGGCTGAAATTGTTGTAGAGGTCCCAGTCATGGGAGTGGATCCGGTTTTCGCGCAGATATGCACCGTAGACATCTGTCCCGGGATAGGGCGTCATCACCATGAAAAGCGCCTGCTGGAGGCCGATCGAGCGGGCATAGGCGGGATAGGTCCGGCTCTCACTGGCCGTTTCGTTCAGGCTGCCGAGGATGAAGTACCCCTCGGTGCCGATACCATGTTTCCGACAAAGAGCGATAGCTTTTTCGACGTCATCCGCCGTATTCTGCTTGTTGAGCAGCCGGAGGGTCTCGGGGTTCGGGCTCTCGATACCGATGCCTACTTTATCGAGCCCCACCGCCTTCAGTTTCGGCAGAATCCGTTCCGATCGCACCAGATCGGCCGCACGCGTTTCAGTCATGATCCTGAAGTTCGTCAGCCCGCGCTCGATCATGAGATCGCAGATCCGTTCGACCCGCTTGATGCTGGTCAGGAAATTGGCATCCCAGATCTTCAGCAGTTTCTTCATCTTCGGGTCATGGAGGAGTGCGATCTCCTCCACCACGTTCTCTGCTGAGCGGGCCCGCCACTTCCCGTGCATCTGGCCGTTGGCGCAGAACGAACAGGACCACGGACATCCGCGCGACGTATAGATGGTGTCAATGGAATAACCCTCACCATTCTCCCCGTAGCGCCTTGGACGAAGGCTCCGGAGAGGAAAAGCAATGGAATCGATATCCCGGATGACCTGCCGCGGGACGTTTTCGACAACGGTACCTCCATCCTTGAACGCCAGTCCGGCCACCCTGCATGAAGGTCCATGAAGCACCAGCTCCCGAAACGTTTCCTCCCCCTCCCCCTTCACCACCGCATCAATGTCGGGCTCCCGGAGCACCTCAGTGACAAGGGCTGTCGGGTGAAAACCGCCGACAACCACGAACGCCCCCGCTTCACGGGCAATGCGTGCGAGGCGAAGCGCCTGGCTCCAGGCACCGGTCATAGAAGAAATGGCAACGAGATCGCAGGGGCTTTTCTTGAGCAGGGCACGAAGGCTCTCGAATACCCTTTCATCATAATAGTGTTCCGGCATGACGATGCTCTCCACCACCCCTTCCACCGCTGCGGCAAGGTAGCAGACGCCGATGCAGTCGGAAATGTAGCGCGGAAACGGAGTAATGACCGCCTGAGGAGCCTCGATGAGGCACAGGTTCCTGAAATATGACATAAAGCCTCACGGCTTATAATCCTGAAAAACCTGCAAGGAAGACTGCCTCTTCACTTGCCCGCCCATCTGAAACACGGCACTGTGGGGATGCCTGGGAGCGGCTGAACGATAGATGTGTGTAGGGTAATGTACGTAAACTCGGCGCAGATAAAAAAAGCCGCCCTGGAAATACTCCGGGCGGCCCAGATAATACTGCGGAAAAGAACGAGGCACAGCCGCTCAGGCGCCGGCCATCATGGCTTCGACATCAGCCCCTACGGTGCCGATCGGTTTGATAGCGAACTTCTCGACCAGAACGGCAGCGACGTTCGGGGTCAGGAACTCCGGGAGTGTCGGTCCGAGGCGGATTCCTTTCACTCCGAGATAGAGAAGCGCAAGGAGCACGGTGACGGCTTTCTGCTCATACCAGGCGATATCGAAAGAGATCGGCAGGTCGTTGATGTCCTCAAGCCCGAACACCTCTTTGAGTTTCAGGGCGATGACTGCCAGCGAATAGGAGTCGTTGCACTGGCCGGCGTCAAGCACCCTCGGGATGCCGCCGATGTCACCGAGCTGCAGCTTGTTGTAGCGGTACTTGGCGCATCCGGCCGTAAGGATTACCGTATCCGACGGCAGCGCTTCGGCAACACCGGTGTAGTACTTCCGGGATGCATGCCGTCCATCGCATCCGGCCATCACCACGAAACGCTTGATGGCACCCGTCTTGACAGCATCGACAACCTTGTCGGCAAGGGCGAGCACCTGGTTGTGGGCGAAGCCGCCCGTGATTTCCCCGGTCTCGATTTCTACCGGCGGCTGGCAGGTCTTTGCAAGCTCAACCAGTGCCGAAAAGTCCTTGCTGCCTCCCTCGGGGCGTGCCGGAATATATTCAAGCCCTGGGTATCCGGCCATGCCGGTGGTGAACATCCGCTTGCGGTAGGACTCCCGGACTGGTACGATGCAGTTCGTCGTCATGAGGATCGGTCCGTTGAACGACTCGAACTCACGGTCCTGCTTCCACCATGACCCGCCGTAGTTGCCGACAAAATGCGGGTACTTCCGGAATGCGGGATAGTAGTGCGCCGGCAGCATCTCGCAGTGGGTGTACACGTCCACCCCGGTTCCCTCGGTCTGCTTGAGAAGATCCTCCATGTCACGGAGGTCGTGACCAGAAATCAGGATGCCGGGATTCGTGCCGACACCGATGTTGACTTTGGTGATCTCAGGGTTACCGTAGGTCGTGGTATTGGCCCGATCAAGAAGTGCCATCGCCTTCACCGCCGTAGCACCGGTCTGCATGACAAGGGCGGTCAGTTCGTCAATAGAAAGATCCTGAACCAACGCCTCGAGGCCTTTGGCATAAAATGCGTAGATCTCATCGTCCTCGAACCCCAGCACCGAAGCGTGGTCGGTATAGGCGGCAAGACCCTTGAGGCCGTAGAGAACGAGGGATTTCAGTGAGCGCAGATCCTCATTCTGGTCATACGACTCCACGCCCGCAGTAATCGCCTTCTGCAGGAACTCATCCCGGGTGCTGCCTGTCCATCGGGCCGCGTCATGCTCCGGAACCGACGGCAGCAGGGCGTTCAGCCGGTCACGCATGGCGAGGGTCCTGTTGATCTCCTCCACAATGGCAACATCGTCAAAATTAGTGTTGGTGACGGTTACGAACAGCGACTCGCTGATCCGGCGGCCCGCTTCCCGCATAACGCCTCCCGACTGACGGCCCGCCGCAATGGCAAGGCCCACGCTGGCGTACACAAGCACATCCTGCAGCTTTGCCGTCATCTCGTCCTTGCCGCAGACGCCCCTTGCGGTGCATCCTGTACCATGGATGCTCTCCTGACATTGGTTGCAATACATTCCCATGACTGTCTTCTCCTTTGTGTTTATGTTGTGGTCTGTTCGGCCGGAAGCAGGTCGGCCAGTGCCCTGTCGGCCGTTGCCCCCTCCCTGTCGCCTTTTTTCTCTTTCATCTCCGCCCGGCTCCTCAGCGCCGCCCGAAGCAGCCGCCTGTTATTCGGACGCATCTCCACGATGGCGCTGAAATCACCGATCGCTCCCTCAAGGTCACCGAGTTTCGCTCTGGCAACGCCCCGGTTTCCGAGGGCGATGATGCTTTCACGGAACCTGAGGCCTGTTTTCAGCGCCATGGTGTAGTCGAGGGCTGCACCCTCCCAGTCAGAGGAACAGCTTCGGGCATTGCCGCGGTCAAACCAGGCCATCGGGTCGCCCGGCCGCTCCATGATCGTCCTGCTGATCTCCTCCGCCGTTCCCCGATATGCACCCAACGCATCCTTCAGCATAATCCCTCCTTCATCCTGTTCACCCTACCCGCTCCTCGCCAAGCACATCTCCCTGCACCGATACCACAACTTTCTTCACCGGCACCCGGCGCAAAGCGCGGCTGCAGGCCTCCTGCACTGCGCCCATGAGTCCTGTGCAGCAGGGCACTTCCATCAAGAGTACCGTGATGGTGTTGATGGCGCCCAGATCAATCATGGCGATCAGTTTCTGTACATAGACATCCATACCCGAGTCTAGTTTGGGACAGGCGATTGCCAGACTCTTGCCCGGAAGGTGTCGGGTATGGAAATCACCCATCGCGAATGCCGTGCAGTCGGCAGCAAGCAGCAGGTCAGATCCCCTGTAATAGGGCGCCTCGGGAGATACGAGGTGCAGTTGCACCGGCCACTGACGGAGCGCGCTTTCAGGGGCCTCCCCCGATACAGGGGCTTTGGCTCCGGCCGAGCCGAAATCCATCATCCTGCTCCCTGGGCACCCGCCGCCTTCACCGTGTCCGCCACCCGCATGAGCGACGGCATAAGGCGGGTTATCGATGCCGTGTTCCTCTATGTAGGCAAGCGCTTCGCGGAGATAGTCAACCGCTCCGTGCTCCTTCAGATGGCGGAGGTGTGCGGCAAGCACCGTCTGTCCCTTCGCCACGATGCTCTCTGCCAGTACCCTCCGTTCATCGTACGGCCCGGCTTCGCGGGTCTCGATCCGCATGGCTCCGCTCGGGCACTGCCCCACGCAGGCTCCGAGTCCGTCGCAGAAAAGATCGCTGACGAGTCGCGCCTTGCCCTCCTTCACCTGGAGCGCACCTTCCGGACATCCGGGAATGCACAAGGCACATCCCGTGCAGAGCTGTTCATCAATCTGTATCACCTGTCGCTGCATATGCATCCCTTTTCCTTTTTCCTTTATCAATGGTGTGAACACTCCGCCGGCGCTGAATGGTTCAACGGGAAGGTGCCATGCTCCCGTCCTGCATCCGCAAGATCGCGGAGCAGGCTGCCGATCGTTATTTTTTCGAATTCATCCCGCACCACCTGCTCGATACGCAGAATCTGGTGGCGAAGCACGCACCGCGCACGGTTCAGGCAGAGTTTCTTGCGGAACAGACACTCCGACACCTGCACCGGACCCTGAAAGATCTCAATCAGCTCGCGCAGACCGATGCCGTCCGGATCACGCTTAAGCATGAATCCGCCCGAAGCGCCCTCTCGCGACACCACCAGTCGATGGCGGATCAGCTCCTGCAGGAGGCGACGCAGGAACTGGTAGGGAATATCCTGTTCTGTCGCGATGGTCTTTGCCGACATATAGACGCCCTGCGACCCGGCCAGAGAGAGCAGCGCACGGACGGCGTAATCGGTATTTTTGTTCAGTACTTTCATTGTTCGGGATTTAATTGATACTAAATCAGTATCAGTTAGGATAAGAGTAATCGATTCCATCCCCAAATAATTTCACAGGTGATGATTTTTTTTAAAAAAACTTTCCCGGGTCTGCCCTCCTGCCGTTTGCCCGGTTGTTCGCGAAATAGCGAGTAGGTATGTATATTGAGCCGTAAGGTTGTCGGAGTGAACGCCCTATGGCAACCCTGTGAACCGCCCTCAAGGGAGCCATGGACATGCTGCAACAGAAAACCGCCGCCTACGAGGCAATCGAAACGCTGCGCCGGGAAGGCCGATTCCAGTCCTGTTCCGGAAACCCGGTCCAGCTTGAGACGGCGACTGATCGTTTCATTGCCGACATGCGCCGCATCCAGAGTGAAGCCGCATGGAAACTCGGCGGGATCTACCTGATTGCCGAAATCATCCAGAGCGTGCATAGAACCGATGCCGGAGAACTGATGGATGACCCATCACTTCCGCTCGACCAGAAACTCCGGATGAGCCGGGCACTCGGCCGTCAGAGCGGGATGCTCCAGCTCACAGAACGGTTTGTCGATCTCCTTTCCCCCATCATCACCGAACTGGCCGAACGAAACGGCCGCGATACACGGGTGCTTGAACTGGCCGGCGGTGCTGGCAGTCTCTCACTCGCACTCGGCCGTGCAGCAAGAAACGGCAGGCTGCCGTGCCGGGTGACCGGCACGGACATTGTCGACACCTACACCAAGGCAGCCCAAGAAGAGGCAAGTCAGGAAGGACTTCCGGCAGAGTTCCACACGCTTGACGCATGCAGGATGGACAAACTCGAACGGGGATCGGCCGACCTCGTCGTCATCTCCCAGAGCCTCCACCATTTCAGTCCGGGACAGCTTGCACTCATGATCCGTGGTGCAAAGGAGGCGGGATCCTCCGCATTCATCGGGCTGGACGGTTACCGCAGTCTCCTCCTTTCCGCCGGAGTGCCGCTTGTCGCCGCTATGCAGGGCATATGGGAATTCGCCCTCGACGGTCTCACCTCGGCAAGAAAATTCTATACGGAACCGGAGCTCGACGCCATCAGCGAAATCGCCACCACAGAAAGAAACCACCTTGTCCTCACACGCTGGCCGCTCACGTTGGTCCTCGTCCGCTTCGACGGAATCCGGGCCAGCGAAGCAAGCCTGCCATATGCATAAATCAGAAGAATATTAAACCCAAGCTGAAGAGGAGTACCCACCAATGAAACCCTTGAAGATCGTTGCCATCTCAGCGGCCGTTCTCATCCTCATCCAGTTCGTACCCTTCGGCAGAGACCACCTGAACCCACCGGTCACGGGGGAACCTGCATGGGACAGCCCTGAAACGCGCGAGCTTTTTTTCCGTGGATGCCGCGACTGCCACTCCAATGAAACCGTCTGGCCATGGTACAGCAATGTCGCGCCCTTCTCCTGGCTCGCGTCGCTTGATGTCTCAATAGGACGGGAGAAGTTCAACGTCTCGGAATGGGGCAGGCAAGGTCGGAACGAAGGCGAGGAAGCCGCTGAAGAGGTCCGCGAAGGCAAAATGCCTCCATGGTTCTACATGCCGGCACATCCGGAGGCAAAGCTCAGCCCGGAAGAGAAAGTATCCCTCACGAGAGGCCTTGAGGCAACCTTCGGTACCAAAGGAGGCGATGAAAAAAGCGGTCACTAAGAGAGAGGGCGGGCAATGAAGCGGACCGGCAGCATCCTGCTCCACATCGGGCTCTTCCTCCTTACCCTTCTCACCACCCTCTGGGCCGGGGTCACCTGGCAGGGGGGTGTTGTGCATTACGAGAACATGGGAACGCTGGCCAGTTCGCTCGCAATCGGCGCCCCATACGCCTTCGGCCTCATCCTATTCCTCAGCGTCCATGAGTTCGGACACTACTTCGCCTCAATGCGCCACGGGGTGCAGGCATCACTGCCCTTCTATATCCCGGTACCGCCCCTGCCGTTCCTCCTCAGCCTCGGAACCATGGGTGCCGTCATAAAGATCCGGGACAGGATGCCCGGTACCCGTGCGCTGTTCGACATCGGTGCGGCCGGTCCGCTCTCAGGATTTGCAGTCTCTCTTGCACTTCTGGCATGGGGGTTCGGGAGCCTCCCGCCGGAACCCCTAATGATGGCACCAGTCCCTGTAACCGACGGGGAGGGCACCCTCGTTTTCGGAAAAAACCTAATCTGGATCCTGATGGAGCAAGCCATCGCACCGGGACACTGCCTGCGGATGAGTGACATCCCCCAGTACCCGCTGCTCTTCACCGGATGGATCGGGACCTTCGTGACCGCACTGAACCTCCTGCCGGCAGGCCAGCTCGACGGAGGCCATGTCACCTATGCCATGTTCGGCCGTAGCGGCCACAAACTCGGGGCACGGGTAACCCTCGGCACAATCATACTCTTCGGCCTGCCCTCCTCGATCGACATGCTGCTTCCGGCCATGCTGCCGCAAGCCCTCATCGCATGGTCCTGGCCGGGCTGGATGCTCTGGGCCGCCATACTCTGGAAGGTCATAGGAACAGCCCATCCCCCAACCCTGTACGACCACCCCCTCGACACCGGCCGGAATGCACTTGGTTGGCTGACCATCCTCCTCTTCCTGCTTTCGTTCACACCCGTCCCGTTCACCATAGCCTGACAGAGCAGACACCATGACCCCTTACCTCCCAACCGGCACCACCCCGCCGCTCAACTGCCGAACGAGGAAGCTCGATTTTTCCGATGGACCGAAAGTCATGGGCATCCTCAACACAACACCAGACTCATTCCACGACGGGGGAACACTCACCGGTCCCAACGGAAAGCTCGACCTCGGCCTTGCCCTCGAACGCTCCCGCATGATGCTCCGGCAGGGAGCGGACATCATCGACATCGGCGGCGAATCCTCCCGGCCCGGTGCCAGGGTAATCGGTACTGATGAAGAGATCCAGCGCACCGCACCACTCATCGAACTCCTCCGCAGCGAGAGTGATGCCCTTATCTCCATAGACACATACAAAGCGGCGGTGGCCGAGGCTGCATTGCTGGCCGGAGCCGATATCGTCAACGACATCTCCGGGTTCTCCTTCGACAGCGCAATGCCCTCCATATGCCGGCGCTTCGACGCGGCAGCGGTCCTCATGCACACGCCGGCAAGACCTGCGGACATGCAGTGGAGCACACGCATACCGGACAGCAGTGATGACATCACAGCCACCATCATGCACCATCTCGAAGAAGCCGTACGGCGCGCCGAATCGGCGGGGGTACAGGACATCATCATCGACCCCGGGTTCGGGTTCGGCAAAAGCGTGGAAGAAAACTTCAGGCTCCTCAGGCGGCTCGGGGAGTTCCGATCGACAAAGAGACCGGTTCTCGTGGGGCTCTCAAGGAAATCCTTCCTCGCTCATATTGCTGCGCCCGAGGGGGAGCTGGTAAGGCCCACAGCAGAAAGGTTCAGTGCAACCCTTGCCGCCGAAACCCTCGCCATCCTGAACGGTGCAGACATCATCCGGACCCACGATGCTGAGGCTGCAAAAACCTGCATCAGGGTAGTACAGGCAACGATGGGCATGAGGAAGTAGGCGGAGGCGCGGAGACCACCTTGCCTACTGTTTTTTTTCTTACCTTACAAGGAATTGCAGAGAAATCTGGAACACGGCCCCATGGCTGCCCCCGACTGAAAAAAGCACCGTCAGGATGTACCTCTCCAAAATTGAGATTTTCGGATTTAAAAGCTTCGCGCACCGCGTCAGGATAAGCTTTGACAAGGGACTGACGGCCATCGTCGGTCCGAACGGATGCGGCAAGACGAACGTGGTCGATGCCATCCGATGGGTACTCGGAGAGCAGAAATCATCTCTCCTTCGCTCGGCGAAGATGGAAAACATCATCTTCAACGGCTCAAGAAACCTCAAGCCCCTCAGTTTCACCGAGGTTTCCCTTACCATAGAAAACACCCGGAACGTGCTCCCGACGGAGTATACCGAGGTCACCGTCACCCGCAGGATCTACCGCAACGGTGAAAGCGACTTCCTTCTCAACCAGGTCCCCTGCCGCCTGAAAGACATCCTCGACCTTTTCACCGACACCGGCATGGGAAGCGATGCCTACTCGGTGATTGAGCTCAAGATGATTGAAGAGATCATCAGCAACAAAAGCGAAGAGCGCATGAAGCTCTTCGAAGAAGCTGCGGGCATAACCCGCTACAAACAGCGCCGCAAACAGACCTTCCGCCAGCTTGAAAGCGCGTCGCGCGACCTCTCCCGCGTCGATGATCTTCTCTCAGAAGTCGAAAAGAAAGTCCGCAGCCTGAAAATCCAGGTCCGCAAGGCAGAGAAACTCAAAGCGCTGAGAAATGAGCTGCGCGGACTCGATCTCGGGCTCTCATGGCGGAAAATGGGTGAACTGCAGGAAAAAGTAGCCCCCCTGGAGAGCAGGATACGTCAGGAAGAGATGCAGAACCATGAACTGGCTGCCAGAATGGCCCGCGAAGACAGCGCCATTCAGGAGGCGGAAGTTCGGCAGCTTCAGGAAGAAGAGGAGCTTTCGGACAACCAGAAGAGACTGAACGCATGCAACGAAGCGGTGCACGAACTTGAAAAGCGCATCCTCCAGCAGACCGAACAGGAGAAAAAGCTCACCGCCGACATCCAGCGCGTCACCACCCTCACCGCCGAAAAGGCCCGGCAGATTAACGCTGAAGACGCCCTCTCCGAAGAGCTCGAAGCCCGGAGGCCCGGAACCGAACAGAAATGCAGCGAACTCGAAGAGCGCTATAACGCCCTTGCCCGGGAGCACGACCAGCTGAACGCCACGCTCCGCATGCAGCGCGACAGCCTCGCCCTTGAACGTTCAGCAAGCGCAGAACAGCAGAAAGAGGCCAACCGCCTCGCCATGCTGCGCCAGTCGCTTGAAGCCAGAAAGGAACACCTCCAGAGCACGCTTGGGCGCCTGGCGGCAAGAAAGCGGACAGCAGAGGAAAAACTCGAAGCCGCCCGCCCACTCGGCCTGAAACTCCAGGAGGAACTCGGCACCACGAAAGAGCGGCTCGAACAGGCAAAAAAGGAGGAGGCCGCACAACGGGAGCAACGGGAGAAAAGCCGCACTGCACTTGAGTCCCTCAAGGACGAGATCCTTTCGCTGCGCTCAGCCGAGGGCAGGCTGCAAAACAGTATTCTTCTGGCCAACTCGGTACTCGACAGCTTTGAGGGCATGCCGGAGGGGATCGGATTTCTGGAAAAGCAGAAAGAGGGCAGACCCGGAATGGGGTGCATGACGGACCTCATCTCGCTTGAAGAGGAACACCGCAGGGCGATGAACGCCGCCCTTGGCGAAGGCATGAACTACTATGTCTCCCGCACGCTGGACGAAGCCCGCAATGGAGCCGCTGCGCTCCGCCGGGCAGGAAGGGGCAAGGTGCACTTCCTCGTGCTCGACATGTTCAAAGCCTCACCACCAAGGCCTCGGAACATCGAAGGAGCACGCCCAGCCCTCGACCTCCTCAGTGCTCCCGAGGAGCTGCAGCCGGCACTTACAGCCATGCTCTCCGACTGCTACGTCGTCGACACCCTCGACGAAGCAGAGGCCCTCGCATTCAAACACCCCGACATAACCCTCGTCACCCGCGAAGGCGAAAAGTTTTCCGCCCGGGGAACCCTTCTCGGCGGCAGCCCCAAAGCGAGCGAAGGGTTGCGGCTCGGCAAGAAAACAGAACGGGACCGCCTCCAGAAAGAGCTCGCCATCCTGCAGCAGTCTATCGGCAAAGAGGAGGAACGGAAACGGGAGCTCGAAAGACAACTGCATGAGCTGCAGGGCGATGACTTACGCCGCAGCATCTCGCAACTTGAATCCTCAGCGTCCGCCATTGAGCGCCAGATCGCCCGCCATGAAGCCGAAGGAAACTCCCTCAGGCAGGAACTCGCCGGAGCGGACACTGAAGCCCGCTCAACAGAGGAGGCCGAAGCCCAGACCGACCGATCACTGAAGGAACTCATTCCCGCGCTCGAACAAGGGGAATCCGGCACCCTGCGCATCCGGGAAACCATACAGGCCATGCAGGCTGAACTTACCCGGCTCGAGGAACGGCACCATGAGATGGGCCGCGAAGTACAGGCCAGCCAGAGCAGCTGGCGCGATGCCCTTCTGGAACTTGAAAAGCTCCGGATAAACATTGAAGGATGCCGCAAAAACCGCACCGTCCTCAAGAAGGAAACTGCACGGCTCGAGGAAGAGGAGCAGGTAGCCCGCGAGGCCCTAAAGGGGGGCGGCGGAATCCTCCAGGAACTGCAGAAAGATCTTGAAACCCTCATGCTCCGCGCCGCAACGGAGCAGAAAACCCTCAATGAACGCGAGTCGGCCTATCGCCAGGAACAGGTCCGCCATCTGGATGCACGCACGGAGCTGCGGGAAATGAACCGCAAGCTCGAGGTCGGACGGCAGCTGCAGGGAGCCCTTCAGGAGGAGCGGGCCGCAATCAACCGTGCCCTCGACCACCTTTATACTGAAGTGCGCCTGAAGTACGGCTGCGACCTTGCCACCATGGACAGTCCCCCGATGGAGGGCACCGAAGATCCTGAAGCAGCGGAGAGGAGGCTTGAAGAGCTTGAAAAACAGCGGGAGCAGTTCGGGGCTGTCAACGAACTGGCACTGGAGGAGTACGACACGGAAAAAGAGCGGTTCCTGTTTCTCACTGAACAGAAAAATGACCTCAGCACGGCTGAAACCCAGCTGCGAGAAACCATTGAGGAGATCAACCGCACCGCACTCCTGAAGTTCAATGAGACCTTCCGTGCAGTCCGAAAAAACTTCACCGCCATCTTCCAGGAACTCTTCGATCCACAGGACGAAGCCGACCTCATCATCCACACTGGTGAAGACCCGCTTGAAGCTCACATTGAAATCGTCGCCAAGCCGAAGGGCAAGAAACCACTCTCCATCGAGCAGCTGAGCGGAGGAGAGAAGGCGCTGACAGCCTTATCGCTCCTCTTCTCCATCTACCTTGTCAAGCCGAGCCCGTTCTGTATCCTTGACGAAGTCGATGCACCTCTCGACGATGGAAACGTCGGAAGGTTCACGAAGCTCCTGAAAAAATTTGAGAATAACACCCAATTTATTATTGTTACGCACAACAAGAACACCATGGCATCATGCCAGGCGCTCTATGGCGTCACAATGGAGGAGGAAGGCGTATCGAAACTGATACCGGTCCGACTCGAAAAAATCAGGCACTGAAAGGGTGCCGAAGCGCATACATGCCCAGAAAACTTGTGTTGTTTGACATAGACGGAACGCTGCTCAATGTCGGCCCCGTCAACCGCCGGGTCATCCAGGATGCACTTCTGGAAGTCTATGGAACCGAAGGAACCGCCGCCACACACAGCTTCGCCGGCAGGATGGACAACATCATCATCCATGAGGTCCTCGAAGACACGGGACTAACCCGAACCGAGATCGAGGCGAAGTTCGAACGTGCCAAACAGACCTACATCGACCTGTTCAGAAAACGCGCCACCAAGGAAGACATCACCCTCACGCTCGGCATCCGCACCCTTCTTGAAAGGCTGCAGACGCATTCCGGCATCATCGTAGGACTCCTTACCGGCAACTTCGAAGCCTCCGGCCGCCACAAGCTCCAGATTCCCGGCATCAACCATTTCTTCCCCTTCGGTGCTTTTGCCGATGACGCCCGCCACCGCAACGACCTGCCCGCCGTAGCGGTTGAGAAAGCCTGGCGCATCACCGGAAAGCGCTTCACGGGGCAGGACGTCGTCGTCATCGGCGACACTGAACATGATATCAACTGCGCCAGAGCCCACAACGCCCGCAGCGTTGCCGTGGCAACCGGCACTTACTCCCTCGACCGGCTCAGGGGACACCATCCGGACGTCCTTCTGGAAAACTTAAACCAGCCGGATGTTGTTATACGGGAGATACTTCGATCACCAACCATTTAACTGCTCTTTTATGAAGACGTACCGTAGACAGATCCGTGAAAAGATCCTGCAGGCGCTCTATACTCTGGAACTCCGTGAAACGGACATCGAATCTGCAGCGGGATGGCTCCTGACCCCTGAGATACTGGGGGACCCCAACGCCATGAAGTTCTTCAACCTTCTGCTCAAGAGCATCAAGGACAATCGTGAGGAGATCGACCGATACATCGCGGCGCATACATTCAACTGGGACATGAGCCGCATCGCCATCATCGATAAAAACATCCTTCGCATGGCACTTGCCGAGCTCCTCTACTGTGAAGACATTCCACCGAAGGTCTCCATCAACGAAGCCATTGAGATAGCCAAGAAATTCAACAGTACCGACAAGAGCAGCAAGTTCGTGAACGGAATCCTCGACGCAATCTTCAACGAACTGAAAACAGAGGGAAAGATCAAGAAGAACGGCCGGGGCCTGATCAATCACTCTCCGGCAAAGGTTCAGAAAACCGAACCGGAAAAATAAGCCCGGAAGAGCCCATGCCCATCGGCAGCCATCTCACCGAAGACCACCGGATCATCGCCATTGGCGACATACACGGTTGCATTCAGACGTTGAAAGGGCTTCTTTATTCAATCGGTCTCCGGCCTGAAGACCAGCTGGTGTTCCTTGGCGATATCATCGACCGCGGTCCCTCATCAAGGGAGACTGTCGAGCACATCCTCGAGCTGCAGGACACGTTCAGCTGCCACTTCATAGCAGGCAACCATGAGCTCATGCTGCTTGAGGCCCTTGATACAGGCAGGCCAGATGCATGGATCAGGAACGGCGGCATGGAAACCATCGATTCCTATGGAGGCATCCCTCCGACGGAGCTGCCAAAACCCCATCTGGATCTCTTCAGGAAGTGCAAGCCCTATATGGAGACCGAGCACTGGTTTTTCGCCCACGGCGGTCTTGACCCCGATATCAGCATAGAAAACGGCATTCGCCTCCAGTCTCCGGAAGATTTCAGCTGGCAACGCGCGCACATGCGGCGGGAATACCTGGAACGGAACCAGTACCTTTGGGAAAAAACCCTCATCTGCGGCCATACGCCGGTATCAGTCCCCGTCATGCTTGAGCGGCTTATCGCCATCGACACCGGCTGCGTGCATCGCGAGCGGCCGCATCTCGGAACCCTCAGCGCCGTCATCCTCCCGGAACGGCGCATCGTCCAGCAGAAAAACATTGAGCCATACCCGTAACCCTCCAGCTTCATGAGCCTGACAGCGAAACAGAAAATCGAGTTCCTCCGTGAAGTGCTCGGAGCCCGATACCCCGACCCGAAAAGCGAACTGGTGTTCAGCTCCCCGTTCCAGCTCCTCATCGCCACAATCCTGGCTGCCCAGTCGACCGACCGGCAGGTCAACATCATCACCAAGGAACTTTTCAAGGCGGCCCCCGATGCTGAAAGCATGTCGGGCCTCGAGCTGGAAACCGTGACCGGGTATGTCCGCACCATCAACTATTTCAACAACAAGGCCAAAAACATCCTGGCCGCAAGCAGGATACTCGATAAAGAGTACAACGGGAGGGTGCCCGAAACACGAGAGGAACTGGAACGGTTGCCGGGCGTCGGGCGCAAGACCGCAAATGTGGTACTGGCCGCAGCCTTCCACCAGCCGGTCATGCCTGTCGACACCCATGTCCACCGCGTATCGAACCGCATCGGCCTCTGCCGCACTGAAAATGTAGAAGAGACCGAAGCCGCCCTGATGAAAATCATCCCCGAGGAGTGGATTGTCGACTTCCACCACTACCTGCTCCTGCACGGCCGCTACACCTGCAAGGCCAAAAAGCCGGCCTGCACCGGCTGTCCGGTCCGTGACATCTGCGCCTACCCGGAAAAGCAGTAAAAAGAAAAGCGCATGGTTCACACCCCTTAGGGGAAACCATGCGCATATGCATCCATCCTGCCCCTGCTTTCGAAAAATGAGTCTTACAGGAGCTCTATTTTTTTGTCCACAGCATAGAGCCACTCGCCTTCAGGGCGCTTGCGGTTGCCGGCCCAGAGCTCGAGGGTGACCCCTTTGGTGGACGGAATGGGAGAGGTGAAGATTTCAACCTGGTAGATGAACTCATCGAGCAGGTCCGCCCATGCCTGTTTAAGGTCCCCTCCGCTGTATGCGCCGCAGGGCTGAATGCCATCGGGACCGGACTGGAAATAGTCGGTAAGGTACACGAAGCTGTCGGGCATCAGGAACCCGCCGCGGAAAGTGCCGCGGGAGCGCTTCATGCCGGGCAGTTCAACCCAGAACTCAAGAAGTGACTCACTGTCGAGCGTCCTGTCGGCAACGAACCGGTCTACAAGCTGATGGATGGTCCCTGCGATGAGTTCACGGTTCAGGGCGCTGAGTTCGTGCATGGCGAAGTTCGGCGTATGGTCTTGCATGGCGGAAGAAAGAGGTTTTGCGGTTCGGCGGAAGAAGGCGATACTCTTTGAAATATACACCTATTTCGGACCTGTCCCAACCTGCGGATCCCGAAAGAGCCCGCGGCGCATGCCGCGAACTGCATTGGCCACCCAGATGGCGTCAGCCTCCATGAGGTCCCGGAGGGTCAGGCTCCGTTCCCGGAGGTCGGGGCGGGTGCGCAGCATGTAGGCGCGGAAAACTCCGTCGAGAATACCTGCACTGAGAGGAGGAGTAAAGAGGTGTGCCCCTTTCCTTATGAACACCGTGCTCACTGCCCCCTCGGCCACTTCCCCGCGCTCGTTGAGGAACAGCACTTCGTCGAACCCCTCCTCAATGGCAAGCCGGTACCGACGGTCATAGAACTCCCGGAGGGTGGTTTTGTGGCGAAGAACCGGGTTCATGGAGTCAACCCGCTCTTCAGCAAGAGCAAGCCGTAGCGGCAGTGCCCCCTCATGCGGTGAGACCGGCACGGCAGCTGCGGAAATCCCTCCCGTCGGTGAAAGGTCGAGGCGGACCTTGAAGCGGGGTCCCGTAAGAAGCAGCTCCCGCTCAAGCCGCCGCAACTCTTTTTGTGCATCGTCCTCGCTGAAGGGAATCCCGAAAACGACGGCAGAATCGCCAAGACGCCGGAAATGCTCGTTCAGCCAGACATACTGCCCATTCCAGAGGATGCTCTCGAAAAGCCCGATCGATGCAATGGGGGAAGCCCCGATAAGGGCAGCCTTCAGGCGGCACTCCTCCAGCTCCCCGAGCGGCTTCGAGTCCCAGACAATCCCTCCGCCAGAACCGTATACACCGGCGCCGTCACTAAGTTCCGCAGTCCTTATGGCGACGCTGAACACCATCTTGCGCTCGGGTGAGATCCAGCCGATCGTGCCGGTATAGGCACCCCTCGGCGATTCCTCAAGCTGCCCGATCAGCTGCATCGCACTCACCTTCGGTGCTCCGGTGACGGATCCGCAGGGATAGAGTGCACGGAAGATGTCATAAAGACCGGTCCCGGGGCTCAGCTTTCCGCCGATGCGGGAAACCATCTGGTGCAGGGTCGGCCAGGTTTGCGTTGCAAAAAGTTCATGAACCTCGACCGAGCCCGGCCGGCAGATCCTGCCAAGATCGTTTCGAAGGAGATCTACGATCATGAGATTCTCGGCCCGGTCCTTACCTGAAGCGGCAAGAGCGCTGCAGAGTGAGCGGTCCTCACGGGGTGAATCGCCTCGGGGTGCAGTCCCCTTCATCGGCATTGTGTCGATTACAGAGCCTCTCGTGCGGAAAAACAGTTCCGGGGAAAAGGAAAGGATGCTCCGGCCGGCGGCATTGATGCATGCGCTGTAGGATGAAGGCTGCCGCATACGTAGCCGGCTGTATAGGGCAGCGTCTGAAAGGTCGGTGCGGAACCGGTAGCGGCCGGTGAAGTTGACCTGATAGACGTTGCCGGCGGCGATTTCCCGGCGGATGGCCTCGATTTTTTCCTGATACGCCCTGTCCCTGAAGCTGAAGGAGAGATCGTAGGGCGTAGGGTCCGGGACACATGGATGATCGAAAGAAGCCGAAGGATGGAGGGGATCATGGGACGCCATCAGAGCCTCTGCCTCTTCAGGCGTGAATCGTTCCGGCGGGCCATACACCCCGAACCAGCCGATAGGCTTCCCGTCGTTGCGTCCGGCGGCATCATGGAAGCAGTCCGGTTCAAACCCCAGCCCCGCCTCGTAGTCCAGCCACCCGGCAAGATAGTATCCTCGCCCTAGCCACTCCTCCAGTTCGGCAAAAAAACGATGGAGCCCGTCTGGTTGAAGGAGTACGACCTCCGCCACCGGATCCCTGAAGCAGATGGCAAGGCATCCCTCATCCTGACAGAATGCCGATTCAAGCCAGATCGAACCCTCCTGCCAGCCGCTACCGGCCATTTCAGACCCGCTCGATCTGGATGGGCCGCAGAAGCACCGTTTCCAGCCAGGACTTCAGCTGATCGGCTGCCCATATTTCAATATCGGGATCGAACCGCGTTGTAAGGCGCAGCACCAGGCGGGAGCCTTCATCAATGGCCTCAAGCGATTCGACGTTCCGCCGGTGCCCCCGTTCAAGGCCGTTGGCAATCCGGAGGATCCCAGACAAAACGTCCACCGCAGCGCGGTGTTTTGCCTTGAGGGAGGCATATCCGGGGTGCTTGTCCGAAGGAGGAGATTTGCGGTGGTAACGGGCGACGTTTGCAATGACGGCGGTTTCGGAAGGAGAGAATCCGCGGAGTTCACCGTTGAGTATGATGTACTGCGAATGCTTGTGGTGTGAGGAAATGGAAATGAAGGTCCCGATGTTGTGCAGGAGTGCTGCATATTCGAGCAGCTCGCGGTAATGGCCGTCGAGTCCATGGAGCGAGGCGAGACCGTCGAACATCTGCAGGCTGATGCGGGCGACCTGCTCCGAATGCGCCTGGTTCCAGCCACATCGGAATCCGAGTTCTCTGGCGCTTTCCATGCGGATATCAAGCTCGGGGTCAGGGCAGCGGCGGGGACTGGAAAGCGGACACTGCTGCAGATAGTGCAGCACCATCCCTTCGCGGAGCGAGGAGTCCGATACCACGATTTCCTGCAGGTTGAAGAGCCGGAAAATCATGTTGACGAGAATGAGCCCGGGGACGATGAGGTCCACACGCTTCTCGTCAAGACCTGTCATCTTCCGCCGCTCAACGGAGCCAAGCGGGATCACCGCCCGGTAAAGCGATTCGAACTCGGCACGGGTGAAGGAACTGCTGTTGAGCGACCCCTCGCCATCAACGCCGTTCATGGACTGGATCATGCGGGCGATGTTCTCTGCTGTACCCGAAGATGCGATGGCACGATCGACCCCGATAGCCTCGGCAGCCTCAAGCGCAGAGACCATCTCTGCTCCAAAAAACTGTTCAAGCAGCTTGATTTCACGTGCAGTGACGGGGTCGTGGCCGATGAAGCGTTCGAGCATTCGGGCTACGCCTATCTTGCGGCTCTCAAGCAGCCGTACACCCTGTTTGTTGGCGATGATGAACTCGACCGATCCGCCTCCGATGTCGAACAGAAGATCGTAGCGGTCGCGCAGTGCGACGGCGTTACGCACCCCGTAGTAGATGAATTCAGCCTCTTCAAGGCCGGAGATAACCTTTACTTTAAGACCTGTTTCGTCGCGGACCCGCTGGAGGAAATCCTGCTGGTTTTTGGCCTCGCGTATGGCGCTTGTGGCAAAGGCAAGGATGTTTTCACGCTCCACGCCCTGCTGGGCGGCAAGGACAAGGAAATTCTTCAGTGCGGCGATGCCATCACGCATGGAACCCTCATCAAGCATTTTCGTTGAAATGCTTCCACGGCCTATGCAGATCATGTCCTTCACCCGGTCGATTTCAACAATCCCCTTTCCGGGACTGTCCTCGACAATGACCATGTGGAAAGAGTTCGTACCCAGGTCGATGGCAGCAACCCTCATGGCGTCGTCCGGCATACTGGTACTAAGGATAGGGATTCAGTGAAGCGTGCTTTTGCCCTCGGGGAAGGCATGCCTGCAAGGTACTGAATTTTAACAAAAAAGACGGGCGGGAGAGTTGGAAATTTCGATGTATATTCCGCCTCAGTCCCCCTTTCCGCTGTGGGTGGAAAGCACCGTTTTCATGAGCCATTGAACCTCCCGTTTCAAATGGAACACAACGACCGCCTGGGCCTGCGCTATGAAGTCGCCCGGAAAGCCATCCATCTGTCATCGCTGGCGATCGCAGTCATCTACTGCCATATCACGCGCGAGCTGGCGCTTATGCTCCTTGTCCCCCTGTTTCTTGGATTCTTCGCCGTCGACCTCCTGAAAAACTTCAAAGGCCCGGTGGCCGACTGGTACCACGGGACGTTCGGCTATATGCTCCGCGAGCATGAACTTGAAGGTGAGAAACCCCACATGAACGGAGCAACCTGCATCACTCTCTCGGCCCTCATCCTCGTCATCTTCTTTCCTAAAATCATCGCCATCACCGCATTTTCAATGGTGGCCGTATCCGACACCATGGCCGCCCTCGTCGGAAAAACCCTCGGCCGGCACCGCTTCGGACACAAAAGCCTTGAAGGAAGCGGCGCGTTTTTCCTCTCAGCACTCGGCATCGTCGCCGTCGTCCCCAACATTGACCCGCTGGCAGGTGTCCTGATGGCCTTAGTCGGAACAGTTGCCGAAGCGTTTGTTTTCCGCATTGCCGGTTTCAGGATCGATGACAACCTGAGCATTCCGATTGCTGCCGCTGCGGCAGGCATGCTCTACTACACCATCTTCATCCCCGAAGCAATCGAGATCCTCTCCATCTGCCGATAGACGGACTAAGCACCCATGCAGACCTGCATCACCGATTCAGCCGAGGAAGCAGCCAGAATCCTCAACGCCGGAAAGATCGTCGCGTTCCCCACTGAAACCGTTTACGGGCTCGGAGCCGGCATCGATTTTCCTGAAGCGGTTGAAGGGTTATTCCGGGCAAAAGGCCGACCCTCCGACAACCCGCTCATCGTACACGTCAGCAGTGTCGAACAGGTGGAGATGGCAGCAGCCAGGGTCACAACGGACGCACGGCGACTGATGGAGGGTTTCTTCCCCGGGCCGCTCACCATCGTCTTCCCTAAAAGCCCGAGGGTGCGCCATTCGGTCACGGCAGGGCTCGAGACCGTCGGAATCCGCTGCCCCCGCCATCCCGTAGCCCGCCTGTTCCTCTCCCGCTGCTGCTGCCCTGTCGCAGCGCCTTCAGCAAACCGCTCGGGCCGCCCCAGCGCAACCACATGGGAAGCTGTCAGGGAAGACCTCGACGGCCGCATCGACGCCATCCTCAAGGGGGAACCGAGCCGGATTGGCCTTGAATCGACCATAGTAGACTGCACCGGCCCTCACCCCGTCATGCTGAGAGCCGGAGCTGTCAGCCTGGAAGAACTGCAGAGCATCGTGGCGTCAACCACCGCCGCCCGCCCGTTGGAAGAGGGAGAAACCCCGAAAAGCCCGGGACTGAAATACCCCCACTACGCACCGGAAGCCGAAATCATCCCGATCGAGAAAGGAGATATGCCCTCTCCAGAAGGACGCGCTGCATATATCGGAACCGCGCCGCCACCGAGAGGCATGGCATTCGTCGAGCAGTGCATTGACCTTGAAACATACGCACGGAGCCTCTTCCACTTCTTCAGGGAGTGCGACCGCCGGGCAATAAGCACCATCTACTGCGAACTGCCCCCGACGGCCGGCATCGGCCGCGCCCTTCTTGACCGCATCAAGCGCGCAGCAGGGCACAAGTAATCAGAACGTCCACAGGCAACCGACATGCAGCGAAGCCGGAGAGTCCGTACTGCGCAGGTCGGAACCGCTGCTGTAAACATCCCTGTCGGTATACGTCGTAACCTCATAGCGAGCCGCAAGATTCAGGTTCGCTTCAGCTCTCCAGGCAGCAAGGAAAAACATCGATTTTCCCCGTCCGTTGTATGCTCCGAGGTCGAACTGCATCGGAAGACCATCCTCATATGCATAGATCTGCGCGTCGGAGCTGTCGGTATTGAACACGGTTCCGCGCCACTTCAGGCTGAGCCTTCCGGTGGCATAGTTCAGCTGTTCATAGACCAGCCAACCGTTGTAGGAACTGGGGGCTGCATAGTACTCCTTCGAAACCCGCTTGAGTTCGCCGCGGGTACGGGTACTGAACCCTTTCAGCACTTTCAGGTCGCAATCAAGCCGGATCCTGTCCGTCACGACTGGCAGCGGGGCATAGCCAGCGACACAGTCCTCCCCACCAGTGGCACACTGTGCAGATGACGCCTCCTCCTTCTCTTTGTGCTGCAGCTGCATCGTCCATGTGAGGGTTGGTGAAGCCTTCCACACCGTAAACAAACGCATATCCTGCCCCTCCGAAGGGTAGGGATAGTATGCGGGACTCAGAAGCGGAAAACGAAACCAGTCGAAGTACGCACCAACCTGTACCCGCCGGCTCAGTTTCGCATCGATGCCGACATAATAACCCTCTTCGTTCATCGCATTGTCAGCCCGTTCGGCAAACGCCCCGGCAAAAGGAGAATAATAGCGGTCCCCGTAGTTGCGCACTGCCGCTACCGCACTCACCCCGTGCAGCGGCTCGTATGATACGCCGCCGATCCATGAAGCCGCTTCGGGCTTTTGGGAAAAGGCCGCTTCCATGAACATCCCGAACTTTCCGGACGCAAGAGCGGCCTCAAGACCCACGAGATCGCCTGAAGAGGCTTCGTCAGGAGAAAAACCGGCGTCAACCAGCGACTCCAGCGGCTCGGAATACCGGTAGTGGACCATGCTTGCACCAATCCGCCCGTTCACTCCGGGAGCGCTGAAGTTCCATAAAAGGTTGGCGCCAGAAGCCTCCTCCCGCACCCCGTCCTGACGGGAAATCTCCAGTTCCGTGCGATGGTAGCCCGACTCGTCAAAACTGGTGATGAGCTCAAGATCACTGACTCTTCCATCCACGCGGTTGGAGGCGGTGAACGCCGTAACCTCGAAATCACCGGGCCGAAGGGTTGCCGCCGCACCCTGCAGGAACCCGTACTCGGCGCTCGAACTATAGGGCGAAAGTCGCCGGGAATGCAGCCGCACGCTTCCGGCAGGATCGGAGCCTTTTGAAAAATACCGGTTCTGGCCCATCAGAAGTCCTTCACCGAAATTGAGGGTGTAGTTGCCGACAACGGCGCTTTTGACGATGCCGATGTCGTAAGCATTGAGGCTGAAGGAGGTGAAGTCGTCAAGGTCCGGCTCCCCCACGTCCTTTTCCTGAACCACGCTAGCCTTCAGGTGCGGGATGGCAAGCTGAAAGCGATTGTAGAGTTTATAATTGTCGCCCTCATAATCACCGATCGTGATGCCCTGCCGCTCGGGCATTTCAGTATAGTAGCGACTGTAGAAGGATCCTTCGATCTGGTCGCGGAGAGCCTCCCGACGCAGCATGAGGTCCTTTTCAAAGACAATGTAGGGGATCATCCGCGCGGCCTTCTCCCTGCCGACGAGGGCAGCGAGGTCCGATTCGTTGCGGATGGGAGTCCTGCGGCGAGCGGAGAGAATAGTCTGGGCGTCGGTGTTCGTCAGCCAGGGCAGCTGGAGCAGGTCTTCGGCTGTAGCTTCATTCAGCGGGATCTTCTGCCGTTTAAGATCGGCAAGGTCTTCAAGGAGGGGTTCAAGGTTGCCCTCTGGTTCGAGGGCACCGAAGACGGACTCAAGCTCGTCCGAATCAGCGGCTTCGGCTGCCTCAGGCGGCCGGGCCAGAAGCACGATGAAAAGATAGCCGGCCATCACCCGCATGGCGTGACCGTTTTCCCTGTTGTGAAAAAGTCTCATTGCCATGGGGGTTAGTCCTGCGTGAAAAAAAATCAGGAACTTCCGGCTAACAGCCGGAGCTGCTGCACCTCGGTACGCGTAAGATGGCGCCACTGGCCCCGGCGGAGATCACCGGCTGTAAGGCCTGCATAAGCTGCCCTGTCAAGCCGTGTCACTTCAAACCCCAGTGTCTTAAACATCCTGCGAACCTGATGGTTCTTTCCTTCGTGTATGCTGATCCAGACCTGTGAGCCGTCTCCCATAATCTTGGCCTGGCAAGGACTTACCTTCTCCCCGGTGTCTGATAGGCGCATGCCGCCCGTGAGGAGAGGAAGGGACGCCTGCGGGAACGGAGCGTCCAATACAGCAATGTACTCTTTTTTCACATTTGAAGAAGGATGCATCAGTTTATTTGCCAGCATCCCGTCATTGGTGAGGAGAAGCACGCCGGTGGTTTTGCGGTCAAGACGACCGACCGGATAGACCCGTTCATTGACATCAATGAAATCGAGCACCATCTCACGGTTCCGCTCATCACTGCTGGTGGTGATGACATTGCGGGGCTTGTTGAAGAGGATGTATATCTTCCGGCCCTCAGGCTGGGCGAATTTCGATCCGTCGACAATCACCTCATCCTTTCCCGGCACCACCTTCACGCCGGGCTCAGTGGCCAGAACGCCGTTGATGGTGACCCGACCCTCGAGAACCATCTGGTCGGCGGCCCTGCGCGAGGCTATCCCGCACATGGCCAGATACCGGTTGATCCTTACCGCCTCATTCTGTTTCTTCTCCACGCTGTTCCCCATCGATTGTTTCCTGTGCTCCGCCGTCAAAGGGTTCCCCTCCGCTGTCCGGCTGTGATAGATATTCCTGTTCCTCGTGCTCGCGGAGGATCTCCTGGATCTCGCGAAGTTTCGGCAGGTCTTTGAGTGATGAAAGATGGAACAGGTCGAGGAACTCTTTCGTGGTTCCATACTGCAGGGGCTTGCCGGGGGAATCGGCACGACCCCGCACTTCGATAAGCTCGCGCTCCAGAAGCCGGTCAATGGCATAATCGGGGCTCACCCCGCGGATCTCCTGGATTGACCCCTTGGTCACCGGCTGGTGGTATGCGATGACGGAAAGCACCTCCAGGATGGAACGTGATAGACGGCGCCGGATTTTTGGCGACTCCAGCTTCCGCAGGAGTTCTGCGTACTCGTCCCTCGAAAGGAACCGGTAGCCGCCGGCAAGCCGGTGGATATGGAACGTCCGCCCCGTCTCCAGATACTCGGCGTTCAGCCGCTCAATGATCTCCTGCAGCTCGCCCGAGTCAAGGGAGGTACCGGTCACCTGCCGTATGGTCTGGAGGGTCACCGCCTCCTCGGAAGCGAAGATCACCGCTTCGATCTCTTGGTGCAATGCACGTTCCTGCATCTCTTTCGGGGAAGCTTCGGTTGGCAGAACGACGGCTGCGCCGCCCAACGGCGGTACTACCTTTTGCGGGCCGTCGAAAAGTTGTGGTCGAGGCAGATACCCTCTTCGAAATTGTACCAGAGTTCCTGGCAGGGGAAATTGCACTCGTAAAAGGCTTTTCCGATAATGACCGAATCGACTCCGCAGTACTGCAGACCGGCAAGACGCCGGAGATCCTCGGAACTGGTCACGCCGCCCGAGGCGGTCACCTTCATGCCCGCCAGTTCGGCAAAGCGCCTGGTGGTCTCATAGCCGACACCCTGGAGCATGCCGTCGCGCGTAATGTCTGTGTAGATGATTCGCTCGATGCCCATATCCTTCATCCTCTGGGCCAGCTCGAAGTCCTTCAGGTGGGCGCTCTCGGTCCACCCCTTTATCTTCGGCACGCCGTTGACGGCATCGATGCCGACGACGATCTTCGATGCGCGCCAGGTTTTCATGAGGTCGCCAACGAGTTCAGGGTTCGTCACGGCAGCCGAGCCGATGACCACCCGCCCGACTCCCATGTCGAGGTATCGCTTCACATCGTCTGCCGAACGGATGCCGCCGCCGACCTGTACGGGAATGTCGAGTTCTTCGACAATCTGGCGGATCCTTTCAAAATTGACCATCTCTCCTGTCAGGGCGGCGTCAAGATCGACGATATGGAGCATCTTGGCGTTCTGCTTGCGCCATATGATGGCCATGTCAAGGGGATTGTCAAGGTAGATCTTCTGCTGACTGAAATCGCCTCTCGTCAGCCTGACGCACTTTCCGTCCTTTATGTCTATAGCGGGAATAATCAGCATGGCGGGTCGCAGCAATACATAGGTTAAAAGGGGATGCAGATCCTAGCACTCCGCGAAATTCCGAAGCACCTGCAAACCAGCTTCGGAGCTCTTTTCGGGGTGAAACTGCACCGCAAAAATACCATTTTTTTCAATGGCGGAACAAAAGTTTTTTCCCGCGAACCAGGTCGTCGAGGCCATGCTGGAGGCCTCCAGAGGATCGCAGTAGTACGAGTGTACGAAATAGAAGAAAGAGTGGTCCTCAATGCCCCGGAAAAGGACGCTATCCTTCTGGAGGTCGATGGAGTTCCAACCGATCTGGGGAATCTTGTCTGTATCGCTCTTGAAATGCCGGACACTGCCCGGAATGAGTCCGAGGCCGCGGTGCGAACCCATCTCTTCGCTTTCGGAAAGCATCAGCTGCATGCCGAGGCAGATGCCGAAAAGGTGGCCGCCTTTATCGACATGCTCGGAAAGTGCGTCAGTGAACCCGAGGTGGTCGAGCGCCTCGATGGCCTGGCCAAACGCGCCGACACCCGGAAGCACGACCTTTCTGCAGCCAGCCATTTTGGCGGGATCGCTGCTGACGGTTGCCGGAATGCCGAGATAATCGAAGGCCTTCTGCACCGAACGGAGGTTTCCGGCGCCGTAATCAGCTATAAACACCATGTGCACGCAATCCCCGGGAAGGGCGGCCAGAGCCGCTGTCCAACCCCATTTTTTAATTCAATTTTTAATCCGTATTATGTTAGCTTTTGCGCCCCGCCAAAAAAAAGTACCGGACTCCATAAACCCATACGAAACCGACGAACCAATGTATAGAATTGTTTCCTCAATTTTCTTAGCTGAAAATATCAAAAAATTGGAAATTGAGGCGCCGAGGATCGCCAAAAAGAGAAAAGCCGGCCAGTTTATCATGTTGCGCGTCACTTCGCATGGAGAAAGGGTGCCCTTGACCATTGCCGGCTCCGACCCTGAAAAGGGAACCATCACCCTCATCGTCCAGGGAATGGGGAAATCCACCAGGGAACTCAACGCCCTGGAGGCAGGAAACTCGATAGCAGACGTCGTCGGACCCCTCGGCACCCCCTCCCACATTGAGAACTTCGGCACAGCAGTCAGCATCGGAGGAGGTGTGGGCACGGCCATCGCCTACCCGACCGCAGTCGCCCTCAAAGAGGCGGGAAACCACGTCATCACCATCAACGGTGCCCGTTCGAAAGAGCTCGTCATCCTTGAAAAGGAAATGAACGAGGTCTCCGACGAAGCCTATATCACTACCGATGACGGCTCGTACGGTTTCCACGGCTTCGTCACCCAGAAACTGCAGGAACTCATCGACTCAGGCCGCAAGATCGATTACGTGCTCGCCATCGGACCCATTCCGATGATGAAGGCCATCGCCGAAGTCACCCGTCCCTACGGCATAAAGACCGTCGTCAGCCTCAACCCCATCATGGTCGACGGCACCGGCATGTGCGGCGGCTGCAGGGTCACGGTAAAGGATGAGATCAAGTTTGCCTGCGTCGACGGACCGGAGTTCGATGCCCACGAGGTCGACTTCACCAACCTCGCCGACCGCAACAGGATCTACCTCTCTGAAGAGAAAGAGTCGGCTGAAGGCACAAGCCACCGTTGCCACCTGCACATGGATAAGTAAAGCGGCGACGAGAAGAGAAGGGTACTCTGCACAATCATTTTCCAACTGAACACAACCATGGACGCACAACATATCACGAATAAAGAACGCCTGGCCATTCCCCGCCAGCCGATGCCGGCGCAGGATCCAGAAGTCCGCAACAAAAACTTCCGCGAAGTCAACCTCGGCTACACCCCTGAACTTGCCCGGCAGGAAGCGCTCCGCTGCATCCAGTGCAAGGACCCCATCTGCATCCAGGGATGCCCTGTGAACATCAAGATCGATGAATTCATCAAGCTGGTCGCCGAGGGCGACTTCCTTGGAGCTGCCAGAAAGGTAAAGGAAGACAACGTCCTTCCCGCCGTCTGCGGCAGGGTCTGCCCGCAGGAAGACCAGTGCGAAAAGGCCTGCGTCATCGGCAAGAAACACGCGCCTGTCGCCATCGGCAACCTTGAGCGCTTCGTCGCCGACTGGGAACGCGAACACGGTGAGCCGGATCTTCCGGCCATCAAGGCTGCGACAGGCAAGAAAGTCGCCGTCATCGGCAGCGGCCCGGCAGGACTATCCTGCGCCAATGACCTGATCCGCCAGGGGCACAGGGTGGTGGTGTTCGAAGCGCTCCATGAGCTCGGCGGCGTGCTCATGTACGGCGTCCCTGAGTTCCGCCTTCCCAAAGAAATCGTGAAAACGGAAATTGAGGGGCTCAAGAAAATGGGCGTGGAATTCCAGACCGACGTGGTCGTCGGCCGTTCAGTCACCATCGACGAACTGATTGAGGAAGAGGGCTTCGATGCCGTCTTCATCGGCGTCGGCGCAGGACTTCCCTGGTTCATGGGCATCCCCGGCGAAAACCTCGTCGGCGTGCTTGCGGCCAATGAGTTCCTCACCCGCGTCAACCTCATGAAGGCCTATGACTTCCCCGCCGGCAGCGACACTCCGGTGTTTGACTGCAGGGGCAAAAACGTCGCAGTCTTCGGCGGTGGCAACACCGCGATGGACGCGGTCCGTACCGCAAAAAGGCTCGGAGCCGAACACGCCTATATCGTCTACCGCCGTTCGGAAGCAGAGATGCCTGCGCGGGTCGAGGAGATCCACCACGCGAAGGAAGAGGGCATCGAGTTCCTGCTTCTCATGAACCCGCTTGAGTTCCTCGGAAATGACCGCCACTGGCTGACCGGCGTGAAATGCATCAAGATGGAGCTCGGCGAACCCGATGAGTCCGGCCGCCGCCGCCCTGTTCCTGTTGAGGGTTCCGAGTTCATCCTTCCGCTCGACATGGCCGTCATCTCCATCGGCAACGGCTCGAACCCGCTCATCAAGCAGACCACTCCCGACATCGAAGTCAGCAAGCGCGACACCATCATTGTCGACATCAACACGATGGCGACCTCAAAAGAGAACGTCTATGCCGGCGGCGACATCGTCACCGGCGGTGCCACCGTCATCCTCGCCATGGGCGCAGGGCGTACGGCAGCCAAGGCGATCCACGATAAGCTCATGGGTACGGCAGTAAACCACAACGAGTGGTAACCCACCCGCTTCAGACACCTCCAAGCAGTATGCTCCAGAGGCTCAGAGTCATAAAAGAGAGAATGATGCCAAGAGCAACCATCAACCCGGCAAGCGGCGGGTTGATGTCATGCTCGGCGGCAATGATGCCCGCAGTTATCATCGGCGGCATCGCTGCTTCAAACAGCATCACCTCCACCCCCGGCCCACGTACCCCGACAATTCCCAGATAGAACATCGCGAGCACAAGCGGTGCAAGCACCAGCTTGAAGCCGAGACCAAGCGCGAGATTCCGTCCGTTCCCGCCGAGATGACCGGGATGGAACGAAAACCCCACTGAAAAAAGCGCCAGCGGAGCAAGCGTGTCGCCAAGGCGGGCGAGCACAGCAACCAGCCACGGCGGATAGGCAACGGGCATGAGGAAGAGCGCCAGAAGAAGCGCGATGAATGGCGGAAAGAGGATAATACGTTTAAGGATGGCCGGAAGCGAAGGGCGTCCATCCGAATAGATGCCGGCCACGGTGATGCCGAGGGTCGAGAGCACCATGAACGAGCCCAGCTGGTCGACGATGATGCCATATGCAATGCCTTCACGCCCATAGAACGCCTCAATCATCGGCAATCCTAGAAAAGAGGTATTGCCGAGCCCGCCTGTCAGGATAAGAGCCCCCACCGTTTTACGCGGCAGACGGAGGGCCTTGCCGACAGCGAAGAAAAACACCGCCGCAATGAGAAAATGCAACCACGGCATTGATGCCAGAACGGAAACGTCCCCCGTAAGCCGCAGATCGTGAACATAGAGAAGGGTCAGCGCAGGAAGAGACACCTGGATGATGAAGCTGTTGAGGACCAAGGGAGTAACGGCGGGCAGACGGCCGAGCTTCCTTGCGGCTATGCCGAGAAGGAAGCAGACGATGATGAGCGTCAGGTTGTGCACCGGGGAGCAGAGATGGGATACATGCTAGGATTTCGGGCTTGCCGACGCATTCGCCACCATCCCCTCACGGAAACGATCTTCAGGAACCGATGCCACCAGATCACCTTCTTTGAGCCCCTCAAGCACTTCGACATAGGTGAGGTCCGAGGCTCCGGTCCGGATCGGCTGCTTCTTCAGCCGGCCTTCATCGATTTTCCAAATGTAGCTGTCGGTACCCTCCCGGAACACCGAGCCTTTCCGTACAAGGAGCGATCTGTGCTTGACATTGAAAATTATGTTGGCTGTTGCCGTCATACCGGCCTGCACCGCACCCTTTGGCATATCAGCCACAAGATAGATCTTCGAGGTCTTCGTCACCCTGTCAGTCATCGGCACGACCCTCGACACTGAAGCCGAAAAACGGCGCTCGGGGTATGCGTCGAACACCACAGCCGCATTCTGGCCGGGCCGGACCCGGGGAACATCGAGTTCATCGATTTCAACGACGACCGCATATCCGCTTGTGTCGACCACCGTCGCCACAAGGGCACCAGATGAGACATAATCACCCTTCTTCACATCCTGCAGGGTCAGCACCCCCTTGAACGGGGCGCGAACCGTCAATTTTTTCAGGTCATCTTCAACCATTTTCAGCCGGAACGCCTTCTGGCGCTGAAGCTCCGCGGCCTGCACCCGGGCTTTTTCCGCCCGATCGAAATCCTGTCGCGACACAGCGCCCTCCCGGAACAGGTTCTCTTTACGTGAAAAATCAAGCTCGGCATCCTTCATGGCGGCATCCTGCTCCCTCAAAGCGGCCCGGGCCTCCCTGACGGCAAACTCGGGTCGAGGGCTCTCAAAGGAAAGGATCGTCTGGCCAGTTTCGACCATCTCACCCTCCCGTGCACCGATAAAGCTGACCGTCCCGGAATATTCAGCTGAGAGGTTCGCCACCGCGTCAGCCTCCACGTAGCCTGTCGCATACACCGCCTGCACCAGCTCCCGGTACTCAACCCTGAGGGCATCGACCTCCACGGTGCCACCCTTCAGCAGGAGGTAGGTAACCGTCATGATAAACAAGGCGCCAAGGGCGATCGAGTATTTCGGGAAGATCTTCTGTAGGGACTGCATGGACCTGTTCAAGGTTGATTGAGTGTTTTTAAAGTTACACCTTTTCGCCTTTTTCTCCATTGCGACCTTGGTTTTTCCATAATTTTATCAATCTTTAAAAACCTAATTCCCCCCCGGCCGCACCCGTCGGCCGTTTTCGTTCAGGAACACTTAACAGGCAGTCATCATGGGAGATAACGAAGGTATCGACAAAAGCTTTCTCGACACAGTCAAATTCGATGCGAAGGGACTGGTCCCGGCCATCGTACAGGACCATGAAACAGGCAAAGTCCTCATGATGGCCTGGATGAACCGCGAGAGTCTGGAGATGACGCTCGAGCGCAAAAAAGCCTGCTACTGGAGCCGTAGCCGCAACAAGCTCTGGCTGAAGGGCGAATCATCGGGTAACATGCAGGACGTGTACGACATCCTCATCGACTGCGACGGCGACACCCTCATCCTGAAAGTCTCCCAGATCGGCGGAGCCTGCCATGTAGGCTACCACTCCTGCTTCTACCGCAGGGTTCTGGAGGACGGCAGCATGGAAATCTGCGACACCCTGATGTTCGATCCTGAAGAGGTCTATGGCAAAAAAAGCTGAACCTATGGCAACCCCTGCAAAAAAAACTGCCGAATCGCTCAACCTCACCAAATCGAGGTCGTCTATCCAGCAGATGTTCGACGAAGTCGCACCGACCTACGACTTCCTCAACCACCTGCTCTCACTCGGCATTGACAACTACTGGCGGGCTGCGGCGACCAGCCGTGCCCGGAAGCTGCTTTTGAACGTGCCGGCACCGCGCATCCTCGACGTCGCAACCGGCACCGGCGACCTTGCTGACGCTATGACGAAAATCCCCAATGCGAAAGTCAGCGCACTCGACCTCTCCCCCGAGATGCTCACCATCGCCCGCAGAAAGTACCCTTCGATCGAGTTCACCCAAGGGTGCGCCGAAGAGCTGCCATTCAAGGACGCCAGCTTCGACATCGTCTCTGCAGGGTTCGGTGTGCGAAACTTCGAAGACCTCAAGAAAGGGATGCAGGAGTTCCACCGGGTCTTGAAACCCGGAGGCCATGCGCTGATCATCGAGCCGATGATTCCGCGCACTCCGATCCTTAAGGACCTCTACCTCGTCTACTTCAAGAAAGTGCTGCCGAAAGTAGCCGGGCTTTTCAGCCGCTCGACCTTCGCCTACGACTACCTCCCCCACTCGGTCGAGCAGTTCCCGCAGGCTGAAGCCTTTACTGCCATTCTGAAGGAAAGCGGATTCAGCGCCGCCGAATACCGTCCCATGACCTTTGAGACTTCCATCCTCTATATCGCAGAAAAATAAGGCAATCCGGCCACTTAACCTTATTTATTTCTGGATAATCTGATATTTCCTTGACGACAGTTATGAAATCAAGGAAATATCACGTATAATTCCATCTCGTAAGAGCTTTTTTTATATATAGCGTTATGTATTAGAGTAAATAACGTAATGCGCAACCAAACCTCCATGGCCATAAAAAAAACACTGATCATTTTATCCGCCCTTGCCGCAGCAGGATGGGGCCGGGAAGCAGCCTCCGCCAGCGAGATCGAATGGAACTGGAAAGGCGAGGCCCTCTACCGCTACGAATCCAGCCGCCTTGATGGCGACTCCCGATTTGACGGAAGCCACCGCATCGGCCTCCACTTCGGCACATTCCCGAAAATCAACGACGAAATCAAGGGCGGCATTGAAGTTGCAACAGGCGCCAGCAACCCGACATCGCGCCTTTATGTCCTTGGAAGCGGCGATGCCTTCAGCATGAGCGACCTGATGCTCAACCAGGCCTACCTGGAAATCCGTCCGCTCTCCTACGGGCTTGAAGGCAACGCGGCCCTGAGCGCCGGCAAGCGCGACGTCAGCGAGTGCCTCGTGAGGGTCAATGACCTGCTCTGGGACACCGATGTCACCCTCGAAGGCCTTACCCTCCAGTACGGCAGGAACGGCAAGAAGCTGCAGCAGGGACTCAGCGCCACCGCTGGCTACTATATCCTTGGAGAGGTGAGTGAAACGGCCACTACAGACAAAACCGTAACTGACGACCCCGCACTCTGGACAGCACAGCTCGCCTGGAGCGGCAAATCGGGCGGAGTCGACTATATGCTCGGGAGCAGCTACTACAAATACCTGAACATCGAGGGGTCCAGCATCACCTGGACCTACGGAGACAAACTGTTCGGCAACACCGGCACCAGCGGCACCAGCGGAAAGCTGACCTACGATTACGATATCATTGAAATCTTCGCCAACGCAGGCGGGAAATTCGGCAGCGGACTCCCCTGGAAGGTTTACGGACAGTATGCCAGCAACATCGCCAGCGGCGTGGACAATAATGATACCGCCTACCTCGTCGGCGGAACGCTGGGCAAAGCCGACAAGGTTGGAAAATGGTCTCTGGATGCCAACTACTGCTACCTTGAAAAAGACGCCCTTATTGGAGCATTCACCGATGGAACCCGCTTCAAGGGCGGAACTGATGGCCAGGGCATCAAGCTCACCGCCCAGTACCAGCTCATCAAGGACCTGAATGTTGCCCTGAAATACTATAACCACGAAAAAGTCATAGATTCAGGAAACCACTACCAGCTCTGGCAGGCCGACATGCTCGTCAAGTTCTAAGCCGAAGCCGCATATAGCAATCATGCATAATCGCACTAAAGGCTGCCCGCACAGGCAGCCTTTAGCTTTCTGCCGAAGCATTCTGGACTCGGAGAGGACGTTCAGGAGTTCACAGCATTGCCTCGAACTCTTCCTCGCTGATTACCCTGAGACCCAGCTTGATGGCTTTTTCCAGCTTACTGCCGGCCTCTGTGCCCGCCACAACAAGCCCCGTCTTTTTGCTTACCGTAGAGACAATCTTCCCTCCCCGCTCCAGCACCAGCTCGGATGCACTCTGGCGATCGTGGCGCAGGAGCGCACCGGTAAAAACGACCGAGAGTCCCTCGAAGTTGCTGTTTATGAGCGGTTTCGGCTCTTCGGCTGCAAGCGGAAGGCGGGCATCGCGCAACTTTTCGAGAAGTGCAGGAACGGCAGGCTTTTCAAACCACTCCCTGATGCTCCGGGCGATCACCGGCCCGATATCGGCTACATCGGCAAGCTCCGCCTCCGTTGCCTTTTCAAGCGCTGCGATTGAGGGAAATGCCCGGGCAAGCTCACGCGCCGTTGCCTGGCCGATGTGGCGGATGCCGAGAGCGAAGAGCAGACGGGCGTAGCTCTGGCTGCGGCTTTCATCAAGCGCCCGCACCACATTCTGCGCAGATTTTGCACCCATGCGCTCCAGGTTCCGGAGCTGGGGCTCCTGCAGGAAGTACAGGTCACCAGGATCATGCACGAGGCCAAGAGCAACCAGCTGGTCGACAAGCGCTTCACCGAGGTTCTGGATATCCATGGCGTTACGGGACGCGAAGTGCAGGATCCGGCCTTTCAGCTGCGCCGGGCAACCCGCTTCGTTCGGGCAGTAATAACCGACCTCCCCCTCCTCCCGGATGATCGGCGTACCGCACGCAGGGCAGAGTGAAGGCAGCCCGACCGGCCGGGCATCTGCGGGGCGCTCCTCAGTGACGACACGGATCACCTTCGGAATCACCTCCCCGGACTTCTCGATAATGACCCTGTCGCCAAGCATGATGCCAAGGCGCCGCATCTCATCAAAATTATGCAGGGTGGAACGTGACACGGTCGATCCAGCGAGCCGCACCGGCTTGAGTTCCGCAACCGGCGTGATGGTTCCGAGTCGACCGACCTGGAAGACAACATCACGAAGCACAGTCGTGGCCTGCTGGGCAGGGTACTTGTAGGCAATCGCCCAGCGTGGGCTCTTGCTCGTGGCTCCGAGGGTCTTCCACTGACGAACGTCGTTCAGCTTTAATACGACCCCATCGGTCTCATAAGGAAGACTCCAGCGCTCCTCGTTCCAACGGTCGATGAATGCAGCGATGTCCTGCATACCCGGGCAGAGCCGGTAGTGGCCGCCGGTGAAAAAGCCCGCTGTCTCAAGCAGCTGGAGGCGCCGGAAGTGAGGAGTATCGGGATCCTTGAGCCCGTCGAGGTAGTATGCAACGAACCAGAGCCGGCGCGTAGCCACTTCAGCCGAATCCTGCAGTTTAAGGGTTCCGGCCGTGGCGTTCCGGGGATTGGCGAACCGGTCCTCTTCGGGGCGGGTATCGTTCAGCTCCGTGAAATCCTTCTTCTGCATGAACACCTCCCCTCTCACTTCCACCTCGCGACCCTCGCCATTGGAAAACGGAGTATCAAGGGTACCGAGGCTGAGAGGCACCGTCGGAATGGTCCGGAGGTTCAGGGTGATGTCGTCGCCACGCCGGCCGTCGCCGCGGGTGGCGCCACGCACCAGGACTCCGTCACGGTAGAGGAGGCTTACTGCGACGCCGTCGAACTTCAGTTCCGCCACCATATCGCGGCTCCGTATGCCCTCCGCCTCAAGCAGGCGGCCAACGCGCCCTTCAAACTCCTCCACCTCGCCGATGGAGTAGGTGTTGGAAAGACTGAGCATCGGTTCGCGGTGCTCCACCGGAGGAAACTCCCTGGTGATGGCACCACCGACCCGCTGGGTCGGACTGTCGGGCGTCACGAGTTCAGGATGGGCCCGTTCCAGCTCGACCAGGCGCAGAAGCAGCCGGTCGAAATCATAGTCCGAAATCTCCGGCTTCGCTTCGAGGTAGTACAGGCGGTTATGGCGCTCTATTTGAACCCGGAGTTCTTCGGCCTCCCGCCGGAGTGCATCTGCTCCCCCCATCATCACCACCAGGGCTGCCTGAACTGGGAGAACGCCCAGCCGGAAATGTTCTTGAGGAATCCGAGCGATCCTTCAATGCCAAGCTTATCCCAGGTGGCCTTCAGGACCTTCGGATAGCGCCAGGCAACCTTGAGCATCACCACAGCAAGTTCCTCGATCTTCATTTCATCGCGGAACATCGCCTCGCGGTAGTGTTCCGGAAGGTCATCCAGTGCTATCATCACCTCATTCATGAGATCGTTCACGAAGTTCGGCTCATCGGTGGCTGAGTCGAAGCACATGTACTTCATGAGATTGGCCATCGAGGCTACGTTGGGTTCATAGGCGCTGACCCGCTCAAGCGAACGCTTCGAGAGGTCGGCGGAGCTGAGGGCGTCCTCAAGGCCCGCCGTCAGATGCCCGAGGTTGCGAACCATTGAACCGAACCCGCAGAAAGTGAGCGGTGAGGCGAGCGATGCGGCATCACCGAACAGGATGATACGGTCATCTGCAATCTCGCGCGTACGGTTGAATCCGTCATGGAAATAGGCCGGGATGATGCCGTACACCGGCCGATGTACCCTGAAATCCTTTCCCGGATTCTTGTACTCGCCAAGCCTTTTGAAATAGGTGTCGAACAGGCTGACGAGCGACTTGTCGTTGGGAGAGGAGACCTCGTCATAAAAAAAGAGGTAGGTGATGTACTCATCCCCTTTAGCCGGAAACCCCTCCCAGATGAACTGGCGGCCCCGGCCGGAAGACATGTCGGCAGAGCCGGTACTGGCAAGGATCTCCCCCGTATCGAAATCAGCGTCCTCGAACCCGCTGGCTATGGTGCCGACCGTCGGGCAGACGTGGGTCTGCGGGCGGCCCCGGTTGAGCTGCATGGCGATAGGCGAAAGGATGCCCATCACATCGACCAGCACACGGGCCCTGAACCAGGACGATGACCCCGCGGCGTCCTTTGTCTCCACCACCACATGGTCACTGAACCGCCAGCACCGGACGAACGACAGCCCCGAACGGACATCGCATCCCGAAACAGACTTCACCTTCTGCGTAGCAATACCGAGCAGCCGGTCCGCCTCGACGGCACAGTCGAGCACATTCTCCATATAGAGACGCTTCTGGCTTCCGTCCTCCTTGTGGAACTCGACCCATCCATTCCGGTACTTCCGGGCGATTACCGATTCGAGTTCCTCATGGCTGAACACCCCGGTATCGGCCAGCCTGAACAGTTCGGGGCGGGAAATATTCCAGTCCCTCGTAGAACGACCGGGTGTATGGCGGTCGAAAACCAGCACCTTCCGGCCATGGTGCCGTGCCATTACCGCCGCATGCAGCATGCCAAGGGTACCGCCTGCATAGACAATATCGTAGGTGCCGCTGATGACGGCCCCGGGTGGCAATGAGGCGGCATCCCTCACCACCTCCGGCAGGGGATCCTGCAGCCGCTCCCAGTAACGATCGAGTTCCTGAACGGAGCGGAAGTGTGCCTCGCCGTCCGGCAGCGAAGAAAACGCGCCGTACAAATGCGGGTGGGAGGAGCGAATGGAATCAAGGGAAGAGTGCATGCAGAGATCAGGTTTAACTCATTGGGAGAGGACTGCGCGGCCATCCCGAAGCATCCGGTCGCTCTCGATCTTTCCGTCGACGAGATGGATCCGCCGTCCGGCCCGGTTGGCGAACTCCTCGTCATGGGTCACCACAATCACGGTCTGGCCAAGTTCACGGTTCAGGCGTTCGAACAGCTGGTACACCTTGTCGGCGGAACGGGAATCAAGGTTGCCGGTCGGCTCATCGCCAAGCAGCACCTTCGGCTCGTTTGCAAGCGCACGGGCAATGGCCACTCGCTGCTGCTGTCCACCGGACAGCTGGCTCGGTTTATTGGTGTATTTATCCTGCAGCTCCACCATGTCGAGCAGGGCCATGGCACGCTCCCTCGTCTCCTTACGGGACAGGCGGCCGCCAATCAGCATCGGCATGCTCACATTCTCCACGGCGTTGAACTCCGGAAGCAGGAAGTGGAACTGGTAGATGAACCCGATCTTGCGGTTCCGGATCCGGGTCATCTCCTTCTCTTCCGTTTCGGTGATATCCTCCCCGTCAAGAAAGACCCTGCCGGAAGAGGGCTTGTCGAGCCCGCCCATGATGTAGAGCAGGGTCGATTTTCCGGACCCCGAAGGGCCTGTGATGGAAACGAACTCTCCCGCCGTTATCCGGAGGGAGAGGTTCGGAATGATCGTCTGGCGGACATCGCGCGACAGCTCAAGCTCCCTCTGTATGTGTTCAAGTCGGAGAATTTCGTCGGCCATCACTCGGTGTTTATTTTTGTCGCTCCTGATGAAGATACGAACAAAAAGGGACTGACGGGAACCGATAAATCAGTCCGCCACAGCTGGCCTCCCTTCGGCATCAGAAAAGAAACGCTTCCGGAGGCCAAGCGACACATTGACGAGGCCGATGAGCACCGGCACCTCCACAAGAGGCCCGATGACCGCGGCAAACGCCTCCGGCGAATGGATACCGAACACGCCGACAGCCACTGCAATGGCAAGCTCAAAGTTATTGCTCGCCGCAGTAAAGGAGAGTGTCACCGTTTTCTGATATCCGGCGCCCGCTTTCTTTCCAACGAAAAACGAGGTGAAGAACATCAGTACGAAATAAATGAACAGCGGAACTGCGATGCGTACCACGTCCATCGGGATTGCGACGATATAAGCACCTTTCAGCGAAAACATCGCAACAATGGTGAAGAGGAGGGCTATGAGGGTAAGGGGGCTTATGCGCCGGATGAACTCCCGCTGATACCACTCCGATCCCTTCCAGCGGATGAGAAAAAAGCGGGAAAGGAACCCTGCAGCGAAAGGTATGCCGAGATAGATGGCGACCGAAGCGGCAATTTCGCCGATGGTGATATGGACGCTGAACGAGGAGAGCCCGAGCCATCCCGGCAGCACCGTCAGGAAAAACCATGCATAGAGCGGGAAAAACAGCACCTGGAAGATCGAGTTGAACGCCACGAGCCCTGCGGCATACTCCCTGTCACCGCCGGCAAGGTCGTTCCAGACGATGACCATGGCGATGCAGCGGGCAAGACCGATGAGGATCAGGCCCGCCATATAGTGCGGCATGCCGGAGAGGAACAACACCGCAAGCGCGAACATCAGAAGCGGTCCGACGAGCCAGTTGAGAAGCAGCGAGAGGGAAAGTATCTTCCGGTTGGCGAACACCTCACCGAGTTCCTCATAGTGCACCTTCGCCAGCGGAGGATACATCATCACGATGAGTCCTATGGCGATGGGGATGTTGGTCGTCCCGGACTGGAAACTCCCGATGAATGCCGGAACGGCGGGAAAGGCCCAGCCAGCGGCAACACCTGCTGCCATGGCCAGGAAAATCCAGAGCGTCAGGTAGCGGTCGAGAAACGAAAGCCTGCCGGAAATCTTATTCATGAGGGTCTCCCTTGATATCGTTACGATAGAACTCCCCGAAACCCTGTTTGATAAGGTCGCGGACGCTGCGGAACACTTTCAGCACCTCCTCTTCCGTCCCGGACGCCCCGGCAGGGTCTTCAAACCCGATGTGCAGGCGTTTTCCTACCCTTCCGCTAAACACCGGGCATGACTCATTGGCCCCGTCGCAGACCGTCACAACGTAATCGAATGGACGGGAAAGGAACCCGTCAACGCTTTTGGGAGAAGCTCCGGAAAGATCGATGCCCTCTTCAGCCATGACCTTCACGGCCATAGGATGCACCGTTCCGGAGGGTTCGGTGCCTGCGGAATAAACCTCAAGATCCAAGTCGAACGAACGGAGAAACCCCTCGGCCATCTGGCTTCGGCATGAGTTTCCCGTACAGAGAACCAGCACTGACGTTTTCATGATCGAGATGCAGTATTTATAGTTAGAGAACCAGATTGAACATATAACCGACGAGCACAATCCCCGAAGCGACCACCCCTGCGAACACGGCAATCAGCCTGGGCTTGAGAACCTTCCGGAGGATTATCATCTCCGGAGCCGAAAGGGCGATGACGCTCATCATGAATGCCATTACCGTGCCGAGAGCCGCGCCTTTTCCGAGCAGGGCCTGCACTACGGGAATGATCCCTGCAGCGTTCGAATACATCGGCACACCGATGAGGACGGCTGCAGGCACCGACCACCATGCACTCTGGCCCATGAGCGAGGCCATGAAGTTTTCAGGCACATAGCCATGAATGCCGGCACCAAGCCCGACACCGAGGAGGATGAACAACCACACTCTTCCAACGATTTCCCGGACATGGCCGAGCCCCTCACGCATCCGCTGCGGCCACTCCATCCGCTCAGGAATGCCCGATCCGGCATCGGCGCTCCCCTGCAGTTTCCGCACCCACTCCTCGAGGTGTTCTTCCATCCGGAGCCGACCGATCACCAGACCGGCAATCACGGCAACTCCCAGGCCCATAGCCATATAGAGCAGCGCCACCTTCCAGCCGAACATCCCGAACAAAAGCGCCAGGGCGACTTCATTGACCATCGGTGCCGATATCAGAAAGGAAAAGGTCACGCCGAGCGGCACGCCAGCCTGCAGAAACCCGATGAAGAGCGGCACGGCCGAACACGAACAGAACGGTGTTACGATGCCGAGCGCTGCGGCAAGCATGTTACCTACCCCGAGACGGCGCCCCGAAAGCATGGCCCGGGTCCGCTCCGCAGAGACAAACGTATGCACCACACCCATCAGAAAAACCACTGCCGTAAGAAGCATCAGCACTTTCGGCACCTCGTACAGGAAGAAATGCAATGCTTCACCAAAAGGCACGGACCGGCTGAGGCCGAGCATTCCGACCAGCACCTCCGCACCTCCCTCGAGCCTCAGGTAGAGAAACACCCAGAGAAGGGCCGCCAGAAGTAACCCTCCCCACCACAACAGCGACTGTTTCATGCCTCTCTCCCCCTCAGCAGCAGGATGAGCCCGAAGAACCCTTGCAGCAGCACCCTTTGGCTTTCGGCCGAAGCAGCGAATGCAGTTCATCAGCTGAAGGTACCCTGCCCGCCGAGCGGACCTCACCATCGACCACAAGTGCCGGGGTGGAGAGCACATTGTAGGACATGATCTGCTGAATGTCCTGCACCTTTTCGACCTCAGCCACAATGCCGTCTGCAGCAATGGCAGCCTGTACCGCATCGGCAAGCTGGTTGCATTTTGCGCAACCGGTTCCGAGAATTTTTACCTGGATCATAGTGTTCTCCTGTCTTCTGTTTAAAAAAGTTAATCGCAAATGAACGATTATTGGAATCAAAAAAAACAAACCACATCAGAAGCTGCGCCTAAATCAACGGCAGTCGCATGATTCCGCACCCTCTATCTTAAAAAAAACCGCAAAGAGCTCCTTCGCCTCTGCCCACTTTTCACGGTTGATGCAATAACGGACCTTTGGTGGATTGATCTCTCCCTGAATGAGGCCGGCCTCGAGAAGCGCCTTCAGATGCTGCGAAATCGTGGACTGCGCCATCGGAATCAACGTAGTCAGCTCTCCGGTGAAACAACAGGCCTCCTGCTGCAGCAACTGGAGGATGCGGATACGCACCGGGTGGCTGAGCGCTTTGGCCAGTACCGCCAGCGTTTCTTCCCCACGGCTGTAGTCGACCGGGGTCAACGATCTTTTCATTCTCTCCATATCAATCAATTAGTTCATCGTAAATATACGATAAGTAAATCAAGAAAACAAGAAGTACCTCTACAAATTTCGTCAAGGAAGTGGACCGGCCATACCATATATTATACTGATCATGAAATCGGCAGGAACGCTGTCTTCAACACTGAAACCCAAGCAGAACCTAAACAATTAATGGCTATTGGGTTTTTTCCTTAATTATTTATCTTAATAGCAGGACGTACTCCCCAATTCCGGACATGGAGCTCCGGCTTTTCTGGGTTTATCGGTATGCAAACGATTACATAACGCTTTTTGACGGAAAACAAATAGTCGCATGATACTCTACCAACTCCCTGATACTGATATCGAACGATTCATCGAAGAGGACGTCCCCTATGGAGACCTCACTACTGCAGTGCTCGAAATAGGTGAACAGCCCGGAAGAATCACCTTTACGACAAGGCATGAAACAACCCTCTCCTGCACTGAAGAGGCCGGGCGGATACTTGAGCGCTGCGGCGCACGGGTAACCCTCCTTACCCCGAGCGGCACCGGTGTCCCATCCGGCACCATGTTCCTTTCGGCGGAAGGATCGGCCTCAAGCCTGCATGCTGCATGGAAAGTGGCCCTGAACATACTCGAGTATGCCTCGGGCATATCCACGAGAACCGCCGGCATCGTTACAAGCGCCCGGAGCGCCAACCCGGCCATCAGCATCGCAACCACCAGAAAGTCGTTCCCCGGGACGAAAAAAGCCGCCATCAAGGCCATCCTTGCAGGAGGCGCAACCCCGCACCGGCTCGGGCTGTCGGAATCCATCCTGGTATTCCGCCAGCACACGGAGTTCATGGGCGGCCTCGACCGCTTATTGGAGCGTCTCCCTGAAATAAAGAAACAGGCTCCGGAACACAAGATTCTGGTGGAGGCCGACGGACCCGAAGAGGCGCTCAGGATTGCCGCTGCCGGAGCCGATGTCGTGCAGGTCGACAAACTCTCACCGGAACGCCTTGTGGATCTGGTCCATGCCATCAGAAATATTGCTCCCGACATCAAGATCTCGGCCGCAGGCGGCATCACCCCTGAAAACGCAGGCATCTATGCTGCAACCGGCATCGACATCATCGTGCTCTCATCGGTCTATTTCGGAAAACCCGCAGACATTGCTGCCGCCATGCAGTGCATATAAGCCAAGAAACAGCAAATAACGAACCCCATGCAGTCCCAATCAACCCGCCCACTTGCAGGCACTCTTCTGCAGATTGCATTCATCTGCCTTATGCTCTTCACAGGCCCCCTGCATGCGATGGCAGGCGAGCTGCGACTCAGTGCAGGGGCCGGCATGCGCGATGCCCTCAAGGAACTGACGTCACGTTATTCAAAACAGCATCCCGGAACAATCATCATCAGCAACTTCGCCTCCTCAGGAACGCTGGCAGGCCAGATCATGAACGGAGCTCCGGTGGATATCTTCATTTCAGCCAACAGGAAATGGATGGATTTCCTCAAAACAGAGAATGCCGTTGACCCGGCAAGCATACAGCTCTTTACCAGAAACACTCTGGTCTTTACCGGGACGGGCGCAACGAAGGTCCTGATGATGCAGGACCTCGTGAAGCTCAATAAAATCGCCATCGGGAGCCCGGGCAGTGTGCCGGCCGGCGACTATGCGATGTCGGCCATAACCGGCGCAGGGCTCCGGAGCAGACTGGAGGGAAAGCTGGTCATGGCCAGGGATGTACGGGAGTGCCTGATGTATGCAGAGCTCGGTGAAGTGGACGGCGGATTTGTCTACGCAACCGACGCTATCCTTGCCAAGAAGGCAACCACCCGCTTCGAAGTACCGCAAAAGCTTTACCCCCCGATCGAGTTCCCTATGGCTTTGACCCACAGCGGGGCAAAAAACAATGAAGCCCGAGCGTTCCTCCTGTACCTCCGCAGCCCCGAAGCCCGAACGGTCCTGAAGAAATACGGATACAAGGTCAACTGAAAGGGGACTCATGATGCAGCTCACCACCCAGGATATCGAAGCCATACGGCTCTCACTGCAGATTGCCCTGACAGCGACCATCGTTTCCCTTCCTCCCGGCTTTATGGTGGCGTGGTTGCTCTCATTCAGAAACTTCAGGGGGAAAGTGCTGCTTGAAGTCTTCATCAACCTGCCGCTCACCCTGCCGCCGGTCGTCATTGGCTACTTCCTCCTGTTGATGCTCGGCCGCAACGGATGGCCGGGCAGACTGCTTGATGCTGCCGGAATCCAGCTTGTCTTCACCTGGCAGGCTGCCGTCATTGCCGCCGCGACCATCGGATTTCCCTTGATGGTGCGATCCATCCGGCTCGGCATGGAATCCATCAACCCCCAGATCATCGACGCGGCAAAAAGCCTTGGCTCGTCGAAGCCCGATATTCTCTTCACCATCGTTCTTCCCCTCTCGCTGCGGGGAATCCTTGCGGGCTCTTCACTCATGTTCGCCCGAAGCCTCGGCGAGTTCGGCGCCACCATCATGGTGGCAGGCAACATCCCCTTCGTTACCCAGACCATTCCACTCGCCATCTATGAATATGCCAGCTCGCCGGGAGGTACAGGGATGGCAATGACGCTCTGCATCGTCTCGGTCACCATCTCCGTCATCGTACTCTTCCTGCACGAATCGCTTACCCGAAGGATACAGAGGGAGGCAGAGGGATGAGGCTCCGATTTGATGTCAAAAAATCGCAGGGAAGTTTCACGCTCGATGCTTCAGCCGACATTACCGGGGAACGGATCGGCATCTTCGGCCGTTCCAGCAGCGGGAAATCCACCCTCATTCACCTTCTTTCCGGTCTGCTCGAGCCGGACAGGGGCGAAATCTTCCTTGATGATGACTGCCTTTTCAGCAGCAGGGACCACATCAACATATCTCCCCACCGCCGCCGCATCGGCCTGGTCTTCCAGCAGGCAATGCTCTTCCCCCACCTCAGCGTAAAAAGCAACCTCTACTACGGATGGCGCCGCTGCCCTAAAGAGCTCCGCAGGGTCGATCCGGAAGAACTCACCTGCACCCTGAAACTTGAAGGACTGCTGGAGCGGGGTGTAGGGAACCTTTCAGGGGGAGAGCGTCAGAGGGTTGCGCTTGGCAGAGCAGTGCTCGCCAGCCCCCGCCTGCTCGTCATGGACGAACCCCTCTCGGCACTCGACGACACACTCCGTTTTCAGGTCATCCCTTACCTCCGGAGCGTCAGCGAGCAGTTCCGGATACCCTGCATCTTCATTTCGCATTCGGTCCTTGAAATGCAGCTCATGGCAGAGCGCATACTGCTGGTGGAAAACGGATCCGTAACCGGCCCGGCAACCCCAGACGAACTCGCCCGCAAAGCCATGGCAACCAGCCGACGGGGCTATGTAAACCTCCTGCAGCTCTCAGGCCCAGCATGCAGTTCCGGCCTGTACCGCTACCCGTGGGGCGATGGGCAGCTGGTCATTTCAGACGGAAGCAACACCAACTCGTCGCTCTTCGAGCTCTCCTCACGGGACATCATCCTCTTCAGGAAACACCCGGAAGCCATCAGCGCCCGAAACATGCTCGAATGCCGTGTCGAGGAGCTCTTCAGCTCCGAAAACAGAGTCGGCGTTGTCCTGCGTTCAGCAAACCGAACCCTTGTTGCCGAAATAGTCCGGTCAGCTGCCGAAGAGCTGGATATCACCATTGGAACAACAGTCTTTGCGGCAATCAAGGCATCGGCGTTCCGCCGCCTCCTCTGAAGCACCTCAACGTTTTATTTCCCTCCGGAGTTGGCTACCTTTATGGCTACCTTTATGGTAACCTTATAGACAGACAGCAAACCTGATGCATGCCATGACCCAACCCGGAAAAAAAGTCTGCTTCATGACCGGAGCCACCGGCCGGCTCGGCAGTGAAATCGCACTCTCCGTAGCAGGCCAGGGCTACACCCTTTTCTTCACCTGGCACGCCAGCGAGCCCAAAGCAGAGGAACTCCTCGAGAAAATCCGCTGGGTCAGCCCCGAGTCGGAGATGGTGCACTGCAGCACCTCAAGCGCCAAAGAGATCCAGGCTGCCTTTGCCGCTTTCCGTAAGCGATTCGACCGGCTCGACCTTCTCATCGCCAGCGCCTCCAATTTCTACGCCACACCTCTCCCCGGCGTCTCCGAAGAGGAGTGGGACAGTCTCGTCGACACCAACCTCAAGGGTACATTCTTCACCATGCAGGAGGCGTCCAGAATCATGCAGAAACAGCCATTCACCAGCCGCATCATCACCATGGCCGACATCTCCGCCGACCTGGTATGGAAAAGCTTCGCTCCCTACACCGTGGCAAAGGCGGGCGTGGTACACCTGACGAAAGTGTTCGCCAAAACCTTTGCACCAAACATCCTCGTCAACGCCATTGCGCCGGGCACCGTCACCCTCAACCCCGGCAAGGACATGGATTCTGAAGAAGAGATGGTGGCACGCATACCGCTCCGCCGCCTCGGCGACCCGCTTGACATCGTAAAAGCCGTCCTTTTCCTCCTCGAAAGCGACTACATCACCGGGCAGGTCATCACCGTGGACGGAGGCCGGATGCTCTGCTGACATTTTTTCCAACCCCCTTCGGGAGATTTCATATATTGCACTGAATCGGTCCCTACAACTTTTTTTCTTCACCTATGCAACAGGAAGTCCCGGTCATCATCCACGCCAAAGGCGACACCGACGCACAAAGGAACCCGGCTGGCGACGGCCGAATCCCGGAGTCCATCCGCGAAATCAGCGACTCGCTGTCCGATGCATTCTCCCGGTTCAGGGAGAGCGAATCCTACGACAGGATCCTTGAAGGCGCTGAACAGACCAAAGACTACATCCGGCAGAACCCCGGACCCTCGCTACTCTACGCACTCGGAGCCGGCGTGCTCCTCGGGCTCATACTCGGCAAACGCAGGTAGTATGCAGAAGAGCGATAAACAGCTACAGCAGGAAGACCGGAAAACCGGTGTTTCAAGACTCCTCGACGAAACAATCTCGTCGACCTTCGACGATGTCAAGACCATCATCGACGCACGCATGGAGCTTATGAAAATTGAGCTTTCCGAGAAGATTGCGCTGCTGGCGGCCGTACTCGTCATCTCGCTGATACTCCTCGGTGGTACCGCCTACCTCGTGACCACCGTGGCGCTCTTCATCGGGGAACTCTCCGGCCGCACCTCGCTGGGATTCCTCTCGGTCAGCCTCGTATTCATAGGCTGCTTCATTTATTTCACCCGTTTCAGGCCAAGTGTCCTGAAAGAGTGGATCCAGAAATTCATCATCTCACTCTATGACTGAACAGAACAAGCACCTGGAAAACGTCCAGGAACGCATCGCAGCACTCCATGAAACGATAGCCGAACGCGAACAGGACATCAGGGATCGGGCCAGGAAGTTCCAGCACGAGCTGGAACAGGAGATATCCCCTGTTGAAATAGTCAAACGCCACCCGTGGCAGGCTGTTCTTGGAGCACTCGCAACAGGCTTCCTCACCGGCAGGATACTCAGAAGCCTCTCATCCGGACCAACCGATGAAGCAGCCGCCGAACCAGCTGTCCCGGCAAGGCTTGTCTCCGTAACACGCCCCGACAGTGCCATGCGCGATATCCGCCTCGAACTGATCCGTTCGGCAAAAGACCTCGGCATCAACTACCTCCAACGATACATCGAAGGCAAACTCAAGAAAACGCCCACTCCCCCCTCCAGCTCACACTGACCCCCTCTTCCGGCGGCGGTAATTCAAAAGGGCATCAGCGACTTGTCAGGGAAATTCCGTACCTTCCCTTATCCCTTTTAAGCCCATTGTGCACCCCTCTGGATGCACGAAAACCACAACCGCCGCAATGCGCCGTCATTGCACTAGAGATTATGACCATCAAGAACACCCTGCCCGAGGCCCTGAACAAAGAACATTTCTACGTCAACAGAAAAGCCCGGCAGCTCTTCCACCTGACCGACCCCGACTTTCTTGCCCTGCCCTCAGTTGGACCCGACAGCCTCAGAACTGCTGAAAAGCAGGCGAGTATCATCAACGAGTACCTGAAAAAAGAGAAGGGTGAAGCCGTTAAACCCGTCCTTCCCGCCCAGTTCCACGGCATGAAGCTGCTGCACGAGCTCTTCCACTTCGTCATGGCCCGTGCCATCGCCCGCCGTGAACCCGACATGCTCGAAAAAGCCTACAGGCGCTTTTCCGACGAGATTTCTCTGGAGCAGTCCGACCAGTACCTCGCCCGGTTCCTATCCACATTCCCGACCATAAAGATCTTCACCGGCAGCGAAACTCCCGCCGAGGCCCTGCAGCAGAACTCCCTGCGGCTTAACCTGCTTGAGGAGTCCTTCCTCGTCTGGCTGAACAACCAGAACCCCGCACTCGAGCCGTTCTCCCTGCTCCTCAGCGACAGTGAACTGATGCGCCAGGAAGCCTACCGGAAGCTGATTCTCTCGCTCCAGTCCTCCATGCAGGCGATGGGCCCTGTCGGACCCGACAACGAAGACCTCGCCGAACTGCTTACCCGCCCAATGCGCCACTCGCCGGACTCGATCCTCGAGCAGCTCCGCTACATCCGGCTCAACTGGTCGGAACTTCTGGAAGGATCTCCATTCTGGAGCATGCTTGCCGGAGCCATCGAACTCATCGAAGATGAAGACAAGTACCTCTTTTTCCAGCGTATCTCCGAGGAACAGGAAGGGCGGCATAGCAGCGCATTTTTCGACAAGGACGCATGCGTACCCGACTACACCACGCTTGGCGACGGGCCTGCCAACTACTCCAGCGACTCCTCATGGATGCCGGAGGTGGTCATGCTCGCCAAAAGCACCTATGTATGGCTAGACCAGCTCGGCAAGACCTACGGCCGCGCCGTACACCGCCTGCAGGACATCCCCGACGAAGAGCTCGACCGCATCTCGGGGCAGGGCTTCACGGCGCTCTGGCTGATCGGCCTCTGGCAGCGAAGCCACGCATCGCGTGAAATCAAGCAGATGCAGGGCAACCCTGAGGCGAAAGCCTCGGCCTACGCACTCGAGAAGTACGACATATCCGACGACATCGGCGGCTATGAAGGCTACCTCAACCTCCGCCACCGTGCCATGCAGCGCGGCATCCGCCTTGCCAGCGACATGGTGCCGAACCATACCGGCATGGACTCGGAACTGGTGCGCGAGCGCCCTGACTGGTTCCTCTCCGCATCCACGCCCCCCTACTATAACTACTCCTACACGGGACCGAACCTCAGCCCCGATACCCGTTACACCATCCAGCTTGAAGACGGCTACTGGAACAGGACCGACGCAGCAGTCACCTTCAAGCGGATCGATCACATGAACGGCGATACCCGCTACATCTACCACGGCAACGATGGCACCAACATGCCGTGGAACGACACCGCCCAGCTGAACTTCCTTTCCGCGGAGGTCCGCGAAGCGGTCATCCAGCAGATCCTCCATGTAGCAAGGATGTTCCCGATCATCCGCTTCGACGCCGCCATGGTGCTCGCCAAGCGCCACATCCAGCGCCTCTGGTTCCCGCTGCACGGCCACAGCGCAGCCGTCCCTTCCCGCTCCGCCTACGCCATGAGCATGGCCGAGTTCGATGCCGCCATCCCCGAAGAGTTCTGGCGCGAAGTGGTCGACCGCATCCATGCAGAAGTTCCCGACACGCTGCTCCTTGCCGAAGCGTTCTGGATGCTTGAGGGCTATTTCGTCCGCACCCTCGGCATGCACCGCGTCTATAACAGCGCGTTCATGCACATGCTGAAGAAAGAGGATAACGCCAGCTACCGCTACCTCATCAAAAACACACTGGAGTTCGACCCCGAGATCCTGAAGCGTTATGTCAACTTCATGAACAACCCCGACGAAGACACTGCCATCGCGCAGTTCGGAAGGGGCGACAAGTACATCGGCGTCTGCATCGTCATGCTCACCGTTCCCGGCCTGCCGATGTTCGGCCACGGCCAGGTGGAAGGGTTCACGGAGAAGTACGGAATGGAGTATGCAAAAGCATATTATGACGAGCACCCTGACGAGCATCTCGTCTGGCGCCACTATCAGGAAATCTTCCCGATCATGAAGAAGCGTCCGCTCTTCGCCGAGGTGCAGAACTTCTACCTGTACGACGTCTACGCACCCGAAGGGTCGGTCAACGAAAACATCTTCGCCTACTCGAACATGCTTGGCGACGAGCGGGCACTTGTCATCTACAACAACAGTTTCGAGCGGGCTACCGGCTGGCTCAAGACCTCGGTAGGCTACCTCCGTGATGGAGGAATCCGCCAGAGCTCACTTGGCGACGGCCTGGCCCTCGGCCATGAAGACGACCTCTACGTCATCTTCCGCGACCACGCCTGCGGCCTCGAGTTCATCCGTTCCGCTCGCGAAATCCGTGAAAACGGCCTCTTCATGGCGCTCGACGGCTATAAGTACAACGTCTTCCTCGACTTCCGCCAGGTCCGCCCATCGCGCCTGAAACCTTACGACCAGCTGGCACGGGAACTTGACGGCCGCGGCACGCACTCGGTTGAGAGGGACGTCTTGGCAATCAGCCTCTCGCCCCTCCACCGCATGGTGCAGGCGGCTCTTGAATCAGCTCCGAAGCCCACACTGCTGGAAGCGGATGCTGCAGCATTCCAGTCTGTTGCCTCCACGCTCCTTACCGACCTCTCCCGGCAGTTCAGCTCTCTTATGGAAAAGCCGCTCAGCGTCCCCCAAGGGCTGGATGTGAAGGCCGCCCTGCTCTTCATGCAGGCCGCTGAAATCGAAGCCGGGCTAGGCAATGAGCCCGCCACCCGGAAACTCCGCACGACCCTTGCCATGAACGAAGACGACATCCCTGTCTACGGAACCCTTGTCGCCCACTGGATCCTGCTCGACGCTGTTCAGGAGATGCTTAGGGCCGGCGGCGAACTCCAGCAGAACCTCATCGACGACTGGCTGCTTCAGGACACCCTCCGCAGCATTTACGCTGAAGGATCCCTCTGCTCGGTATCCGGGGAAGGTATCGCCGAACTCATGGCATGTCTTGCGGCACCGGTCGGCGAAACAACTACCACTGATCCGGCTTCCGGCGTCATCCAGGCCATGCAGGCGATGCAGGAGAGCGGATCGCGCCATCTCGCCGATATGCTGCAGCTCGAGGAGCATCACAAGAAGTACTGGTTCCGCGAACACCGCTTCAGCATGCTCACCGCATGGCTCACCCTCCGCTTCATGCTTACGGTAGAAGATCCAATGCTGCAAACTGGTGCATCTACCGCCGACATCACGACCTTCGACAACGTCGATCGTTGGAATGCCGCCCTCGAATCACTCGACATGCGGGCGTTCCTCGCCGGCTATGAACTGGGTGCGTTCTTCAAGATGGAGTAAAGAGATCGCCCCGAAACCGCAGTACCCAGCCAGCCATCGGGCAGCAAACAAAAGATTACCGAACTGATGGGCCCTTGTCAACAGGGGCCCGTCTCTCTTTTATGGCTGCACTCCAGGGTATCGGCACTGAATGCCGGATGCTGTCTCTCTGAGAGGCTCCGCAGGCAGCATGACGTAAAGTTCCTGTCAGGTTGAGCAGAGAGAGAGAGAGCGCGCGCGCGCGAGCGCGTGTGGGTGGGTGTGTGAGGGATGGACATAAAAAAAACCGCCTCATGCATGATGCTTGAGGCGGTTTTGTACGGTGTTCGATAATCAACGCTCAATGGGGGTTATCTGAGAGACAACCCCCACGACAGCTCAGAGGGCGCTGTATTCAGCGTAGACCCTGTAGGTGTTGATTATGAGGAACGCAAGGACCAGGAGACCGAGGATCGTGAACATCGGGCTCTTCTCTTCTTTCGAGGCCTTCCTGTCAAGGAACGGCACGGCACCCCAGACAACGGCACCGATGGTGAAGAGGATGATGGCAAAGAGTTCGCCGCCTTCAAACGTGAAGTCTTTCAGAAGCTGGAACTGTGCCCAGAAGTACCATTCCGGCTTGATGCCGACAGGAGCCGAACCAAGCGGATCGGCCTGTACACCGATCTCCCACGGGAAGACAGCGGACAGATAGACCAGAAGGCCGAAGCCGAGCAGCCATCCGATGGCATCTTTGGCAAGGAAGGTCGGGAAGAACTTCTCATAGCCTTTGATCATGCCGGACTCCTTGTAACCGATCGGAGCAGAGGTGCCGAGCACCTGCACCAGCATAAGGTGGGCTGTGAGGACAAGAAGAAGCAGGCCGGGAAGCAGGACCACATGAAGCGAGAACATCCTGGTCAGGGTCTCGGGGCTGACCTCTTCGCCACCGCGGAGGATGTCGACGAGAATGGCGCCGCCGGGCATGACCTTGGGAACTTCAGTGCCGACCTGGGTCGCGAAGAATGCAAGTTCGTTCCAGGGGAGCAGGTAGCCGGTGAAACCGAAACCAAGGCTCAGAACGAGGAGCACGAAACCGCTGACCCACATCAGCTCACGCGGTTTGCGGTAGGACTTCATGAAGAAGGTGCTGAACATATGGATGAAGGCCATGCCGACCATAAGGTTGGCGGACCATGCATGAATCTGGCGGATGAGCCAGCCGAACGGCACTTCCTTCTGGATGAACACGAACGAGGAGAACGCTTCGCTGCCGGTCGGTTTGTAGTACTGGAGAAGAAGAAGACCGGTAAGGACCTGGATCATGAAGAAGAACAGGGTGAGGCCACCGAAGTAGTACCAGAACGACAGGCGGTGCTTCGGAACCTCTTTTTTCTTCAGGTAGGCGATGACGGGCTCAAGAACGTAGAAACGCTCCTGGAACCAGGCAGCAACGGGGCTGACCTTCGCATCCTTGAACGGATTCGGGTCAGCGCGCTCTACCGGAGGTTTGTAGACTCCGCCCTGTGCAGCGGCGGGTTTTGCGGCCGCAGGTGCGGCAGGCTTCGGTGCTCCCGGAGCTGCCGGCTTGGCGGCACCCGGTGCAGCGGGTTTCGGCTTCGGCGGAACGTTCCCCGCACCGGCATTCTGATTGTTTTCAGCCATATTTCCAGACTCCCTTGTTTTTCAGCAATAGTTTAGGTTACACGATCGAGATAATGAGGTCTTCGCCTTCGACCCGGACGCCGTAAGGGGCGAGGGGAAGCGGCTGCGGACCCGAGATGATTTCGCCAAGCTGGGTGTACTTCGCACCGTGGCAGGGGCAGAAGATCTCATTGTCTTTGTCTTCCCAGCGGACAAGGCAGCCGAGGTGCGTGCAGACTGCGCTGCAGGCGGTCAGTTTGCCGTTGTCGTTGATGACGATGACCTTGTCCTTATTGAAAGCATAGATCTTGCCGGTGTTCACAGGAACTTCAGAAGCCTTGCCTACGACCATTTCCTTGACCTCCTTGATTTCTCGGACGGGGGGAATGATGAATTTGACGACGGGGTAGAGGGTCGAAACAGCAACGGCCGCGCCGATACCGCCGACGACCTTGCCGAGGAAGCCCCGGCGTTCGAAATCGACACCCTTGAGACCTTCTTCGCGTGCTTTGCCGCCGGAAACCGCTCCAGAGGAAGAGGCCGGTGCACCATCTCCAAGGGCGCCCATCCTGGACGGGCTCTTGAAATTACCTTGTTGTGCCATTACAATGTATCTCCTTTTAAAAGCTATTGTTATGAAGTAAGAAAACAGTTGCCGGAGCGGCCTCTGTCACTATCGGGTCGGCTCTGGCCTACAACCGCCTCTGGCTTCGTCGGAATGAAGCGCGGCCTGGTTCAGCTTGCCTGCAATATAGCGGGTAGACGCCGAACAAATTCTGAATTTACCAAATTCTACCTTGTAAACCAATCCAATTGATCTTTAATATAATTATACCTCTGGTACATAATCGACTCCTCCCCGTCACGCCAAATGCGGCTCCGCGTAAAGAATCGCATGAAGCGCGATTCGAGCCGTACGGGACTGAGGAACTCCGATATCCCGCGAAGGCCGGTGTGATGTTCTCCCTCAAAATCAAGGGTGATGCTGGATGAAAAACGGAGATAAAACGGTCCGGCATCAAGCACCCGTTCCTGATCGACCCTCATCCCGACATCGCCATCCTGGATACCAAGCACCCGTCCGTGCGGCGGAGCGAAGAACCCCCGGGTAAACCCGCTCTCGCTGAAGTCGGCGCTGTCACGTACAACGGAGGCACCGCTCCGGTTATCGTTCAGCATAAGAAGCGTCAGCGGCCTGTAGGCCGGGTCACGGAAGAAGATCACATAGTAGATCACATCCACCCTGTCGGAAAACGCCCGCCCCCAGTACCAGCGGGAAATATACTCCTGCATCGGCATGGTACCGAGATTATGGTCGTGGTACCCTGTGGCCCGGACATCGATGGTTCTCGGAAGGATGGAAGGGCGCGCATCATAGAGCTGCACCCGCCCCCGAACCTCGGCCCTCGGAACCCGGAGCAGCCACTGATGACAGGGCACCGCCCCGTCATTGTTGCCGTCCCTTCGCCGGTAATCCACCCTCCTGCATGCACTGAACGTCAGTTCAGCCTGCACGGACTTTCTTCTGGCAGGGAAATCGAAATCTATGGAGAGCCGGTACTCGTCCTTCAGCGGATCATAACTGAACCTGTTCTTTTCGAAAGCGGCACCGATGGCGCTCCTTGAGCTCTCAAAAAGCTCCCGGCGTCCTTCGCGGATGAAGTTGAGCGTCTCGCGGCCATGTTCGTAAAGCTGGAAACTGAAGCCGGCATAATCGAGAGGAGCCGGGGCCCCGTCGCGCCCGTCCGTACCCCGGTTGCGCCATCGCTCATAATGCTCCTGGTAGGAAGGGGAAAACGGAAAGCCGGCGAACCAGATGACGACGATGGAGATGCCGCTCTCCGGGTCTTCGATGTCGAAATACCACCATTCATAGGCGCCGGGGTCCTGCAGGTCATGCCATCGCTCCTCTGCCGGCTCAGTGGTGATGTTCATATCGGGTATCGATGGGGTTCAGGCTCCGGAAGCCGGCATGCGGCTGAATGGAGGGAAAAGAGAATTTTGAAATAATCCTGTTGACAGGCAATGCCCGTTGGTGCATAAGATATAGCGAACGCAGAAAGAGACCTGCAAAAAAAACGCTGACGAACTCGGTGGAAGTATACTGGACGCATAAAGCCTTCTTTCCATCGGAATGTAATGGTTTTGTCCCCATTCTGATTCCTTTAATTTTCCCCTGGCACCCAGAGCACCGCTGCATCAACGGCACCGGTTCAGAGAGCATCCCCACTGGAGACCCGAAAAGCCAAAACCCCTGGGTTTCAGGGGTTTTGCGGGACATCAATGCGTGTCGCCCGATATAGAGTGAGTGGACAGAGAGGGAGTCGAACCCACGACACATGGATTTTCAGTCCATTGCTCTACCAACTGAGCTATCTGTCCATCGTTCATTCTCGCTAGAGAGGCAAAATATAGGAAGTTTTTCAAAACCCCCAAACAGGAAAACAAAAAAAACGGAGCCCGTGACCGGGCCCCGATTTGGACAACCTGGTTCAGGCCGGCACCGTGATGCACTCCATCCCCTTCCTGATGCGGCGAAGCACCGCTTCCCGGCCGAGCACTTCAAGCATGTGGTAGAGGCTGGGGCCGAAACTGACGCCGGAGGCAAGGATACGCAGAGGATGGATGAGGACTGCCGCCTTCAGGCCCTTCGGTTCGACAAAAGCCTTAAGGGCCGCTTCGATGGCCTCCGAAGTGAACTCAGGAAGCACTTCGAGCGTCGGGAGGAACTCCGAAAGCAATGCGTTGGTATCGGGAGTCCAGCGTTTCTTGACCGCCTCTTCCTCCCAGGCATCGGGTTCAAAAAAGAAGTAGGATGAAAAAGTCACGAACTCGTGCTCGAAGCCGACGCGCTCGCGCATCAATTCGATCACCTGACGGAGGTAGGCGTCGCTGGTGATTACCTCACGCTCGAGCATGGTCTCTTTCAGAGAAAGCTCATTCTGGAGCAGCGGACGGATGGTGTCGATGATTTTCTCGGCAGGCCGGTTCTTGATGTACTGCTTCTCGAGCCAGTTGAGCTTGTCGAGGGTGAAGATGGAGCCTGCCTTGCCGACACGCTCGAGACTGAATTTCTCAATCAGCTGCTCCATGCTGTAGACTTCCTGTTCACACCCTTCGCCCTCGTTCCATCCGAGAAGGGCGATGAAGTTTATGATCGCCTCCTTGCTGTAGCCCTTCTGGATATAGTCCTCCACGGCAACGTCTCCCTGACGCTTGCTGAGCTTGGAGCGGTCGGGGTTGAGCAGAAGCGGAAGGTGAGCGAACTTCGGTGGCTCCCAGCCGAAGAACTCATAGAGCAGAAGATGCTTCGGCATAGAAGGAAGCCACTCCTCGCCGCGGATAATGTGGGTAAACTCCATCAGGTGATCGTCGATGACGCTCGCAAAATGGTAGGTCGGGAACCCGTCGGACTTCATCAGCACCTGGTCGTCGATGGTGGCTGAATCAAACTCGATGGGGCCGCGGATTATATCCTCAAACCAGACAGAAACATAGTCAGGCACCTTCATGCGGATAACATAGGGTGCTCCGGAGGCGAGCATTTTCTCGGACTCGCTGCGGGGCATAGAACCGCCCATATCCTCGGGAAGCCATTTCCGGTTGTACTTCGGCTGAAGTCCCTGCTTCATCTGCAGCTGGCGGTTCTCCTCAAGCTCCTCGGACGTTGCAAAACAGTAGTAGGCATTCCCTTCTTCAAGAAGCTGCCGGCAGTACCCGGCGTAAAGCTCAAGACGATCGGACTGGAGGTAGGGGCCGAAGTTACCGCCATGCACAGGGCTTTCATCCGGCAGGAGCCCGGCCCACTCAAGGGTCTTGATGAGGTTCTGCTGCGCCCCTTCAACTTTCCTGCTCTGGTCGGTGTCTTCAATCCTGATGATGAAGTCACCGTTCATTTTTTTTGCGAACAGGTAGTTGTACAGCGCTGTGCGGAGCCCTCCGACATGAAGATACCCTGTTGGAGACGGAGCAAACCTGGTTCTGACCCTTTTACCGACCATGTGCATTGGCTGTTAAAAATTTGACAATGAGTTGACGCAGTACCGCCCCCACCCTCTTGGCTTCCTCCAGCTCGACGAGGGGCGAGGGAAGGGGGCGCCCGATCGTAAGAGCTTTGAATTTAAGAAAAACTACCTGTTTTTGCACAGTGAAGCCCCCTTGCAAATAAACTTTTTGCTTTCCATCGCAGTTTTACTTTTAATTACTTGTAACGTCGTAAGTTACATTTTACTGTAACACCAAACACACTCCATGCCTGAAACACCCGTGAAACCGCCGGGGGACAACCGTTCCCGCAACAAATTCAAACCCGTCCGTGAAAGCGGAGATGAACCGGGCTGGATGCAGGGCAACGGAACAGGGCCCCAGGGAAAACTCCCGCGGATTCTGATTATTGTAATGCTCGGAGTGATTGCGTTCTTCGCCATCGCCCGATTCGCGCCTCCGCCCGCCGGGCCCGAAATCATCTACAACAGTTACCGCTCCCTTATAGAAAGTCAGGCCATATCGGAAATCGACGTCCAGACCCTCGAAGACAAGTCGGTCATCCTCAAAGGCCGCCTCAAGGAAGCAGCAAAACTGCAGCTCACCGACAACACCACGGTGGAGAGTGACCGGTTTTCGGTCCGCCTCCCATCATTCGACGTCGAACAGGTAGACATGCTCGCCGAAAAAGGGATCCGGGTCAAGGTTGAAGAGGGTCGCGGGGGCATCTACACCATCCTCATGCTGTTCCTCCCCTGGATCATCTTCGGCGCCATTTATTACTTCTTCTTCATCCGTCGGATGAACGGGCAGAACGCCGGACAGGCAAAAAACATCTTCAGCTTCAGCAAGAGCCGGGCTAAACTGGTCAGCGAGTTCGACGTGAAGACCACCTTCAAGGACGTTGCCGGCGTGGATGAAGCGGTCGAGGAGCTTCAGGAAACCGTCGAGTTCCTCACCAATCCTGAAAAGTTCCAGAAAATAGGCGGCAAGATCCCCAAAGGAGTCCTCCTTCTCGGACCTCCCGGTACAGGAAAAACCCTGCTTGCCAAAGCGATAGCCGGTGAAGCGAAGGTTCCATTCTTCTCGATATCGGGCGCGGACTTTGTCGAAATGTTCGTCGGCGTAGGTGCGGCCAGAGTGCGCGACCTCTTTGAGCAGGCCAAGAAAAACTCTCCCTGCATCGTATTCATCGACGAGATCGACGCAGTAGGCAGAAGCCGCGGAGCAGGGCTCGGCGGAGGGCACGACGAACGCGAACAGACCCTGAACCAGCTCCTCGTCGAGATGGACGGGTTCACCACAAGCGACAATGTCATTCTGATTGCCGCGACAAACCGGCCCGACGTGCTCGACACAGCGCTGCTCCGTCCCGGCCGCTTCGACCGCCAGATCACCATCGACAAACCCGATATACGCGGCCGGAAAGCAATCCTCGACATCCACACGAAAAAGACTCCGCTCGACCCGGACGTCGACATATCCATCATCGCCAAGAGCACGCCGGGATTTTCAGGTGCCGATCTGGCAAACCTTGTCAACGAATCCGCCCTGCTTGCCGCACGCCTCGGCCAGGAGATGATCACCGCGGAGGACTTCGAACAGGCCCGCGACAAAGTGCTGATGGGCCCTGAGCGCAGGAGCATGTACATTTCAGACGACCAGAAAAAGCTGACGGCATACCACGAAGCCGGCCACGTCCTTGTGGCGCTCCATACCAAAGGCTCGGACCCGATCCACAAAGTCACCATCATTCCGCGCGGCCGCAGCCTCGGCCTTACCGCCTACCTCCCGCTTGAGGACCGCTACACCCAGAACAGAGAGTACCTCGAAGCCATGATTACCTACGCACTCGGAGGACGGGTGGCAGAAGAGATCATCTTCCAGGAGACCAGCACCGGCGCGGCCAATGACATCGAGAAGGCAACAGAAATCGCAAGGAAGATGGTACGGCAGTGGGGCATGAGCGAAAAACTCGGACCCATCAACTACGGCGGCAGCCATAAGGAGGTCTTTCTCGGCAAGGACTACTCGCATGTGCGTGAGTACAGCGAGGAAACCGCCCTGCAGATCGACGTGGAAGTTCGCAGCATCATCGTCCGGTGCATGCAGAACGCCGAGAGAATTCTCCGGGAGAACACCGAAATGCTTCACCGGCTTGCAGGAAGGCTCATCGAGAAAGAGTCACTCGGCGCAGAGGAGATCGGAGAGATAACAGGCATTCATCAGGAAATACTGAAAATGACGGCCGAATAATGGACAGCATCATTCTGCAGAACATCATCATGCTCTTCATCGGCCTGCTGGCAGGCGTGCTCTCCGGCATGTTCGGAATCGGCGGGGGAATCATCATCGTTCCCGCCCTGGTGCTGATCCTCGGCATGACCCAGCAGACCGCCAGTGCAACCTCTCTCGTGGCACTGCTCCTACCGGTAGGCATACTCGGAGTGCTGGAATACTATCGGGAAGGACGGATATCGATGGATAATATCTGGCTCGGACTTCTGCTCGCCGCCGGACTCTTTATAGGGGCGTACTTCGGAGCGAAAATCGCAACACACCTGTCGGGGACAGTCCTCCGACGTGCGTTCGCGGTGTTCACAGGAATTGTCGCCCTTCGTCTATGGTTTAAGTAACTGTCGCACCACCAATAACCCAATCCACCTCACTATGGGAACCACTACCACGAAAGCCGATCTGGTCAATGTCATTGCCCACAGAACCGGCCTGACGAAGAATGAGACCGAGTCGGTGGTTGATGCGCTGTTCGAAGGCATCATCGACTCACTCAAATCCGGTCGGCGCATTGAAATCCGGGGATTCGGATCCTTCAACATCCGCTACAAGAACCTCCGGCAGGCCCGCAACCCCAGGACCGGCGAAAAAGTGACGGTCGAGGCGAAAAACGTCCCGACCTTCAAGATTTCCAAAGAGTTCAAGCAGGCCGTCAGCGAAAGCCTGAAATCCACCATATCCTGAGTCTCATACACTGGCGGCCAGCGGCCGCCGGATAGGCACCATTCAGAGCTCAAAGGGATCGTCGATGATCTCCAGGGAAACTTCTTTGCCGTGATCAACAAACCCGATCCTTATGTAATGCAGGTTTTCGGGCAGAAAGATGTCAGCGCCCTTTTCTGCCGCGTGCAGGATGATGTGGCCCTTGTGGTGACCCAGCTCTTTTGCCAGATCTCCCCACTTCTTCAGGACGATGTTCGTATAAGACTCCCCCACCCTCAAGGCGACCTGCCCGCAGTCGGTCAGGTCGCTGATGAGATCAGGTGCTGAAATCAGCGACATCTCCTTGCCAACCCAGATGCTCAGCAGTTCACAGTGGAACGGCAGAAACACCGAATTGCGGATTACAAGCCCCTTCCTGCCGCTCTTTACGGCGTCGGTAAAACTCTTCATAGCCATGCGTCCCTTGTTTTATACGGGGGTTCGTTAGTATCAGAAATTGAAGAACAGGAGCCAGAGCCCGATAAAGATCGGGATCAGGAATGGAATGGAATACTTGTAGATGTACTCCACGAAATCCGGCACATCGGCTTCAGCCTGCGCGGCAATGTTCTTCACCATGAAGTTCGGGGCGTTGCCGATGTAGGTCATCGCTCCAAAAAAGACGGAAGCCACGGAGATAGCCATCAGGTAAATGTCTGAACTGACATCACCGGCAACAGGTGAACCGGTTCCTGCGGCGAAGGAGCGGATCTGGGCCACAGCATCCGGTGCATTGATATCAAGACCGAATTTGCCTAGGGCACCGGCCAGAAAGTTCAGGTAGGTCGGCGCATTATCGAGCACGCCCGAGAGCGCACCGGTCATCCAGTAGAAACGTGTCACCGAAAAATCTCCGGCATGCGAGCTGGCGTACTCGCCGATCAGCTGGAGGGCGGGAATCATGGTGGCAAAAATGCCGATGAAGAGGAATGCAACTTCCTTGATCGGCTCGAAGTTGAACTCGTTGCCCTTGAGTGCCTGGCTGTCAGCGGTCTTGTAGGCCACGATGGCAACCGTACCCATAATCACTTCACGGATGCCGAAGGGCACACCGAGCAGCTCCTGCAGGCTTGGGAAGCCCGCAATGACGGCAGAGTCGAGGAAAACCGCGACAATGATCATGCCGAGATAGAGGAAGTTGCGCGTTCCGGTGATGGAGATACCTCCATTCTTGGCAGGCTCCTGCACCCCGCCGTCTCCGGAGCGCATGTCAAGCACCATGAAGACGAGTACCAGAGCGACGACAGCGACGACCCAGGGAAGCCATACCTTCGAAATAACCCAGAAGAACGGAACTCCCTTGAGGAACCCGAGAAACAGCGGCGGATCGCCGATGGGGGTCAGCCCGCCACCGATATTGCTTACAATGAAGATGAAAAAGACGATGTGGAACGCCTTCAACCGACCTTCGTTGATGCGCATGTAGGGGCGGATGAGCAGCATCGAGGCTCCCGTGGTGCCGATGACGTTCGACAGCACCGCGCCGAAAAGAAGAAGGAGGCCGTTGACGAGAGGTTTACCCCTGCGCTCGATATGGATCAGGATGCCCCCTGAAACGATGAAGAGGGAGGCGACGAGGGCAATGAAGGAAATGTACTCCTCAAGGGTATGAAGGAGGGTTTGCGGACCGTGCTCCATCATGAAGGCGTAGTAACCAGCAACAATCGCGCCAAGCCCTACAGCAACCTTGGGATAATGGTGTTCCCAGAACCGGCGGTAGAAAAGCGGTCCAGTGGCAATCATGAGAAGCAGAAAAACGAAAGGCAGCACCAGCCATACGGGAGGCATGTGGAGCAGGCCTGAAACTGCTGCGGCAGCCGAAACTGCCGCATCCTGATGTTCAGCTAAAGCCATTTACTCCCCCTCGAATTCAGTGAGAGAAAACACCTTATAGCCTTTTGCAAGAATCTTCGCTTCGCCACCGATGTCCGGCAGGTTCACAATGAAGGCCATCTCGGAGACCACACCGCCAACCTTTTCAACCAGAGACGCAGCGGCAAGCGCCGTTCCGCCGGTTGCGAGCAGGTCGTCGACGAGCAGCACACGCGCTCCCTTTTCGAGGGCGTCGATGTGAATTTCAATCTTGTCGGTGCCGTACTCCAGCGCATACTCCTGCGACACGGTGTCGGCGGGAAGCTTTCCGGGCTTGCGGACCGGAACGAACCCCTTTCCGAGCGCATAGGCAAGCGCACTGCCGATGATGAAGCCACGGGCCTCGATACCAACGATCACATCAAAATCAACACCGTTCTCCAGATAGCGCTGGGTCAGGTTGTCAATGACGAGCCGGAACCCGACGGGGTCCTTGATGAGGGTGGTGATGTCACGGAACATGATGCCCTTCTTCGGGTAGTCGGGAATCGCACGGATGCGGGACTTTATCGGCATGGGAGGTTGCGGTTAAGTTTAAGCTGATAAACGGAACCTTCAAGATAACAGTCTCGCATGTAATTGCAAACCATCGCCGAGCCCCTCAACCCTTACCGGCAGCTCTCTTCCGGCAAGCGGCTCTCCGCCGGCGGCAGCGGGCACGACGACCCTCAGATACTCGGGAGTGTAGCCGCTGAATCCCTCTTCAAAGAGCACCATCTGCTTGCTGCCTATCCGGGAGAGTGCGAACGTGCGGGCCTTCCGCTCCCCAAGTTCGACGAGCAGTGCACTCCGCCGGGCAGCCTCCTTCGGGCTCACCCTCTCCCGTTCACCATCGGCAACCTGTCGCTGGAGAAGGGTACCGGGACGAACCGAACAGCTGAAGACATGGAGGTAGCTGAGCGGAAGCTCTCCGATGAAGCCATACATCGCCTGAAAATCCCCCTCCTCCTCGCCAGGGTACCCCACCATCACATCGGCACCAACCGCACACCCCGGGAGAACATCATGCAAAGAGTGCACCGCACGGCGATAATCATCGGTCGTGTAGCGCCGGCGCATTGCCTTAAGCACGGAGTCCGAACCGCTCTGGAGCGGCAGGTGGAAGTGCGGGACGATCCTCTCTGATGCGCCAACGACCCGGAGCAGGTCCTCATTCAGCATATCGGGCTCGAGGGAACTGATGCGGATGCGCGACACCGGCACATCCTCGAGCATCCGGAGAAGAGCGGCGAAATCCACCCCCCGGCTCAGGTAATCCCCGGTATTGACCCCGCTGAGCACGATCTCCCGGTACCCCGAATCGGCAAGCCGGCGGGCCTGGCGAAGAACCTCTTCGGGTTCGATGGAGCGAGAACGCCCCCGTGCGAGAGGAATAGTGCAATACGCACACATGTAGTCGCACCCGTCCTGAATTTTCAGGAACGCCCGTGTCCGACCCGAGCCTGGCGGGAGGGAACACCCCGGAGAGGCCGTACGGAGACGAGACAACGGCCCTGCGGCCACTGCCGGCAGAGCGGACCTACCAGCCTCAGCAACCGCCAAATAGCGATCAAGCTCGAACTTCTCTTTGTTGCCGAAAACCGCATCCACACCCTCAATCCCCCCGAGCACCTCGGGACTCAGCTGGGCGTAGCAGCCGATCACCGCAACCCGGCTGTGTGGATTGCGGCGGATGAGGCGCCTGATTTTCTGGCGGCACTTCTGTTCAGCCTGCCCCGTGACCGCGCAGGTGTGAATGATTAAGAGATCTGCGCCCTCTTCGGGACCGCACGCCTCCCAGCCCCCATCAACAAGGCTCTGGAGGATGGAGGATGATTCTGCGTAGTTCAGCTTGCAGCCAAGCGTCACCGCCGCAACTTTCTTTTTACTCATGATGTTTCACAACCATTACGACAAGAACTCTATAACAAACCAATTACGACCCAATTACGATCCCATAATGATCCCATATGATCCAATAACGATTCGATAACCATTCAGCTGCCACTAGCCCACCGTATAGCAACGTTAAAGAAACACAAAAAAACAGCACTGCACCTGCGACACGATACACCATGAACACAATAACTGAATATGATTGAGCAATATTCCCTTGCAGACAAAATTGCATTCTTCTATATTTCGTTTGTCCATTGACAACATATTCCACGAACAATAATCATAGACACTATGGCACAGGATGTAACATCACCGGATAAATATGATCGCTTCATTCAGAAAATCGATCATTTCCAGTCGCTGGTTGAAGAGAAAAAGAACCTGCAGGCAAAAATAGCACAGATGCGGGATGAGTTCAATGCAACAATCCGCCCCCTCGAAAACGATCTGGCCGGCATCATCCGCAATCTTGAAACCAACCTGTCGCGCCTGGAAAGCGGCGCTCCCGTGAAAGCCAGCTCCCCGAGGATTTCACGCGGACAGCTCGGCACCGCCGTAAAGGACCTGCTGCGTGCACATCCAGCAAAAGCCTTCAAGCCGAAAGAGATCGGCGATGCACTGGGAACTACAGGTGGCGCCTTCAGCGTCTGGTTCAACAAATACGGTGTGCATGACAACGACATCGAACGTATTCCTACCGGCAAGGAAGGCAAACGGTTCCTTTACAAAATCAAGTAAGAACAAACGGTTTCATACTGGAAAAAGCGCGCTTCTGTGCGCTTTTTCTGTTCAGTAGCCGAGGTTGCGCTTATTATGGAAAAAGTTGAGAGCCAGGCCAACCATGATCATATTCCCGACAAGCGAAGATCCCCCATAAGAAATAAACGGAAGCGGCACGCCGATGACAGGAATAAGACCAAGCGTCATGCCGATGTTGATGATGACATGAATCAGAAGCAATGAAACAAAACCGGCAAGCGTCAATTCGACAAAACGGTTTTTGATTGAAAAGATAGCCCAGATGAGGCGAAGCGTGAGGGCGGCGAACAGCATGATCAGCAACGCCGAACCGATGAAGCCGAACTCCTCGGCAATGACACAGAAAATGAAATCCGTCCACTGTGCCGGAATGAAGCGCAGCTGGGTCTGGGTCCCCTCAAGAAATCCCTTTCCAAACAGCCCTCCCGAACTGATTGCAATCTTTGCCTGCAGCGCATTATAGCCCGCTCCCTGCGGGTCCGACATCGGGTCAAGGAAGGTCTGGATCCTTTTCATCTGGTGCGGCTTGAGGATCTCACCGGCAAACCGGTGCACAAACAACCCTGCAGCGAGACCCGAACCAACCACGGCGAGCTGATGTGGCTTGAACCCCTGCTTCTGCACCATCATCGCCGCAAGCAAAAGCACACTGAGCCCCACGACAAACCATACGCTGAAAAAACCTGTCAGGAGGAGAAGCAGGGGTACGACGAGGATCATAAGGATGTAGATGTCGAACCCCGCCATGATGATCATCGGCGCAATGAAGGAAAGGGCGGTCAGGGTGGTGCCCATGTCCGGCTGCAGCATGATGAGCACTGCGGGAAAGATCGGTATGGCAAGGGCTGTCAGAAGATGCGGAAGGGAATGGATGTCGGTCTCGTCGTCTGAGAGGAAGCGTGCGAGAGCGAGAATGGTGGCCATCTTGGCGATCTCGGAGGGCTGGAAACTGAAGAGCCCTATCCGCACCCAGCTGGTCTGGCCGGCGATCTTTCTGCCGAAGATCAATACCGCAACAAGCATCAGCATGCCAAGGATGTAAAAGATGTAGGAACCATCCTTGATGACACGCACATCGTTGAAGTAGACGAACATCATCGCTACCACCCCGACAAGCGCCCAGGTCAGCTGACGATAGAAAAGCGTGGTATCGCCCGACCCGTTCGTCGCGCTGTAGACCGCCATGAGCCCGAACACCACAAGTCCGGCGAGCGGTCCCAGAAGCCAGTAATCAACTCCATGCTGTTTCATCATCACGCGTCGCCTTTCAATTTTTCATTGTCTCCGTAAACCTTAATTTAGTATAGTAAACATTCACAGCACCCGCCAAAAATAACAAGGCTCTCCTTCATGCCATCATCTTCATTCTCCTGCGGTTTCGCCAGCATCATCGGACCGCCGAATGCAGGCAAGTCCACCCTCATGAACGCGCTGCTCGACTGCAAGCTCTCCATCGTCACACCGAAGCCGCAGACCACCCGTAAACGCATCACCGGCATCTATCACGACGAGCGGATGCAGGTCGTCTTCCTCGACACCCCGGGCATCATGGAACCCATGCAGAAGCTGCACGAAGCGATGCTTCTGGCAACCCGCGACACCCTTCGAGACGCCGACGTCATCATAGCCATGCTCCCCTTCAGGAAAAAAGAGGGGCCCTTTGATCGCGATTTTGCCTCAACACTCCAGAACGACTGGCTGAAAACCGCAGGCAAACCCGTCGTCGCCGTCTTCAACAAGAGTGACCTCGTCACCCTTAAAGAACAAAGCGAAGCCGAAGCCTTCATCAGGGAGGCGTGGAACCCCGCCGCCGTGCTGAGCATCTCGGCCTTGAAGGGGGTAAACCTCCCGGAGCTCCTCGAAGCCCTACGGCCTTTTCTTCCCATGAACCAGCCGCTCTACCCCGAAGATGCGCTGAGCACTGCACCCGAGAGGTTCTTCGTGAGCGAAATCATCCGCGAGAAGATCTTCCTCCTTTACGGCCGCGAGGTCCCATACTCGGCCGAGGTCGTCGTCGACGAGTTCCGTGAACAGCATGAGAATGACCCCTCCCGCAAAGACCTCATCCGCTGCTCCGTCATTGTAGAGCGCGATACCCAGAAGCAGATCCTTATCGGCCACAAAGGCCAGGCCCTCAAAAAGCTCGGTCAGACCGCACGTACTGAAATCGAGGAGCTGCTCGGCCGCCCGGTCTTTCTCGAGCTCTTCATCAAGGTCCGCCCTGACTGGCGAAAAAAACATACCCTCCTGAAATCATACGGCTATTAAAATAAGGAGCAGTAGCCGCGACGACCCGAAATATGCAGCCCTCTCTTCAGGGTCCTTTTTTGATGGAACGCAGAAAAGCCCTCCACCTGTAAAGGGGAGGGCTTTTCTCATTGTTGTATCGAGGAACGGGCGGGGCTTACTGCCTGTCGCCTTTCCTGTCGGATCCCTTCGGCTGGGGTTCCAGCTCGGCGGTAGCGTCCTCGATCTCCTTTTTCTCGTTCGGATGAGCCTGAAGGTACGACTCGATCTCCTCCTTGCTCTTGTCCTTGAAGTACTCGAGTGCGGAGAGGATGATGCGCTTGTTCTCCTTGTCGAACTCAATGACGCGGAGCGGAAGCTCGTCGCCGGCCTTGAAGGAGGTGTGGATGTCCTTCACTCCACCCTGAAGAAGATGGGTCACCGGAACAAAGCCATCGACATCACCCGGAAGGATCACAATGACGCCCTTCTCGATGATCTGCGAGACCTGGCCCGGGGTTTCAGCACCGACAGCGTACTGCTGCTCGAAGCCACCCCACGGATCGGGGTTGATCTGCTTGTGGCCGAGGGCGATGCGGCGTGCGTGCACGTCGAACTTCAGCACCTTGACATCGAGCTCCTGGTTCTTCTTCACCAGTTCGCTCGGGTGGCGGATCTTCTTTGTCCATGACAGGTCGGAAATGTGCACCAGACCATCGACACCTGCCTCGAGCTCGACAAAGACGCCGAAGTCGGTGATGTTGCTGACGGTGCCCTTGTGAAGCGACCCTTCAGTGTACTTCTCGCTGAGAGCGATCCAGGGGTCCTCGTTGACCCGCTTCATGGAGAGCGAAAGCTTGGTATGATCCTTGTCGATGTTCAGAATCACGCACTCGACTTCCTGTCCGAGGGTGACGAACTGACCCGGATGCTTGATATGCTGCGTCCAGCTCATTTCGGAGATATGGACGAGGCCTTCGATGCCCTTCTCGATCTCGACGAAAGCGCCGTAATCGGTGATGGAGACAACGCGGCCCTGAGCTTTGGAGCCCACAGGGTATTTGAGTTCGATGTTTTCCCAGGGGTGCGCCTCAAGCTGCTTCATACCGAGGGAGACACGCTTGGTGTTCTCGTCGAAACCGACGACAACGACCTTGATCGGCTGATCGAGCTCAACAACCTCGGAAGGATGGTTGATGCGGCCCCAGGTGATGTCGGTGATATGGACGAGACCGTCGAGACCGCCGAGATCGACGAAGATACCGAAATCGGTGATATTCTTGACCGTGCCCTCGAGCACCATGCCGACCTTGATGTTGGCAAGCATTTCCTCGCGGCGTGCAGCGTACTCCTCCTCAAGAATGACCTTGTGGCTGACGACGATATTCTGGGTGACGGGGTTGATCTTGACGACCCTGAAGTCCATGGTCTGGCCGACAAGTGCGTCGAAATCGCGGACAGGTTTGACATCGATCTGCGAGCCGGGAAGGAAGGCCTCCACGCCGGAAAGCGAAACCGTCATGCCGCCTTTGACGCGGTTGATGATCTTGCCGTTGATGATCGTGTCGTTCTCGATTGAATCGTAGATCTTGTCCCAGATACGAAGGACGTCGGCTTTCTTCTTGGAGAGGATGAGCTGGCCCATCTTGTCCTCGATGTTCTCGAGGTAGACCTCGACATCGTCGCCGACCTTGATTTCATCATCATCGCGGAACTCGAGCAGGGAGACGATGCCTTCCGACTTGAATCCGACGTCGATGGTGACGTCCTTGTTGGAGATCGAGACGATGCGTCCCTTTACGATCTCGTCTTCGGTGATTTCATTGAGCGTGCTGGTGTACAGCTGCTCCATCTGGGAAAGCTCTGCGGGCTCGTAGTGAGCAAAATACTTGATTTTCTTTCTCGCGGGTTTTTCCTTGACCGTTTTTTCGACTGCTACAGTTTCTAACATGCTTTTTTCCTTTCTCTCAGGTGATTTCCGGGCCTGCCGCGAGAGATTTCGGCAGGGGGTTTCAGGGTTGATTAAAAATTACTATCGGAAAAACCCGCTAAGAGCGGTTTTCCCGTTCTTTCTCTACAGCCATTCCATATACCATCTCGACCTGCTCATCGATTGAGAGTGTCGAAGTATCGATCTTTACGGCATCGGGATGCTTCCGGAGGGGAGCAAGCTCCCGCTCGGCATCAGCACGGTCCCGTTCAACAATCTCCCGCTCGAGGGACTCGAGATCCGGCAGGCCGGTCCCGTCGGGGGACTTCGCCTGGAGTTCGAGCAGCCGCCTCATGGCCCGCTGGCGGGCATCGGCGACAAGAAAAATCTTCAGTTCGGCTTCCGGGAACACAACGGTGCCGATATCGCGACCGTCCATCACAACCCCGCGGCCGCGGCCAAGCGTCTGCTGCATGACGAGGAGGGTGTCTCGGACCGGCTTCAGGGAGCTGATGAAGCTCACCTCACGGCTCACCCTGTTGTCTCGGATTTCACGGCTGACGTCGCGCCCCTCAAGCAGGACCCGGTCGCCTTCAAACGCAATGGAGATTCCTTCAAGGATTCCAGCCACCTTTTCGGGTGCCTGTTTCAGGGTGTCGAGCAGTCCGTTTTCGATCGCCTTCAGGGCCACCGAGCGGTACATCGCCCCGGTATCTATGTAGGTGTAGCCAAGCTTTCCCGCCACCTTCCTCGCTGTCGTGCTCTTGCCCGAAGCGGCCGGTCCGTCAATGGCTATGATGATCCTGTGGGTACTGATTTCGCCGTTCTCCTGCATTTTGAATTAGCCTGCTATTTTATAAAATAAATTTGCTTTTTCCAAACATAATGGTTAGATGAAAAGGCCTTATATTTACGTCCGTTTTGAATCAAAATATTTCTCCATATGGCACTCCGCTGCGGCATCGTCGGCCTCCCCAACGTCGGCAAATCAACCCTCTTCAACGCCATCACCGCGAAACAGGCGGAAGCGGCCAACTACCCGTTCTGCACCATTGAACCCAATGTCGGCACGGTCCTCGTGCCCGACCCCAGGATGCAGGCGATTGCCGACGTTGTCAAGACACCTACTCTGGTACCGACCACCCTTGAAATCGTCGACATCGCCGGCCTCGTCAAAGGCGCCAGCAAAGGCGAAGGGCTCGGAAACCAGTTCCTCTCGCACATCCGCGAGGTCGACGCCATCGTCCACGTAGTCCGCTGCTTCGACGACCCCGACATCATCCATGTTGAAGGAAAGATCGACCCCCAGGACGACATCAACACCATAGATACTGAACTCATGCTCGCCGACCTCGAGGGCATGGAGAAAAAGATGGAGAAGCTCCGCAAAAATGCCCGGAAGGAAAAAGAGCTCATCCTGCAGGTCGAGCTCGGAGAGAAAATCATCAAGGGCCTTTCCGACGGCATCCCTGCCCGCAGGATCATTGAAACCCCCGAAGAGGCCGAGGCGGCCAAGCAGTTCTTCCTTCTCACGTCCAAGCCGCTCCTCTATGCGGCCAACGTCGGCGAGAACGACCTGCCGGGCGGCAACGGGTACACGAAACTGGTTGAAGCCATAGCGGCCGAATCCGGCTCGAAGATGCTCATCATCAGTGCGAAAACCGAAGCCGAGATCGCCGAACTCCCGGTGGAGGAGCGCCCGGAGTTCCTCGAGAGCCTCGGCCTCGAGATGTCGGGCCTCGACCGCCTTATCCAGACCGCCCACGACCTTCTCGGTCTGCAGGTATACTTTACGGCCGGCGTCAAGGAGGTCCATGCATGGACCATCCGCAAAGGTGCAGCCGCACCTGAAGCCGCAGGAGCGATCCACAGCGACTTCGAGAAGGGGTTCATCCGTGCGGAGGTGATGTCGTGGCGCGACCTCGTCGAGCTCGGTTCCGAACAGAAGGTGAAAGAGGCCGGCAAGCTCCGCAGCGAAGGCCGGGACTACATCGTCAAGGACGGTGACGTCATCGTCTTCCGCTTCAACGTTTAACCGAGGCACCCCCCATGCATCGCAACCCCGGCCCTGAGAACCCCATCGGCATCTTCGACTCCGGCGTCGGCGGCCTGACCGTCGTCAAAGCTGTCCGTCACGCGCTGCCGGGTGAGCGCATCCTCTACTTTGGCGATACCGCGCGGGTCCCCTACGGGCCGAAGTCCCAGGTCACCATCCGCCGCTACGCAGAGGACGACACCCAGGCGCTCCTCCGCCACCAGCCGAAGATGATCATCGTCGCATGCAACACCGTCTCGGCGCTTGCCCTGGACGTGGTCGAGCACGCAGCCGACCCGCTCCCGGTGCTTGGAGTGCTCGAAGCCGGCGCAACCCTTGCCGTAGAGGTCACAAAAAACCGCCGCATCGGCGTCATCGGCACCCAGGCCACCGTCTGCTCGAACGCCTATGCTTACGCCATCAACCGCCTTGACCCCCAGATAGAGGTCTTTTCAAGTGCCTGCCCTCTCTTCGTTCCGCTCGCCGAGGAAGGCATGGTGGAGGATGAAGCGACCCGCCTCATAGCACGCCAGTACCTCCTGCCGCTCGTCGCAGAAGGCATCGACACCCTGGTGCTCGGCTGCACCCACTACCCTATCCTGCGCCGTGTCATTGAAGAAACGGTCGGCCCTGCCGTCCGTATCATCGACTCGGCTGAAGCAGTCGCCATCCGGACCGCCGGGATGCTCCGCAGTTCCGGCATGCTGTCATCCCGCACCGAGCCCCCCGTACCGCACCTTATGGTCAGCGATCTGCCGCAGAAATTCGGGAGCCTCTACCGCCTCTTCATGGACTCCGAAATGCCGGACGTGGAGCTGGTGGAGGTCTGAGGACCCGGAAGGTATCGCCCCGGCACTTTCAAACCATTCCATTTCTTCTTACTTTCACTTGCGGCAAATCCGCCGGGATCATTCATCCTATCAAGAGTGCAAGCGTGAAAGTAAACCTCGACAGAAACTCCTCCGGCTTCTGCATCGGCGTTCAGGGAACCATCCATGTCGCTGAAGAAAAGCTCCGGGCCGAAATCGGCCTCTACTCTCTCGGTGACGTAGTCCACAACGAAGTGGAGGTAAAACGCCTTGAAAGCCTCGGGCTCGTGACCATCGATGACCAGGCATTCCGGGAGCTCAGAGACGCACCGGTCCTCATCCGTGCGCACGGCGAGCCCCCCTCGACCTACGAAACAGCCAGAGCAAACAACCTTGAAGTCACCGACACCACATGCCCCGTCGTTGCCAAACTGCAGCGTACGGCGCGCCAGCTTTATCAGCTAGGCTATCAGGTCGTCATCTACGGCAAACCGGTTCACCCGGAAGTAATCGGCATCAACGGCCACGCCTCCAACAGCGCTGTCATCATCAAGCATGCCGACCTCTCGGACCCTGCCGAAACGGCACCGCTCGACCTCTCAAGGAAAACGGCGCTCATCTCGCAGACCACCATGGATGTCCCCGGGTTCTACCAGCTCAAGGAGAACCTCGAAGCCCTGTTCCGCAATGCAGGAAACCCTCAGGAAAAACCATGGACAGAGGTGCGGGACATCGACATCACGCTCGGTCTCACCGGCATGCAGCCGACTGCCCCCCATGTATACAAGGACACCATCTGCCGCCAGGTCTCAAGCCGCAACAGTAAACTGCACGACTTCGCCCTTTCGAACGACTGCATCATCTTCGTTGCCGGAAAGAAAAGCTCCAACGGCCAGGTACTCTACAACATATGCCGCGACGCCAACCCCCGAAGTTATTTCATTGAAGATACCGGGGACCTCGACGAAGGCTGGCTGAAAGAAGCAAACGGCTCCCCGGTCGGAAGCGTCGGAATCTGCGGAGCCACGTCCACCCCTATGTGGCTTCTGGAAAAAGTTGCCCGTCACATTGAATCACTGGAGCGATGAACACCATATCCCTCATCATCAACGGCCTACCCGTGAGGGCCGCGCGGGGCACCACCATCCTTGCCGCAGCGGCCGACGCCGGCGTTACGATCCCCACCCTCTGCCACAGTGAACGACTGGAATCCACCGGATCCTGCTGGATGTGCATCGTGGAGCTGAAAGGCCGGAACCGCTTTGTGCCGGCCTGCAGCACCACCGCAACGGACGGTATGGAGATCGAGACCGAAAACGCGGACATCGACAAGATGCGGCGGGAGAGCCTCCAGCGCATCCTTGACCAGCATACCGGCGACTGCCAGGGTCCATGCGAAACATCCTGCCCTGCCGGCTGCAATATCCCGGGGTTCATCGACGCCATCGCAAACGGCAACGATCGACGGGCCATTGAAATCATCAAGGACTCCATCCCCCTTCCGGCCATGCTCGGAAGGATCTGCCCGGCACCCTGTGAGGAAGAGTGCCGCCGGAACGGAGTAGACGAACCGGTCTCCATCTGCGCCCTCAAGCGCCATGCCGCCGACATCGACATTGCTTCGGAGGAACGGTTCATTCCCCCGCCCGCGCCGGAAACCGGCAAAAAGGTTGCCGTCATCGGTTCCGGCCCCGCCGGCCTCAGCGCGGCATACTACCTCCGAAAGGGGGGCCACCGTGTCACCGTCTTCGAAGCCGAACCGGAGCCCGGCGGCATGATGCGACAAGCCATTCCCCGATTCCGGCTGCCCGAGTCAGTGATCAGGGCCGACATCGCCCCGCTCGAAGCCATGGGCGTGGAGTTCCGCTGCGGCACCGCCTTCGGAAGGGATGTCACCACTGAAGAGCTGAAGAAGGACTACGACGCCCTGCTCCTTGCCGTCGGAGCGCAGCTGTCCGCCCGGCTCGGCATCCCCGGTGAAGATTCTCCGGGGGTCATCTGCGGCATCAGTTTCCTGAAAAAAGCCGCTCTCGGCGAAAAGCTGGAGATCGGCAGAAAGGTACTCGTCATCGGAGGCGGCAACACGGCCATCGACGCAGCACGGACCGCCCTCTGCCTCGGCGCAGAGTCGGTGGAAATCATCTACCGCCGCTCGACTGAAGACATGCCGGCCAACCGGCCGGAAATCCGGGAAGCGCTTGCCGAAGGAGTGAGGATCACCCCGTACACCGCTCCCCTCTCTATCGAGTCATCCGACGGGCAGCTGGTTCTCACCGCCCTCAGAATGGAAGCCGGAACCCCGGACAAAAGCGGCAGGCAAAGGCCTGTACCGGTTGCTGGCTCCGACTTCACCATCACGGCCGATACCCTCATTACGGCCATCGGCCAGGAGATTGATCGGGAGATTTCAAAAGCAGCCGGACTGCATCCGTTCCAGAACAACCGCATGCCCGTCGATCGACACACGCTCCAGTCCACCGAAGGGTGGATATTCGCTGCCGGTGACTGCGTGACGGGAGCCGACATTGCCGTCAAAGCCGTGGCGGCGGGAAAAACAGCCGCACATTCAATCGAGCAGTTCCTCGCCGGCAAGGAACCCTCGTCCCCCCCTCGCCCGTTCAACTCATCCTACGGGCCGAGACACGAAGCGCCCGATGCACTCAGGGCAAATGCATCAGCTGAAAGCAGAATCCCCATGCAGGAAATCGGACACGAGATGAGAACCGGGGGGTTTGAAGAGGTCGCAAAGGGTTACAGCCCGGATGAAGCCCGCAGAGAGGCCCTGCGCTGCATGCAGTGCCGCTGCAGCGACATCAATACCTGCCGCCTGCGCGAACTGGCCACCCGCTACCGGCCGGAAACGCAGCCCATCAAAACAGAACACCGCGGATTCAGCCGCGAAATACTTGGCGGAATACGGGTTGAACGGGAGAAATGCGTGGACTGCGGCATCTGCATCCGCACACTGCAGGAAGAGGGAAGCGGCCGGATGGAAGTCATTGCGGGAAACTGCCCCACAGGAGCGCTCTCAGTGGCCAAACAGGGCTGAGATGAAGTGAAGTGCGGTTGTGAACTGCTGCCAGAGCTGCCCAAAAAGGGGTGAGACCCCAGCGCCGGTAACAGAGAGGTAGGCGGCGTAGAGCACCACAAAGGCTGCCGCAACCAGCACAACCTGTACGACCTTCTTCAGGATGAACATCAAAACGAACGCAAGCACTGCGATCGAGAGCACCACAGCCACGGCGAACAGCGCAGGGTGCTGGGAAAAATATGCGACAATCTGCTCCATCAAGCCACTCCTCACTCCCCCCGGTAACGGGGGGGTTCTCATTGCTTTAGATAACCGGCGAGCACCTCGCGGACGTTCTCGGAGGGCGACAGGCTGGCAAGTCCGGAACGTGCCCGAAGCAGCTCCTCACGCATGGACCCGAGTGCCTGAGGCTCATCAAGCAGGCGCGTTGCCTCACGGAATATCCCCTCAGCCGATGCCGCACCCTGAATCAGTTCTGGAACCGCCTGCTCCGCGGCACCGAGTCCCTTTGCGACAATGTTGGCCAGCGAAATGCTCGTCAATTTCACCAGATGGCGACCGATCGTGTAGTTCAGCCATCCGGTCCGGTAGATGACGATCATCGGCATGCCGAAGCATAGCGACTCGAGGGTCGCCGTGCCGGAAGTCACCAGGCCAAGGTCACTCTGCTGCATCACTTCATAGGCACTGCACTCCACGACCTTTACCCCCGGATGGTCCCGGAGAGCATCAAACTGCTGCGGGTCGAGCTGCGGGGCCCGGCCGAGCAAAAAAACCACGTTACGTGTCTCAGCCAGCATTGCTGCCGCGCCGGCCATTGAGGGAAAAATGTGGGCAAGCTCCTGGCGGCGGCTGCCGGGAAGGAGACCGACAAGGAGGGTGCCGTCCGATATGCCGTGACGGCGCAAGAACGCCTCCTTCGGCTCACCCGGCACCTCCTGAAGCTCCTCCACCACCGGACTGCCGACGAACTCGGCCTTTATGCCGTGCCGGAGGAAGAAGTCGACCTCAAAACGGAATATGACGAGCAGGCGGTCGACATACTGCCGTATCGCCTCCACCCTGCGCTCCTTCCAGGCCCAGACCTGGGGGGAGATGTAGTATACCACAGGGATTCCCTGTTCATGCAGGAACTTTGCAAGCATGAGGTTCATGCCCGGATAGTCGACAAGCAGCGCCACATCGGGTTTTTCACGGACGATGGCCGCCTTGATGTCACGGATTGCCCTACGAAGGAATCGCGCGTGCAGGAGCACGTCGACAAAGCCCATGATGCTCATCTGCCGGGTATCGTACAGCAGACGGGCGCCGAGCGCCTTCAGCCTGTCTCCCCCCACACCGAACACCTCTGTTTGAGGGGCCAGCTCAAGCAGCTTTGCCACCGGACCCGATGCATGCAGGTCGCCGGATACTTCGCCGGCAAGGACAAACAGCTTCTTTGGCATCAATGAGGGATCAATGATTAATCAATGAGGGAGGATTGATGAAGGATTGACAATGATGAGGGAAGATTGCTCCGGAACATTGTATGTACGGGGGGGAAACTGTATTTTGTGAAAGATTTTAGGGAATCCATCACGGATTTTCATTTCCCATTATATTAAAAACGATACAGAATGCAAGTCAAATTCGGCACTGACGGATGGAGAGCGATCATTGCAAAAGACTATACTTTCGACAACCTTAAACTCGCAGCACTCGCCAGCGCACGCTATTTCCTGAACCACCCGCTGAAGGCAAAAGGGGTCTGCATCGGCTACGACACCCGCTTCATGTCAAAGGAGTTTGCCCGTTACACCGCCGAGGTGTTCTCCTCACAGGGCCTCAGGGTGTTTCTTGCCGACAGCTTCGCTTCAACGCCGGCCGTCTCGCTCTACACCAAAGCCAAGCAGCTGGCCGGTGGCATCGTCATCACCGCATCGCACAACCCCGCCATATACAACGGATTCAAGGTCAAGGCCTCCTACGGCGGCCCGGCCAGCCCGGAAGTGATCTCTGAGATCGAGTCCTATCTGCCGCTTGTCGATCCTGCTGCGGACATCAAGGCGGACCCGAAGCTTATCGAACCGGTCGACATGAAAGGATTCTATGTCAACTACCTCGAAGCCCACATCGACCTCAAGCTGATCCGGCAGTCACGCATCAAGATCGCTCACAACGCCATGTACGGCGCTGGTCAGGACATCATCACCCGCCTTTTCGACGAGTCAATGGTGAACTGCTACCACTGCAGCCAGAACCCCGGCTTCGGCGGCATCAACCCCGAACCGATTCCCCCCTACATTGAAGAGTTCGTTGAATTCTTCCGCGAGGTGGAGACCGATGTGGCCATCATCAACGACGGTGACGCAGACCGCATCGGCATGCTTGATGAAAAAGGGGAGTTCGTCGACTCCCACAAGCTCTTTGCCATCATCCTGAAAGACCTTGTCGAAGAGAAGCACCAGCATGGCGAAGTGGCAAAGACCTTTGCGTTGACGGATGTCATCGACAGGATCTGCAAGAAACACGGCCTCATGATGCATGAGCTGCCGGTCGGATTCAAGTATGTCAGCACCCTCATGGCTACCCGCGACATCCTCATCGGCGGCGAAGAGTCCGGAGGCATCGGCATCACGGCATTTCTTCCCGAACGCGACGGCATCTATATCGGCCTGCTCATCCTCGAAATGATGGCCCGCAAGGAAAAGACCCTCTCACAGCTTGTACAGGAGCTCTACGACGAGTACGGCTTCTTTGCATACCGCCGGCTCGATCTCCATGTCAGCGATGTGAAGAAACAGGCAATCATCGACAAAGCGGCAACGGGTACCCTTCCCTCGATTGCCGGCTACCCTGTCGTGAAGTTCAGCGATCTGGACGGCTACAAATACCATTTTGAAGGAGGATGGATGCTGATCCGACCCTCAGGCACGGAACCGATCCTCAGGATCTACTGCGAAGCCGACTCCCGGGAAAAGGTTGAAAAGGTGCTCGCTTTCACTTCAAAACTCGCCTGAGCGACCATCGAGGGCGGCGCATACGGAGGGCACCGCCCTCGAAACATAGAACAGGTCCTTAGGGGACAGGACAGATGACACCGAGGGAAGAACAGTTCAGGGACATCGTACAAGAGCACCAGGAGATGGTGGTGAATACCTGTTACCGTTTCGTCTTCAACCGCGAGGACGCGGAAGACATTGCCCAGGACGTGTTTATAGAAGTGCACCGTTCGCTGGAACGGTTCAGGGAGGACTCGAAGCTCTCAACCTGGATCTACCGCATTGCCGTCACCAAATCCCTCGACCACCTCCGCCGGCTGAAACGTAAAAAACGGTTCAGTTCGCTGAAGCGGATGATTGGAGCGGAAGATCCGGCAATCAACATCGCGGCCCCTTCGAGGGACAACCCCGAAGAGGCCCTTGAGGACAACGAACGCATACAGGTGCTGCAAGTGGCACTCGATGCCCTGCCCGACAGCCAGAAAACCGCATTCCTGCTCAGCAAGCAGGACGGATACAGCAATCAGGAGATCGCCGACATCATGGAAACGTCGGTCTCGGCGGTGGAATCCCTGGTGCACCGGGCAAAGAAAAAGCTGCAGGAGCTGCTTGAGGACTATTACCGGCGCCACTGAAATGAAGGTGTGCGAGCCAGCACAAGTTTTTTACAGACCTGTCGTCAAATAAAAGAAACACCAAGGATACGATGCCCCGAATGAGCCATAACGACATGCATACAAGAGAAGAAGTGAAGAGGACCATGGCCGTCCTTGATGGAATCCGGCCGATCGAGGTGCACCCCGGTTTCCGGGTGCGGCTGATGCAGCGCATAGAGGAGGAATCGAATGCCGGCGCCCTTACTGCCAACGGCATCGCGTCCCGGTTGAACTACCGGTTCGCCCTCATGCTTCTGCTCATCATCATCAATCTGGGCTCCGCACTGGTCGTTCTGCTCCAGAACGCAGGCGACTCAGCTCCGGCCATCAGCGAAATACTGGGGAATTTCGGCGATGAGTATTCAAGTTCAACGTTTGCCTATTACCAGGAGCCGGCCCCCTACGCCGGGGAACCCCTCGAAGCAGCACCTGCAGACCTGCAGGCTCCCTGAGGGGAGCTCCGCCACAAACGGATGGCGTCCCCCCCCCTGCCGGGCACCCTCAACATGACTTCACCGATACCATGAACTTCCTTACAACAAAACGGCTCGTTACCACTGCCCTCATCCTGCTCGTCATCCTGAACGTGACCCTGCTCAGCGTACTCTGGTGGCAGAACACCCATGCCCCGGCACCACGGCCGGTGACCCTCACCCGCGAGGTGAGCCGGCAGATCTACTTCCAGCTCCCGCTCTCCCTCAGCCGCAGACAGGTTGCCGACTTCAGGGAGCTCCGCCGTCAGCACTTCCAGACAGTCCGCCCCCAGATACAGGCCATCGGATCACTGAAGCAGCAGCTTGTAGAAGAGTCCTTCAAGGAGGCCCCCGACACCATGAAGATCACCGCGCTTGCCACAGAGCTCGGCAACCACCAGGCGGTAATAGAGCGTGAACTCGCCCATCACTTCCATGAACTCGCAATGACCTGCACGCCCGCCCAGCGTGACTCACTCAAATCCATGCTCGGACAGCTCGCAATCCGCAAAATCACCATGCACGAAGAGCACTGGCGGAGCACTCCGGCTGAAGCAACCCGGTAAAACAGCGACCAACCCACTCCTAAACAACATGAAAAAAGTTCTCAACTGGCGCATCTTCATCAGCCTCGGGCTCGTCACCTCGTTTATGATGCTCCTCGTCTCCGGCATCGTGCTCTTCATCGCCCCTCCCGGAAGGGTGGCGAACTGGACCGGATGGCAGCTTCTCGCTCTCAGCAAGAGCGAATGGCAGGACCAGCATACCATTTTCGGATTCACCTTCGCCCTGCTGTCGGTGTTCCACCTCTTCGTCATCAACTGGAAGGCGTTTGTCAGTTACATCAAGGCCAAAGCCACCAGCGGGCTCAGCCATCCGCTTGAGCTCGTATCCATTCTCCTGCTCACCATCCTTTTCGGTGTCGGAACCGCACAGCACATGCAGCCGTTCTCAGCTATCACCACGCTTGGCGAACAGCTTAAAGGATCATGGGAAAGCAGCATCAGGCAGCCACCCGTCGCCCATGCCGAAACAATGACGCTTGAAGAGCTCGCCCAGCAGCCCTCTGTCGGCAAAAGCGCAGAAGAGATCCTCGAAACCCTCCAGAAAGCCGGCCTTAAGGCGTCCTCAACATCCGAAACCCTCGGTGAAATAGCCCGAAAGAGCGGCATCTCGGCCGAGCAGGCATACCAGCTCCTTGCCCCGGCGAACAAGGAACTGCAGAAAGAGGGGTTCGGCAGAAAGACACTGCTTGAGGTAGCCGAAGAAAACGGCGTTTCGGCTGCATCGCTGCAGCTCGCCCTTGAAGCGAAGGGTATGAAGGCAGAGCCATCAGACAGCATGAGAAGCATTGCCGAATCCAACGGCATCAGCGTTCAGGAACTGCGCCAGCGTGTAGAGGAAATCCTGCGCTAGATGCGCCGGATCCTGCCTCGCAGTTTTTCGATGAGGAGCCCGGATTCCTGAGGAAACATGAGGGCAGAAAAGAGCACGTAGAGACCGAGCAGTGCGATTTTGAAGCCGGGTCCAACCCAGGGCCCGGCAGGAAGGAACACAATGGCAGACATGCCGACCCAGCCGGCCCCGATACCCCCGACAAGCAGGAGTGAAAGTTTCCCCCAGTCATGCTGCACCGGGTATGCACGCAGGGAATAATAGGCCATCATCATGCACATCACCACCGTACCGGCAACGATGGCATAAGCCGCCCCCTCCATCCCCGAAACGGGAATCAGCCACCAGCAGAAAAAGCCGGTCACCGATGCTCCGGCAAAGGTCACGACCGGGAGGTACCGGGTCGTCCCTGTGATGAGGATACCGGCCGAGAGGTTTGTTGAAACCATGTCGAACACATAGCTCAGAAAAATCCACGGCAGCACCGAAAGACCTATCCAGTAGCCCGGCGGCAGCAGGTAGAGTGAACCCCCGTAGTGGTAACGAACCAGGTCCGGAACGAAAAAGGTCGCTGCAAGCGCCATGAACATGGTAAGCATGGTCGAAATGCTGAGCACGTGGCGGAACAAGCGTTTGGCGTCGGGGTCGCTGGAGTGCTGGAGGAAAAACGGCTGCCATGCGAACCTGAACACCTGGATAAACAGCTGCAGCACCACCCCGAACGCTACTACCCTGCCGTAGATACCCACCACATCGGAGGCCTCGAGCCCTTTGCCATATATCCTCTCGATATCGCCCGAGGGCATGCGGATCAGGATGTTGCGGTCTATGAGGTGTATGAGGAGGCCTGCAATGCCGGTCGGCACATAGGGAAGTCCGATACGAAGCATATCGCGAAGGTCGGCGAAAGAGAACGCCGCCCGAAGGCGCCGGAGGACGGGAATGAGCAGGATGAGGGTAAGGAGGGAACCAAGAATATTGGAGAGAAATGCACCGCCGAGGCCCGCCTGCAGGGGCCCGAGGAGGATGAAGGCACTGATGACAACGGCCACGACGCCCGCGATGCGCGCCACGGCAAATCGCACCGCCTGGCGCTTGAGGCGAAGCTCTGCAAAAGGAATCACAAGCAGGGTGTCGATCCAGAGAATCACGGCCGCATAGCGGATGAATGGCTGCTCGGCGGGCGAGAGGCCGATCATGGAGGAAACCGATGGAGCCAGCAGAAAGAGTATCGCGGTAAAAAGGGTTGCGGTCGTAAAGAGTGAGATGAAGGCCGTCGAGAACAGGCCCCGCTCATCCTTCTGCAGGCGGATCGCATCGGAAGCTGTCTTCAGGTACGAGGTTTCAAGCCCGTAGGAAAAGATGACGTTGGCGATGGCGATATTGGCGTACACCAGGGTCTGGATGCCGTTGTCGAAGGTAGAGAGCTGGTTGGCATAGAGCGGGACGAGCAGATAGTTGAGGCTGCGGGCCAGAATGGTGCTCGTCCCGTAGATGACGGTATCCTTGAAGAGAAGCTTGAGCTTTCCAAGCAGCATTGATGGTGCTCCTCTCGGCCTAGGCCTCTTCTGAAACGCCGGACTTCCCGGCACCTTCCGCGCTGCCGTTTTCGGCTTCACGGCGGCGGCGCACAGCATCCGCGTCAACTTGGAACCGGCCGTCTTTCTCCATGACGGGAATTTTCGAGATCACCTCGCGCAGGTGGGCCTGGGCCTCCTTCTGCTGCTGCTTGAGCTTTTCGAGTTCCGTGCCCGAAAGGCCGACGGGGTTGTCAGGGTCAATGAGTGAAGACTTGAAGGATTCAATTTCCAGAGACTGCTCCTTTTTCATGTACCCGACGAACTTCCTGAGCAGAAAGATGAAGAAAAAAAACACCAGCAGCGAAAACACCATGATGGGGATCCAGCTCATAATCGCAGCACTCTGTTTGATGAAGAAAACGGTAGTTATTGCAATGTAGCCGATATTCCTTTTTATTGAAAGTACAACTCAGGTTCTTTTGGCGAACCCCGCAAGACAAATCCATGAATCGAGCAGCAGCCCCCGATACCATCACCGAAAAAGGCCGCCGGATCCTCCTGCAGGAAGCAGGAGCCATCAGCCGGATGGCCGAACGCCTCGACGACAGTTTTTCAAGTGCAGTGAGCCTTCTTGCAGGCTGCAAAGGCAAGATCATCATATCCGGCATGGGCAAGTCGGGCATCATCGGCCAGAAAATGGCGGCCACCATGTCCTCGACCGGATCGACGGCAGTCTTCCTCCACCCGGCCGAAGCCGCCCACGGTGACCTTGGCATCGTCCAGAAGGAAGATGTTGTCATCGGCCTGTCCAAAAGCGGCACCACCGAGGAGCTGAACTTCATCATTCCCCCGCTCCGTCAGATCGGGGTAAAAATCATCGCCCTGACCGGAAGCCGTCGTTCTTTCCTCGGTGAAAACGCTGACATCACGCTCGACACCGGCATCGACACGGAAGCCTGTCCCTACGATCTGGCGCCGACCACCTCCACAACAGCCATGCTCGCCATGGGAGACGCCCTGGCCATTGCCCTCATGGAGGAAAAACAGTTTACACAACGCGACTTTGCCCTCAGCCACCCAAAAGGGGCGCTAGGACGGCGCCTGACCGTCCGTGTCAGCGACATCATGGCAAAGGGAGATGCGGTACCAGTGGTTCACGAAAGCGCATCCATTGCTGAGCTGATCCTTGAAATGACCTCCAAGCGTTACGGAGTCAGTGCCGTTGTTGATAGCGATGGTCGCCTGAAAGGGATCTTCACCGACGGCGACCTCCGCCGCCTTGTCCAGAAAGGCGAAGAGTTCCTCTCCCACAGCGCAGGAGAGGTCATGACGGCAGGCGCAAAAACCGCCGGGGCTGACATGCTCGCAAAAGAGTGCCTCGACATCCTCGAAACCTGGCGCATAACGCAGCTCATGGTCTGCGATGCCATGAACCGCCCTATAGGCCTCATCCACCTGCATGACCTGTTGACACTCGGTCTCTGAACCGCCACCCGGGAAGCAGCACCCCGGGAAGCAACATCCATAAAGCACTGAACCCCCGCCAAAGGCAGGGGTTCAGTGTTATAGTACCCGGTATGAGCGGGAAAAAGAGCGACTCTCAGCGACCAAGCGCTTTCAGCATTGCTTCACCGATATCGGCAGGGCTGTCAACGACGTGGATGCCTGCGGCCTCCATCGCCTTGATCTTCTCTTCGGCAGTACCTTTGCCGCCCGAAACGATGGCACCGGCATGGCCCATCCTGCGGCCCGGAGGCGCGGTGCGGCCTGCAATGAAGCCGACGACAGGCTTCTTGAAATATTTCCTGATGTACTCGGCAGCCTCTTCCTCGGCGCTGCCGCCGATTTCGCCGATCATGATGAGTCCTTCGGTTTCATCGTCCTTGGCAAAAAGCTTTACGGCATCGATGAAGCGGGTGCCGATGATAGGGTCGCCGCCGATGCCGATGCAGGTCGACTGGCCGAGCCCGACGCTCGTCAGCTGGTGAACGGCCTCATAGGTCAGGGTGCCGCTGCGCGAAACCACGCCGATGGTGCCCTTCTTGTGGATGAAGCCCGGCATGATGCCGATTTTCGCTTCACCGGGGGTGATGACGCCAGGGCAGTTCGGCCCGACAAGCACCGCGCCCTTCTCCTGAACAAATGCATATGCCTTCATCATGTCGTTCACCGGAATGCCCTCGGTGATGCAGATGATGACCTTCAGCCCCGCCTCAGCGGCCTCCATGATGGCGTCGGCTGCAAATGCAGCCGGCACGAAAATCACCGTGGCATTCGCCTCGGCTTTCTCAACAGCGTCCTTCACGGTGTTGAACACCGGAACGGGGCGGCAGAACTTGTCGCGGTCGTTGCCGTGGTAAAGCACCCCGCCCTTGCCGGGCGTTACGCCAGCAACAACGTTGGTGCCGTACTCAAGAATCTGGGAAGTATGGAAGGTCCCCTCGCCGCCGGTGATGCCCTGGACGACCAGGCGGGTATCCTTGTTGACCAATACACTCATAATATCGATGATTTAATGGTTGCTGGGAGCTGGTTTGCGCGAGGAGTCCGGCCGCTGCATATGGCGGGCGATGCCGAGCAGTTTACCCTCCTCGAAGAAATTGCAGATAAGGTGGATGCCAACCGGAAGGCCGAGGCTGTCGTACCCCACCGGGACGCTGAGTGCCGGCATGCCGACGATGCTTGCCGGCACCGTGAACACATCGGCCAGGTACATTTCAAGCGGGTCAGCCGTCTTGTCACCGATGCCGAAGGGAGGAAAGGGTGAAGTGGGGCCGGCGATGACGTCAACCCCCTTGAGCGCCTCGCGGTAACGGTCCTGGAAAAGGCGGCGGACCTGCTGGGCTTTCTTGTAGTAGGTATCGTAGTAGCCGGCAGAGAGCACATAGGTGCCGAGCATGATGCGGCGCTTCACTTCAGCCCCGAACCCTTCAGTCCTCGACTTTACATACATCGAGGAGAGGTCGTCGGCGGCTTCCGAACGGTACCCGTACCGGGCGCCGTCGAAGCGGGCAAGGTTGGATGAGGCCTCGGCTGTTACGAGAATGTAGTATGCAGCGATTGCGTAATCGCTCTGCGGAAGGGTGAGGTTGACAAGCTCGGCACCCTGCAGACGAAGCTCCTCAAGCCTGGCACGTACGACACCGGCAACATCGGGGTTCAGACTCTCGTTGAAAAACTCTTCGGGAACGCCGATCCGGAGCCCCTTGAGAGACACATCCGTCATTTCGGAGGCATAGGACGGAACCTCGTTTGCCGAGGAGGTCGCATCCTTGCCATCGACTCCTGCCATCACCTCGAGCACGAGAGCGGCATCGTCGCAGTTCAGGGCAAGCACACCGATCTGGTCGAACGAGGAAGCAAACGCAACCAGGCCGTACCGGGAAATCCTTCCGTAGGTCGGCTTCAGTCCCACAATGTCGCAGAACCCTGCCGGCTGGCGGACCGAACCGCCGGTATCGGACCCAAGGGCAACCATTGCGAGTCCTGCGGCAACGGCAGCTGCCGATCCGCCCGAACTTCCGCCGGGAACCCGTGTGCTGTCGAACGGGTTCGGCACCGGACCAAACGCCGAGTTTTCATTCGAGCTGCCCATGGCAAACTCGTCCATATTGGTTTTGCCGAGAAAAATGGCGTCTTCGGCTTCAAGGCGGATCACAGCTGTGGCATCATAGACGCTCGTATATCCCTCAAGCATTTTCGAAGCGCAGGTAAGCGGGGCCCCCTTCATCGAGATGTTGTCCTTGATGGCCATCGGCATGCCGAACAGCCGGCCGGGAGTAGCGCCAAGGGCGAGCTTCCGGTCGAGTGCGCGGGCCCGCTGCAGAGCCTCATCCTCGAACACCGTTATGTATATGTTGTCGCCCTCGTGGCTTCGTATGCGGTCGAGGTAGTGGCGAACCACCGCTTCACACGTCACCGCATGCGACAGCAGTCTGGAGCGCAGATCTTCGTAACTACTGAATTGCACGGTTCTACTGAATGGTTTTAATGGACGGCCCGGGACAGCGGAGCCTTGACACCCGGCCCCGAAAACCCTTTGAAATTGCAGGGGGCCCGATTGACTGTAAGGTTTGTATAATAACAAATAGATCCATATTATTCAATTTGAACCGTTTTGAACAGCTATTCGAGATCCCGCTGCATCACGTCCCCGAACAGCACCGGAACCACAGACACCGAGCGAACAAAGAACATGGCCCTGATAAAAAAACTGGACCCGTCGGCCACAAAAAAAGCTCACTGGTTTTCCGGGGAGATTGAAACCGAAGACGGCAGGGTACAACGAGAGTTGAAGGAAACGTGTGAACTGCCTGCCCATATAGCCATCATCATGGACGGCAACGGCCGCTGGGCGCGCCTGAAGGGCAAAACACGCATCGAAGGGCACGCCGCAGGAGTCAGCTCGGTCCGCGACGTGGTGGAGGCAAGCATCCAGCTCGGCATTCCCTACCTCACCCTTTTCACGTTCTCCACCGAAAACTGGAAGCGCCCTGAAAAAGAGGTTTCCGCCCTGATGCAGCTGATTGTGCGCATCCTCGGCCGTGAAACCCGCGCACTGCACGACAACAATGTCAGGCTGAACGTCATCGGCAACACGGCACTCCTGCCGGAGAAAGTCCGCACGGTGCTGGAAAACACCATAGAGCTCACCAAGAACAACAGCCGCCTTGTCCTCAACATCGCCCTCAGCTACAGCGGCAAATGGGACATCACCCAGGCCTGCGCCACCATCGCCCGCGATGTGAAGACCGGGCTCCTGGACCCCAATGCCGTCACCGAGCAGCTGATCGAGTCACGCCTTTCGACAGCATCCATGCCGGACCCGGAGCTCATTATCCGCACAAGCGGGGAATTCCGGATCAGCAACTTCATGATCTGGCAGAGTGCGTATTCGGAAATCTATTTCACCAACACCTACTGGCCCGATTTCCGCCGGGCACAGCTTTACGAGGCCATCCGGGACTATCAGGGCCGTGAGCGCCGTTTCGGTCAGACCAGCGACCAGATCCGGAAAACCGTTGAACATCACACAGAAGCATTAACCCGTCTGAAAGAGAACGCTCGATGAACATTCCACAGAAACCCGCATTTTTCCTCCTCCTTGCCGCACTTCTTCTTTCCCCTACGGGAGAAGCCGGGGCCGCAACGCCACAGAAAACGGCCGCTGCCCCCCAGAATGAGCTCTACACCCTTGACTCCATCTCATTCAGCGGCCTTCAGGCCCTCAAGGAGGAGGACATCAAAGGAAGCCTGCCCTTGAAGGAGGGCCAGCGGATCGCCATCCCCGGCGCCGAGCTCTCCACGGCGATGCAGTATCTCTGGAACCTCGGCTACTTCAGCGACATCCGGATCGAACAGAACGACCTCGGAGGCCGGAGAATCGCCCTGAAGTTCGTTGTTGGAGAGTTGCCGGTACTGGAGGGAGTGACATTCAGGGGAAACAAAAAAATCAAGACCGAAGAACTTGAAAAGACCGCAGCCCTCCCGGTAGGCAAAACCGTAACCGAGCAGGAGCTGGTCACAGCAGCAAACAAAATCGAGAAAATCTACGCCGGCAAGGGATACCTGGCGGCCGGCGCCGAGTTCAAGCTGCAGAGCTCAAAAAAGAAGAACCATGTCAATGCCGTCTTCACCATCACCGAAGGACGGAAAGTATCTATCGACAAAATAACGTTCCACGGCAACAAGGCCTTCGACCAGGGGAAACTTCGCAGCGTCTTCAAGGAGACCCACCAGAACTCCTGGTGGAGGAAGATATTCGGCAGCCCGAAACTCGACCGCGACAAGCTGCAGGAGGATCAGGACCTCCTCGTGGAGTTCTACCGCAACAACGGCTACCGTGATGCACGCATCCTGCGCCACGATGTCGCCTACACGAAAAACAACAAGGGGCTGCTGCTCGACATCTACATTCTTGAAGGACCCAAGTACTTCATCCGCAACATCACCTGGACCGGCAACTCGAAGGATTTCGCAACCACCGACATCCTCAACACCACCTTCGCCATCAAGAAAGGCGACGTATACAATGCAAAGAGGATACAGGAGCGCCTCAACTACTCGGAGGACAACACCGACGTCAGCTCGCTCTACCTCGACCGCGGCTATCTTTCTTTCCGCGCGAAGCTGCAGGAACAGATCGTTCAGCCAGACTCCGTCGACCTCCTCATCAACATTGAAGAAGGCGGCCAGTTCCAGCTGAGCAGCATCAGCATCAAGGGCAACACGAAAACGAAAGACCATGTCATCCGCCGCGAGCTGTACACCGTACCCGGCGACATGTTCAGCCGCAAAAATGTTGTCAGAAGCATCCGTGAGCTCAACATGCTCAACTACTTCAATCCCGAAACCCTGACCCCCGACATCGACCCGAACCCGGAAAACAGCACGGTCGATCTGACCTACAATGTCGAGGAGAAGCAGACCGACACCTTCAACGCATCGGTCGGATACAGCGATGCCGGATTCACCGGAGCACTCGGCGTGACCTTCAACAACTTCTCACTTGAAGACATCTTCAATGCCGAGGCCTACAAACCCATCCCGCACGGCGACGGACAGAAACTCGGCTTCCAGTGGCAGTTCGGAAGCGACGAATACCGGACCATCTCGCTGAACTTCACCGAGCCCTGGGCGTTCGACACCCCGACCTCCGTCGGCTTTTCGGCCTTCACCAGCCACCGCTCCTACGACTACACGACCAACGACGTATATGATCCGCAACCCATTGACCAGTACGGCACAACCGTGTCGATCGGTAAGCGCCTGACATGGCCCGACGACTACTTCTCCATCAACTGGAGACTCAAGTACCTCCACAGTGAAGGAAGCTTCCTCTCCTTCATTGACGACACTGCCCCTGAACAGGCCGACGAATTTTCCATCACACAGACCATCTCGCGCAACAGCATCGACAACCCGATCTACCCAAGACACGGCAGCAAAAGCTCGCTATCGGCCCAGCTGGCCGGCGGTGTTCTGCCCGGAACCGTCGATTTCTACAAGTTCACCGGCAGCTCAAGCTGGTATATCCCGCTCGACAGGAAGTTCGTCCTGAACCTCTCGACCCAGCACGGCTACCTCTCGACCTTCGACGACAAGGACTACATCCCCTACACCGAGTACTTCTACATGGGCGGCAGCGGCATGTCGTCACTCCCGACCGTGGCGCTGCGCGGCTATGACGACCGCAGCCTCGGCACGCAGTTCGGAACAGACCCAAACTCCGATCTGTACGGTGGAAAGATCTATTCGAAATTCACATCCGAAATCCGCTACCCGCTGACCCTCTCCTCTTCGGCCAGCGTCTACGCGCTGCTGTTTGCCGAAGCCGGCAACCTCTGGATGAGCACTTCGGACGTGGATCTGTCAAAGCTGAAAAAGTCAGCAGGCGTCGGCCTGCGCCTCTACCTGCCCATCATCGGCCAGGTGGGTCTGGACTACGGATACGGGTTTGATGCCCCGCGCTCCGGAGAGGATAAGCAGGGATGGAATTTCCTCTTCAGTTTCGGCACCGGCATGGAATAACTGCTGACAAATCAGCAGCAATAAAAAAGCCGGCCCTGAACAGGCCGGTTTTTTTATTGCCTATTCTATTGCCAAACTCTACGAAAACATATACATTATATATAAGAAGGCACTCCCAAAGCAGTAATATGTATATCATAAGAACAGACAACATGACAATCACTAAATGATCACTGCTATGAAAAAGCAACTAGCACTACTCTTCACCGGACTGGCTCTGGCTGGATTTACAGCCCAGCCAGCAGTCGCTGCTGACATGTACGGCAGCCTGAACGGAGGCATCTCATGGATGGATGACATGGACAATGCGCCCAATGCGGGAGACGATCTTGAAATGAATGGCAGCTACATGGTACTCGGAGCCATCGGCTGCGATTACGGCAGCTACCGTGTTGAGGCTGAAGCCGGCTATCAGGAGAGCGAGGTAGACAGCTACAACGCCGTTGCTTCAAGCGGCGACGTGAAGATCTTTTCGCTTCTGGCTAATGGCTACTATGACATCGATGCCGGCGGCTTCGAGCCCTATCTGACAGCCGGCGTCGGCGTTGCCAATGTCAACTTCAACAATGTAGCCGTCACCGACCCCAATGAAACCACACTGGCCTACCAGATCGGTGCAGGTCTGGCCATACCGGTTGCTGATGGTGTCATGCTCGACGCACGCTACCGCTACTTCTCCACCCTGGAATTCCTTGACAATACGCAGGCTGGAAGCCACAGCGCCCTTCTGGGATTCAGAGTCGGGTTCTGAACAGATGATCCGCAGCTGAGAGGCTGAAGGGGTCTAAACGACGGAGGGGGTGTCGCGGCTTTGCCGCGGCACCCCCTCTCTTCGTTTCATGGAAACAGTGCGCTTCAGGAGCTGCTCTTCAGCCTTGAGATCTCATCGCGCAGCCGGGCAGCCTCCTCGTAGTTCTCGCTCTTCACAGCCTCCCCGAGAGCTGACTGCAACTCATCGAGACGGGCACCGGGACCGGGGGCCGCCTGCTCCGGCTCGATGGCTTCTTCAGCCGCGGTTTCAGCCGACTCATCATCATCTTTCTGTTCCTCCCTGATGCCTGCTTCAGCCATGATTTCCTCGCTTACATACACAGGTGCGCCGAAGCGCACCGCAATGGCGATGGCATCGCTCGGCCGGGCATCGATTTCCTGTATCTCTCCGTTCACCTCGCACACCACCTTGGCATAAAACGTCTCGTTGTGCAGTTCGTCGATGAAGATTTCGTTCACATGAAGATTGAAGGCATCGGCGATGTTCTTGAAAAGGTCGTGAGTGAACGGACGGGGCGGCTTGATATTCTCAAGCTTCAATGCAATGGCCTGAGCTTCGAACCCGCCGATGATGATCGGGAGGCGACGGTTCCCCTCCAGTTCATACAGAATGAGTGCATAGGCTCCGTTCGTATGGGGGCTGGTCGACAGCCCCAGTATATCTACCTGTACTTTCTCCATGGTATCGGTCTTTGGGGGGATTTGCTTTCCAGATGTCAACAACAATGTACTGCTAATCATTTCAATTCCTGCAACTCCCGCACGGCAAGAGTCAAGGCAGGAAGGGCTGTATGGAGGTCGGCGACAAGGCCGTAGTCTGCTGCTCCGAAAATCGGCGCATGGGGATCGCGGTTTATGGCAACGACCGTTCGGGCACGGGAGATGCCGGCAAGATGCTGCACCGCCCCGGAGATGCCGCAGGCGATGTAGAGGGCAGGAGCAACGGATTTACCGGTCTGGCCGATCTGCTCGCTATGCGGCCGCCAGCCCTCATCAACCGCCGAACGGCTTGCCCCTACCGCCCCTTTGAGCAGGAGAGCAAGCTCTTCAAGAAGCCGGAACCCTTCCGGACCGCCCACGCCTCTGCCACCGGCAATGATGATCCCGGCTTCCGAGACGTCCGGCATGCCGCTCTGGAGAACCACTTCCCGGACCACGGCTGAAAGGCCGACGGGCTTGGGGGTCGGAAGAGGAATCACACGGAGCAGGCCTCCTGTGGAGGGTTCCGGGCGCTCCCCTGACGGGATGAGGGTAATGATGCGAAGAGGAGCGGAGGGAGTGAACTCCCCCGTTGCCGCACCCGAATAGAGCGGCCGGATGGAGGGTTCGCCAGGCGCGGGGAGCGCGGAGCAACCCTGAAGCAGAGATGCGTTCATGCGGATGGAGAGCAAAGGAGCAAGATCGCGTGCGAGTGCAGTATCGGCAAACAGGAGGTCGGCAGCACCCTCAAGAGCGAAAGCCTCCTGTATCAGGGCTGCATAGCTGTACTGACTGTAATGGGCAAGGGAGGGATCGGATGCGTGGTAGAGCCTCACCCCGAGAGAAGGGAGGGAGGCTGTATCGACCGGTCCCGGAAGCACGGCGGCAACCGGACCGTCCCCCGTCATGCGGGCCAGTTCATAGGCGCGGAGCAGAATGTCAAGAGATGCCTTTTTCAGTTGCCCTTCGCGCTGCTCAAGAAATACCAGCACCTTTCCCATCAGAAAAGGCCCTCCGTCCGGTTGAGCAGCCGGACAAGCTCATCCACCCCTTCAACCATATGGCATGGTTTTCTCTTCACGGCAGGCCGGATGGCAGAAAGAGCCGCCCTCGGGGCGGGCAAGGCTCTATCCGGCAGGATGTCCACGGGTTTCTTGCGGGCCTCCATGACCCCTTTCATGCTGGTTTTACGCGGTATGTTCAACCCCTTTTCCGTACTGAGCAGAGCGGGCACCGCAACCCTCAACTGCTCCGTACCGCCTTCAATCTCGCGCACGAGAAGAAACGACCCGTCCGGAACGGCCTCAAGCGACACGACAGCGGAGACTGAAGGCACACCGAGAAGTGCGGCAAGCATCCCCGGCACTTCACCACTCCCGAAATCGGTTGAACGACGACCGCAGAACACCATTTCCGGCATGCTGTCCCCGTAGACGTCAAGGAACGCATCCCTGAGAGCAGAAGCCGTCTGCCATGGATCGAGAGCGTGTGGAGCGTCCACGATCACCAGCCGGTCCGCTCCCATGGCGAGGGCTTTGCGAAGCAGCTCCTTCTTTTCTGAGGGTACGACACTGAACACCCGCACAACTCCCCCTCCGGCACCTTCCCGCATCCGGAGCGCCTCCTCGAGGGCATATTCATCATACGGGTTCATGACCTCACTCACCCTCGTCATATCAAGCCGGTTATCCTGAAAGCCGATGACGGAAGCGGTATCGGGAACGAGGCAGACGCAGACGGCTATTTCCATAGGGCACCCACTCAATCGATTCAGAAAGCCATATCAACAAGAAAAGCCGCTTGAAAGCGGCTTTTCTTGACTGTGTGCCCGAGAGGAGATTCGAACTCCTACACCTTGCGGCGCTACCCCCTCAAGATAGTGTGTCTACCAATTCCACCACTCGGGCACGAAACAAATTCCAACGTTCTGCAATGAACAATTGTGAGAATAGAAGGGCTCGAACCTTCGACCCTCTGCTTAAAAGGCAGATGCTCTACCAACTGAGCTATATTCTCAACCTGACTTACAATCCGCTCAGCGACAACACCCGAACTTACTTGTTCTGGTAACGCAGACGCTTCTTATGACGGTTCTTACGACGCATTTTTTTGCGTTTGTGGACCGCCATCTTATGTCTTTTTCTCTTTTTTCCGCAGGGCATGTAGTAACCTTTCCTCTTGTTTTAAAGGCTGATAATATATGAACTTTTTTATAAACCAAAAACAGAAAATGAAAGAATTCGCAACTTCAATCCAGATTGAACGGAACTCATCGGTTCATGTACTTGAAAAACTCTTTATTGTCCTTGGTGTCGGAGAGCTTCTCGCGCATGAACTCCATGCACTCTATCGGGTTCTTCTCGGCAAGGTACTTGCGGAGAAGCCAGGTGCGGGACAGCTCTTCCTGGCTGAAGAGCAGCTCTTCTTTACGGGTGCCGGAACGAAGGATGTCTATGGCAGGGAAGATCCTGCGTTCGCTGAGGCGGCGGTCAAGCACCAGCTCCATGTTGCCGGTACCCTTGAACTCTTCGAAGATGACATCGTCCATCCTTGAGCCGGTGTCGACGAGCGCCGTGGCTATGATGGTAAGGCTGCCTCCCTCCTCGATGTTGCGGGCTGCGCCGAAAAAGCGCTTCGGCTTGGTCAGCGCGTTGGCATCGATACCGCCCGACAGGATCTTGCCGGAGTGCGGGATGATGGTGTTGTGGGCTCGGGCAAGGCGGGTGATTGAATCCAGCAGGATCACCACATCGCGGCCAACTTCTACCAGTCGCTTGGCCTTTTCCATCACCATGTCAGCCACCTGCACATGGCGCTCGGGATCCTCGTCGAAGGTCGAGCTCACCACCTCGGCCTCAACGCTGCGGGCCATGTCGGTCACCTCCTCAGGGCGCTCGTCGATGAGGAGCACAATAAGGTAAACCTCCGGGTGGTTCTTGATGATGGCATTGGCGACCATCTGGAGAAGCATGGTCTTGCCGGTTTTGGGCTGTGCGACGATGAGTCCCCTCTGCCCCTTGCCGATCGGGGTGAAGATGTCCATGATGCGGCCGCAGTACTCGTTCTGCTTCGTCTCGAGCTTCAGACGCTCATGCGGGAACAGCGGGGTCAGGTTCTCGAAGAACGGCCGCTCCCGGGTAATGTCGGGATCGGCACCGTCAATGGTGTTGATCTTCAGCAGCGCGAAGAACCGTTCGCCCTCTTTCGGCGCACGCACCTGGCCGGAAACCGTGTCGCCGGTCCGCATGCTGAAGCGCTTGATCTGTGAGGGAGAAACGTAGATGTCGTCGGGAGAGGAGAGGTAATTGTAGTTTGAGGAGCGGAGGAAGCCGTAACCTTCGGGGATCACCTGCAGAACGCCGGTATTTACCATGACATTGCCGCTTTCCGGATCGGAGCTCTTCTGCGACTGCGCTTCGATGATCTTGAAAATAAGCTCTTCTTTTCGAAGCCCTGCGGCAGAAACGCCAATCTCCTTGGCCATGGCGTTCAGCTCGTAAACCTTCTTTTTCTGGAGCATGTTGATGTCCAGACTTGCGGCAACAGGATTGTTCGACATTTTTTCGGTGTGCTTGTGTTAAGCGCCCTTTGGTGCGCCTTTTAATACATGATGGAGAGGAAAAAGGAAGTCCCGAAACCCGCATGCGGACGGCAGTACGCCATCAATGGCATGGAATGGGAACAATCGGGGAATAGCTGTATTGGCAATGGGATAGTGTCGTGAAGAGGATCCTTCGGGATGCTTCTCCCTAAGCATTGAAGCCAGGTTCGTTTAAGCGCAGATCCTGATTGAATATACAACTTTTTCGATAAAAAAACCTGTTCACCCGGCCTTCCCCGCTGTTCCTTTTTCAAGCAGGGCTCCGGCCAGATAAAAAGACCCCGTAATAAGAATAAGCGAATCCGGCGAGGCCTCTTCCCGAAGGAACTGCAGCGCCTCGAGCGGCGAGGAAAACGAAACCGCTTCAGCCCCTAGGCCGCGGCATATTTCCGCCAGTTCTTCAGATGCGACACCCCGCTCGCTCGGAAGTCCGGTAGTGGCGAACCGGCACCGGAGCCGCATGAGTTCCCGGATCATCGATTCCGAATCCTTGTCGGAAACAAGACCGAAGAGCACCCGGGCGTCCCGGTACCGGGAAAGAAACGGCATGAGGGCATCGACGGTGGCCCTCATGCCGTCGGCATTGTGCGACACGTCGAGAAAGGTGTCCGGCCGGCGTCCCAGAAGCTCAAGGCGTCCGCGGTAGCCTGTCGAAGCAAGCGCCTCCAGCCCCGCCCGCACTGCTTCCGGCCCCACGCCGGCGTCTTCAGCCACCGCAACCGCAGTCGCGATGCCAGGAGCATGAAAAGCACCCGTCACAGGGACCCTGAGCCCCTTATAGTGACAGGAACCAGTCTCGACATCCAGCTGCAGCATCCCCGGCTCAGCCGAAACACCCCCGAAACTGAAATCCCGCCCTACCACATGCAGCGGAGCACCGTTCCCCTGTGCCGCATCCCTGACGGGCCCGAACGCCTCTTCCTGCACCGGATCAACATCAGGATTGATGGAAGTAAACACCCGGGAGGAGGGCTTGATGATGGCCGCCTTCTCCCTAGCAATGGCACTGATCGTGGAGCCGAGCCATTCGGTATGATCAAGTCCGATCCTGGTGAGCACCGCATAGTCGGACTCAACCACGTTCGTCGCATCCAGCCGGCCGCCCATCCCCGTTTCAAGCACCGACACCTCAACACCGCAGTCGGCGAACCAGGCGAAGGCGATGGCAGTCGTCACCTCGAAAAACGTCGATTGATGCTCCAGTGCGGCAGGCTTCAAAAGGGTTGCGTAACGGGCGACCGCATCTTCCGGGATCCTCCGGCCGTCAATCCGTATCCGCTCAGTGAAGTCGACAAGGTGTGGAGAGGTGTAGAGCGCCGTCTTCTTCCCCGCAGCCGTGAACATCGATGCCATGGCTGAAGCGGCCGTTCCCTTCCCGTTCGTTCCCGCCACATGCACCACCATGCCGAGGCGCCGCTCTGGCGAGCCTGCTGCCTGGAGAAGCAGGCGCACCCGCTCGAGGCCCGGCTTGATGCCGAAGCGGTGAAGGGGAAACAGAAAATCAAGCGTTTCCTGGTAGGTCACGGGGTAACGGCTAACGGTTATGCATGAAAAGCAGCGCCGACTTGACCACATCCTCGACACTCCCACCGGGGTTCGCCTCAAGCACGCCAGAAACCGCCTGCTGGGCTGCGGTGCGCGAGAAACCGAGCGTCAGAAGGGCGCTTGTGGCATCCTCGCGTATTCCGCACGAGAGCGCTCCGGCCGGTGCAGGTGCGGTTCCCTCGGCAGAGAGCTTTAAAATCCTGTCGCGCAGTTCGAGAATGATGCGCGCCGCCGTCTTGCGGCCGACGCCGGTCACGCCGAACAGGCGTTCGGGAGCATTGGCGAGGATGGCTTCGTGTACCTCAGCGACCGGAAGCCCTGAAAGCACCGCAAGGGCGAGCTTCGGGCCGACGCCGGATACAAGGAGAAGCAGGCGGAACAGCTGCTTTTCCTCTTCACTTGAAAAACCGTAGAGCTGGAGGGCATCCTCCCTTACGGAAAGATGCGTGTAGAGGATGGCTTCGCTGCCCGTCGGGGGCAGACTGCGGGACGTAGAACTGGAGATCAGGAACCGGTATGCAATGCCCGATACCTCAAGAACCGCCTCTTCAGGCAGGACCGAAACGACCCTGCCGCGGAAATATGCGTACATGGAAGACTGTGGAAGCCCGGCCCCAGAGGGACCGGACGCGGGTTACTCGGCCTCGGCGTAGCCGTTGAACAGGCGTGTAAGCTGCGACTTCTTGCGCGATGCCTTGTTGGCATGGATGTAGTTCTTCACGCCCAGACGGTCGAGCTTCTGGACGGCGGAACGGTATGCAGACTCGACCTCGGACTTTGCGGCACGGGCCTCAATGAGTTTCTGCATATTCTTGATCAGGGTCTTCAGCTCTTTTTTGCGAGCCCTGTTCCTGGCATTCCTTCTTTCAGACTGACGCAGTCTTTTTTCAGCCGACTTGTGTAAAGGCATAAATCGATCGCTCTTGATGAAAATTGATGTAACGAAACCCGGGTGTCCATCGAAATCCCGGCATCACGCCGGCAATTCAATAACAAAGGGCATGTAATATAGCAGAAGCATACAAAAAATCAAAAACCCATCCCCTCTTTTTTCTTATATTGGCCCAAAACGTTCATCGAACCGGCAACCCCTGCATAGATAAAGAAATAAGCCGCTCCCGGCACAACCCATATCTCTCATCCGCATGAGCCTGATGATCAGCGTTTCCGGCATCAGGGGCGTCGTCGGCGAAAGCCTCACCCCGAAAAACCTTACAGCATTCAGCATGGCCTTTGCCCGGTGGATCTCTGCCGACAGGGTCCGGCGAGGGAGCACGGAGGGGAAAGCCCGCATCGTCATCGGTCGCGATACCCGCCCGACAGGCCCCGCCATCAGCGGCCTCGTCGAGAACGCCCTCGTCCTCTCAGGGTGCGACGTTCTGGACATCGGCATCGCCACTACCCCGACGGTAGAGCTTGCCGTGACTGAGGAGGGTGCCGACGGAGGGCTCATCATCACCGCATCGCACAACCCCGTCAAGTGGAACGCACTGAAGATGCTCAACAGCCGCGGGGAGTTCCTCGACGCCGCCGAAGTAGAGGAACTGCTCCGGATTGCTGCTGAAGATGCGCCGGAAAGTGCCCGGTGGGACGCCATCGGGACCCTCAGCGAAAGCCGCCGCCATGACGGCCTCCATATCGAAAAGATCCTCCGGCTGCCCTTCATCGACACTGACGCCATCAAAGCGGAAGGGTTCCGGGTGCTTGTCGACTGCGTCGAAGGCGCAGGAGCCTCAATCGTCCCCGAACTCTGCCGCCAGCTCGGCGTCAAGGAAATCATTCCTGTAGCCTGCGGCGGAACCGGCATCTTCCCGCGCAACCCCGAACCCATTGAAGAGAACCTGCAGTCGACGATTGCCGCCCTGAAGGAATCGGGTGCCGACTTCGCACTCGTCGTCGACCCCGATGTCGACCGCCTCGCCCTCATCAATGAAGACGGCACCCTCTTCGGCGAAGAGTACACCCTCGTCGCCTGCGCCGACTTCCATCTCCGCCACACCCCCGGCCCGGTGGCCAACAACCTCTCCAGCAGCCGCGCACTCCGCGACATCGCAGAACGCTACGGGGTAGCGTGTTACAGCGGCAAGGTCGGCGAAGCCAACGTCACCGAAGTCATGAAGGCCAAAGGGGCCGTCATCGGCGGAGAGGGCAACGGAGGAGTCATCCTCCCGGAGCTCCATTACGGCCGCGACGCCCTCGTCGCCATCGCCATCTTCCTCCAGGCGTTCGCCCTCTGGCGCCAGAGCCACCCCCGTGGCCCCCTGTCGGCGTTCAGGAAAGAGTTTCCTGACTATGAGATGTCAAAGCAGAAGGTCGAACTCGGCAAAAACGGCCGCGACAGGCTCCCCGAAATCTTTGAAGCCGTCCGGCGTATGTTCCCCGAAGCGGCGGCGGACCTGCAGGACGGCCTGAAACTCGACTTCCCGAGGAGCTGGGTGCACCTCCGCCCCTCCAACACCGAACCGATCGTACGTATATACTCCGAGGCCCCCACGAAGGAGGAGGCCGAAGCACTCGCTTCCTCGATACAGAAGTCCCTCGAGTCGCTCAATGGGTAAAGGGCCAAGAGGGCAGGGCGGATTCACGACCCAGCAGGACGACACCCTCCGCGGGCGGAAAAAGGGCTCGGTGGACAGCTATATCGTCTCCCGCCTGCTCCAGTACATCAAGCCGCTCAAGGGGCTTGTCGCAACGGCGATCATCATAACCGTCGGCGGCTCGTTCCTCGGCCCCCTGCGCCCCTACCTCACGAAAGTCGCCATCGACGACCACATCTCGAAAGGTGACCTTCACGGGCTCGGCACCATCAGCCTCATCCTCGGCGCCGTCATCCTCCTCGACGGCATCAAGCAGTACGCCGCCACCTGGCTCGCCCAGGTCATCGGACAGAAAGCGGTCTTCAACATCCGCATGGACGTGTTCCGCCACCTCCAGAAACTCCCCGCCCGATTCTACGACCGCAACCCCATCGGCCGGCTCATCACCCGAACGACCAATGACATCGAGTCCCTGAACGAACTGCTCTCGAGCGGCATCGTCACCATCCTCGGCGACACGCTCCAGCTCGTCTTCATCGTAGGGATCATGGTATGGATCGACTGGCAGCTCACGCTGGTGGTGCTTGCCATCCTGCCGCTCATGCTCTACGCCACCGTCTTCTTCAAGAGCCGGGTCCGCATCGCATTCCAGGACGTGCGTACCCATGTCGCCCGGCTCAACACCTTCTTCCAGGAACATATCACCGGCATGGCGATCGTGCAGCTCTTCAACCGCCAGGAGCGGGAAAGCGAAGCGTACGCATCAATCAACCGCGACCACCGCGATGCCAACATCCGCACCGTCTTCTACTTCTCCATCTACTTCCCCCTCATCGAAACCCTCAGTGCCGTAGCCGCAGGCCTGGTGATATGGTACAGCGGTGTACGCCTCCTGAAGGCCGATCTCACCATCGGTATCGTCATATCGTTCGTGCAGTACATCTCGCTCTTCTTCCGCCCCCTGCAGCACCTGTCCGACAAGTTCAACACCATGCAGACCGCCATTGCAAGCTCAGACCGCATATTCCGGCTGCTCGATGAAAAGGAGGGCCTTGAGGAAGGGGGGGAAGAGGGCAGCGCCGCCTCCCCCCTCGACACCTTCACCGGCAGCATCGAGTTCAAGAACGTCTGGTTCGCCTATGAACATGAGAACTGGGTTCTGAGGGACGTCTCCTTCAGTATCCGGCGCGGTGAAAAGATCGCCATCGTCGGTGCAACCGGCAGCGGAAAAACCACCATCATAAACATCCTCTCGCGCCTCTACCCCTACCAGCAGGGCGAAGTCCTCGTTGACGGCATCCGGCTCGAAGAGATTCCCCAGCAGTCTCTGCGCAGCCTTGTCGGCGTGGTCATGCAGGACGTGTTCCTGTTCTCCGGCACCATTCAGGAGAACCTCGCGTTCGGCAACCCTTCCGTGCCTTTTGAAACGCTCCGTGAAGCCGCAGAAACAGTCGGTGCCGACCGGTTCATCCGGAAACTTCCCGGCGGCTACAGCTACCGCGTCCTTGAAAACGGCACCGGCCTGTCAACCGGCCAGAAACAGCTCATCGCCTTCGTCCGCGCTCTGCTCTACAACCCCGAGATCCTCGTCCTCGACGAAGCCACCAGCTCTGTCGACACCGAAACCGAAGGGCTCATCGACCGCGCCACCGAGCGGCTCATGAAAGACCGCACCTCCATCATCATCGCCCACCGCCTCTCCAGCGTGCAGAAAGCGGACCGCATCATCGTCCTGCACAAAGGGGTCATCCGCGAAACCGGTTCCCATCAGGAACTGTTGAAAGAGCGCGGACTCTACCACAAACTCTACCTCCTGCAGCACCCCGAGACCCTTACCGCCGAAGGCGCGTAAAGCAACACGCTTGCGGTTACGACCGCTCAGTACTGCAACACTCCCCCTGTCAGTGGTACTGACCGAAAATCCCGAAGCAGTCGCCGCCCCCTCCACAACGGTTACCATCGAGCCCTATGGTTTTCCTTTTTCATGTATATATTAAAGTATGAGGCTCAGCTGTACTCCTCTACCAAACAGGAAGGCTCAAGTGACTGCTTCTGTCACGGGCTCAGTCACGTTATGATACTATTGATGCGTACAGTCAGACCGGAGGCTATACGATGAACAAACAAAGCGCTCTCGAACTGCTGAGCAGCAGCAAGCCTGAACTGCAAGCCCGTTTCGGTGTAGTCAGGCTGGCGTTGTTCGGTTCTACTTCCCGCAATACGGCAACCAGTGAAAGCGATGTTGATGTGTTGGTTGCTTTCGACGGACCTGCCACCGCCAAGCGCTATTTCGGGGTGCAGTTCTTTCTTGAAGACCTCCTTGGCCGCCCGGTAGATCTGGTTACTGAAAAAGCCCTTCGAACAGCGTTACGCCCATTTATAGAACGGGAGCAGATCAATGTCTGATGCCAACCAGCGCCAGTGGCGTTTGTCAAGGCAATAGTACGATATGAGAGCCCCCGCCCGGGCAAGGTCGAGACCAGGGGGTCAGCAACGAACTGCCGCACCCCTCATGCCACCTCATGTCACCTTATGCCACCTCATGACTGATCAAGGGCTGAGCGCGCCAATGCATGCTGATGAAGGAGAACAGTCGATGCCCGATGCTGTTCCAGTTACAGCGAGCTGTCGCGCAGCACCTGCACCGGCTCGAGCTTCGCGGCACGGGCGGAAGGGAATATGGCGGCGAAGGTGCTGATGAATACCGTGACGCCGATCACATAGAGGAAGTAGAGTGGGTTCGTCGACATGCTGAACCCGGTTTTCGAGATGGGGCCCTGCGAGTTCTCGATGGGGATGCTGGCGAAGATATCGATGGAGCCGATGGCAAGAATCCCGCCGAGCACAGCCCCGACAAGCCCCACAAGGAACCCCTCGAGCACGAAGAGCGACACCAGCTGCAGGCGTGAGAAGCCGAACGACTTCATGATGGCAATATCGCGGCTCTTCTCGAACACGGTGGTCACGAGAATGTTGGCCACACCGAACCCGGAAACCACCCCCACGAACGCCACCAGCGAAAACACGATAGTGCCGATGCGGGCAAACAGGGAAAGCACGCCCGAGTTGGCCTCCTGCCAGGTAAGGGTGCGGTAGCCGGTGAGCGACTGGAGCTCACGGGCAAGTGCTGTGTTGTTGAGTGGATCCTGCACCTTCAGGGCGATGCCGCTCACCTTGTCCGGCGGCATGCCTTCAACAATCTGGGCGAGCTTGAGGGAGGAATAGACGCTGTTGTCGGTGGCGTTGACCCCCGAAAAGAAAATCCCCGACACCTTGCACTGCCGGCTTGGGCCCGTTCCGGGAATGATGGTCACCTCATCGTTCAGCTTGAGCTCCATTTCGCGAGCGACCGTTCGGCCGACAAGCAGACCGTTCGCGGTGCGGGCGAAGAGCGCGGCATCGCCCTCTGTCAGTTTCCCCTTGATGCCACTGATGCTGTCCTCCCGCTCAAGGTCCACCCCTTTCAGGAGCAGCGGCTCGTTCAGCCGGCCTTTCACCAGCATCACCTGCGACTCCACATAAGGAGAGGCAGCCCTCACAAGCAGGTCGTAGGGGGCAGCGGCAAGCACCGAAAGGATGCGCCGGTAACTCCGGACCTCGTCGCGCTCCAGTTTCTCAATATTGTCCACAACAAACGCCACCGATGACGGGCGCGTTCCAGCAATCACGTTGACCGGCACCGGATCGATCTTTTCCCCCTTCAGGGTGATGTGCGGTGCGACGTCGATAATGGTCTCTACGAAGGAATCAAGCAGACCGCGCGTGAGGGAAATCGTTGTAATCAGCACCATGGTGCTGACGGCCACGCCGATGATGGTGGTCAAGCTCTGCCGACGCCGGCCGAGCAGGTGCCGCATGGCTATCTGGAACAATGTCTTCAGCATGGCGGACGGGCGGTTCAGAAGGAAATATTATGGGATTTTTTATTAAGTTATGACTTTTACATAGAAGTATGAAACACAGGTAAAGGGCAAGAGAAGCAACCGGGCGGCATGAGCACAATCATCACCAACAGCACCGCGGAACGCAAACACAGCCATGTCGACATCTGCCTGAACGGCGATGTTGCATTCAGCACCCCTACGACCGGGTTCGAGCGTTACCGGCTCCGCCACAACGCCCTGCCTGAAGTAAGCTTCGCCGACATCACGACAGAAAGCCGGTTCCTCGGCCGCAGGATCGGCGCACCGCTCATGATCTCCTCCATGACAGGAGGCTACAGCGAGGCTGCTGAACTCAACCGCCAGCTGGCAGAAACCGCCGAACGCTTCCAGCTGCCTCTCGGTGTCGGCAGCATGCGCCAGGCGCTTGAAGACGACGCATACCGCGACAGCTTCTCCGTCGTGCGCCGCCACGCCCCCACCATACAGATATTCGCCAACATCGGCGCACCAGAGGTCGCCAAAGGCCTGTCGGAAAAGGATCTTCACATCATGCTGGAGATGATCCGGGCCGACGGGCTCATCATCCATCTCAACGCCGCACAGGAACTTTTCCAGCCGGAAGGCGGAACCGATTTCCGCCGGGTGCTCGACAACATCGCCGACATTGCGGCCAAACTCCCCGTACCGGTCATCGCCAAGGAGGTCGGCTGCGGCATCTCCGGTCCTGTCGCCCGGAAACTCCTTGATGCAGGGGTCCAGGTGATCGATGTTGCCGGTGCCGGCGGCATCAGCTGGCAGAAAGTCGAGGAGGCGCGCTATACAAGACGGTTCGGCACCGACACGCGCTTCAGCCAGGAAGGGATCGAGGAACTGCTGAACTGGGGTATCCCAACGGCAGATTGCGTGCTGGAAGTCGACGCCCTCCGGCCGAAAACAGCCGGAACCCGCCCGTTCTCCATCATTGCCTCCGGCGGCATCCAAAGCGGCCTTGACATCGCAAAATCAATCGCGCTCGGCGCGGACCTTGCCGCATCGGCCGGAGCACTCCTGCGCGCGCTCCACCACGGGACCCTTGAGGCAACCATCACCGCATGGCTCCAGGACCTCAGGGCCTCGATGTTCCTCACCGGATCGGCCAATGTAGCGGAACTGCAGAACAACAGACCCATCGGCGACACCGCCAAGCAACCTTGACACAACCAGCCATGACCGTAACGCACGAGCTCGTAGAACAAAAATACAGGGCATACCACAAGCGGATCAACGATGCGCTCAATGAGTGCTTCAGCGCCACGACTCCGGCCACCCTCTATGCTCCGGCCCGATACATCCTTGAAGGCAAGGGCAAGCGCATCCGCCCATTCCTCACCCTGCTCGCCTCCGAAGCCGTCAGCGGCAGCTCTGAAAATGCCCTGAAGGTTGCGCTCGCCGTCGAAGTGCTGCACAACTTCACCCTCATGCACGACGACATCATGGACGAGGCTGAACTCCGCCATAACCGCCCGACCGTGCACCGGGAGTGGAACGCGAATGTCGCAATCCTCTCCGGCGACATGATGATCGCCTACGCCTACGAGCTTGCGCTCGAGGCCGAGAGCCACCGCCACTGCGAGCTCATCCACATCCTCAACCATGCCAACATCACCATCTGCGAAGGCCAGGCACTCGACATGGAGCTTGAGGAGAAGCAGGACGCCACCATCGCCGACTACCTCGACATGATCTCGAAAAAAACAGGACGGCTCATCTCCGCAGCGCTCGAGGCGGGCGGCGTGTCGGCCGATGCAACCCAGGAGCAGCTCCAGAGCCTCGTTCTTTTCGGAGAGAAGATCGGCCGCGCCTTCCAGATCCAGGACGACTACCTCGACATCATGGCCGAAGACGGCAAGTCGGGCAAGATGGCCGGAGGAGACGTCATCAACGGCAAGAAAACCTACCTCCTGCTCCGCTCGCTCGAGCTCACGAGCGGTGCGGACAACGAACTTCTCCGCTCCATCTATATGAACAAGGGAATCGGCAAGGAACGCGTTCCCGACGTCAAGGCCGTCTTCGAACGCTGCGGGGTGCTCAAGGAAACTGCAGCCCTCATCAACAGCGATACCGAAGAGGCGCTTCAGGCACTCGAGAACCTCCCGAACGCCGAGGGCAGGGACTACCTCAGGGGTTTTGCCAACATCCTCATGAAGAGGGACTTCTGAAGGAGCCCGGGCGGCTTGACCCCCGAACCCTCCTGCTCGCCCTCACCCGGATTCCGGGCATAGGCCCGGCAAAAACGAAGGCACTTCTGGCCAGCGTCACTGAACCGGCGGAGCTTGCCGGTCTCAGCCGGAACCGGCTCGCCCTCATCCCCGGCATCGGCGAACAGCTCTCGGGTGAAATCCACTCCTTTTTCCACCGCCCCATGGGGCTTCAGCAGTCACTCGACGAAGCCCTGCGACAGCTCGAAGAGCTCCACCGCCTCGGCGGCAGGATGATGACGATCCTCGACCCGGACTACCCTCCCCTGCTCCGCGAAATCTACGACCCGCCGGCATGCCTGTTCATCCGTGGCACCCTGCCCCCTCCGCCGCAACCGGGGCTCGCCGTTGTCGGCACACGGCACTCTTCGACCTACGGCAAAGCCTGCGCCGCGCTGTTCTCCGGAGGACTTGCGGCATGCGGCATCACCATCTACAGCGGCCTTGCCTACGGCATCGACATGGCCGCCCATGAAGCAGCACTCAAGGCCGGAGGCACAACCGTAGCCGTACTCGCCAGCGGCATTGATACCGTATACACCGACCCCAAAGGGCGGCTCTGGCCGAAGATCATCGAACAGGGGGCACTCATCTCGGAAGAGTGGATAGGCTCGGAACTCAGTGCGGGGAAGTTCCCAAAGCGCAACCGCATCATTTCCGGCATCACCAGCGGCACCATCGTCATCGAGTCCGCCCTCAAGGGAGGCTCGCTCATCACCGCATCAAGCGCCCTTGAACAGAACAGGGAGGTGTTCGCCGTTCCCGGCTCAATCTTCAGCGCCCATTCAGAGGGCACGAACATGCTCATCCAGGAAGGCAGGGCCAAACCGGTCATGAAGATAGATGACGTACTGGCGGAATTCGGGACGATGCTGCCGTCTTCCCGAAAGGGGTGAAGTGATCAGCATTGCGGAGCAAGGAAGCAGTAAAAGAATTCCTGAAGCCGAACCGGAGGCGCTATAGTTTTTAATCGCGGAATTATTACCTTTGAACATGTATTTCGTTCCATGGAACGACCATGGAACCGCAAGGAATCACTTCAAAATAAAACACGACCAAGATGAACCGCACCCGAGACCTTATGACCCTGTGCCGCCGCACCGCTCTGGCCGCCGTATTCAGCATCATCGTCGCCGTCCCATCCCTGCAGGCCGCTCCCGCCGCCGGCAAGGTCGGAGTCGTTGATTTTCCGAGGATCCTCCAGCAGATGCCGGAAGCCAAACAGGCCGAAGCAACCCTGAAAGCCACTGCCGCTCCCTTTGAAAAGGAGCTCCAGCGCCAGCAGGCCGAACTGCAGAAATCAGCTGAGGCATACGGCACCGCACGCGCATCAATGACCAAGCAGGCCCGCGATCTCAAAGAGAAAGATCTGAACCTGAAGGCTCAGGGCATGCAGAAATACAAACAGGACAAGTTCGGCCAGGGCGGCGTGCTTGACCTCAAGCAGCAGGCGCTCATCACCCCGATCCGCCAGAAACTCCTCACAGCGGTCAAAACCGTCGCCGACGCTGAGGGTTACTCGCTCGTCCTTGACAAGCAGGCCATGGTGTACGGTTCTGCGGAGAGCGATCTTACCTTCAAGGTCATGAACCAGCTCAACATCAAGTAACCTCCAGCAGACCACCAGTCAGTTTCATGGGCATCCCTCGACAGCATACCGCCACCGCACAACGGGGTGCCCATACCATCCTTATTACTGCCTTCATCCTCCTCTTCACTGCAGGTTGCCAGGCCCCGCAGGGCAATAAGGCCCGGCCGGACGCCCCTGTCGTCAAAAATAACAGCCCGGTCCAGGAAAGCTGGAACTTCCGGTTCACAGTCACCGAAGCGGGAACCAGGAAATCACTGATCACGGCCGGCCATGCCGCCGAATTCAGGATTGAGGGCGGCAGCGAGCAGCATCTTGATGAGGGCGTTGCGGTCAACTTTTTCGATGCAGACGGCAACACCACCACCCACATTTCGGCAGACCGTGCCATCGTCTATGAGAACCAGGACATAGAGGGAATGGGCAACGTGGTGATATCCTCCAAAGACAGCACCATCATCAGAACAGAGTACGCCAAGCGCTCGGGCGTCGACCACAAGATCCGCTCTGACCGGTTCGTCACCATCAAGAGGCCCGGACAATCAATCAGCGGATACGGATTTGAAAGCGATCAGGAACTCAAGCATTATCGTATATTCCGTGGCAGCGGCGAAGGCCTGATCAACAAGTAACACACACAACGAAGTCCAGTTTTTCATGAAAGTACACCTGCTCAAATCAAAAATCCACAACGCAATCGTCACCAGCGGCGACCTCGAGTATGAAGGCAGCATCACCATCGACTGTGAGCTGCTCGAAAAAGCTGACATGATCCCCAACGAAAAGGTCCTTGTCGTCAACAACAACAACGGCGAACGGTTCGAAACCTACATCATCAACGGTGTCAGGGGATCGCGGGTAATCCAGCTGAACGGCGCAGCAGCGCGCTGTGCGCTTCCGGGAGACGAAATCATCATCATGACCTTCTGTGAAATCGATGCCGAAGAGGCCAGGGAGTTCAAGCCCATGGTGCTCATCGTCGACCGCAACAACAACCCCAAGCGCCGCCACCGCATCGGGGAGGAAGACGAGCAGCTCGACTGAACAGAAACCGGAAAAGGGAAGCACGGAAGAACGAACCACCTATCAGTCAAGTCACCTACCCATGTCCCTCGCAATCGTCATCATGGCAGCGGGCAAAGGCACCCGCATGAAGTCTGACCTGCCGAAGGTCCTCCACAAGGCGGCAGGGCGCGCGCTCATTGAGCACGTCATACTGAAGTCAGAAAGCCTCAAGCCCGACACCATCATCCTCATCGTCGGCCACAAGGCGGAGCTGGTAAGAGACGCCGTCCGGCACTTCCAGGTCACCTGTGCTTTGCAGGAACCACAGCAGGGCACCGGTCACGCCGTCATGCAGGCCGAAGCTGCCCTCGAGGGGTTCCGGGGTGAAGTCCTCATACTCTCCGGCGATGCGCCGCTCTTTACCGAGGAAACGCTCCGAACGCTCATCAGCTTCCACCGGGAAACCGGGGCAGCAGCCACCGTCCTCACTGCCGACTTGCATAACCCCACCGGATACGGCCGTATTATCAGAAATACCGGCACCGACAGCGTCAGAAAGATCGTTGAAGAGAAAGACGCATCAGAGGAGGAAAAAGCCGTTCAGGAGATCAACTCCGGCGTTTACGTCTTCAATGCCCATACTCTTTTCAGCTCCCTCAAGGAAATAACGACCGACAACGCCCAGGCGGAGTACTACCTTACCGACGTCTTTGGTGTCTGTTTCCAGAAAGGCCTGCGTGTCGCCGCATGGAAAACCCCCAACCCCGACGAGATCCACGGCATCAACACCCCCGAGCAGCTGCTGCACGCCGAACGCCTCCTCCTGCAGTCGTAAAAAAACGAACACGCAACATCCATGCAAAAGTGCCCGTGAAACCCACGGGCGCCTTTGTTCATAGGCCTTGGAGCGAAAACGCCACTCAGCTTTTCAGGGCAAAAACAAAGTTATCTTACATCTCAATAACAAAGTAACCTTACACCAATCAAGAAGCCTAAGCAGTATGACGCACTGAGGAGCTTACGTAGAGAATTGGAAATGAGGACAGGCCGTATTGATCCCCTGATGAGGGGTATTCGGCAGTGAACTGGTGGTACGTCGGTTTATTTGCGGGAACGGCGGGGCTTGTCTTCCGGTGCGCCTAGTGGAAGGGTTGCGGACGGCGATGAGGTGTCGATGCCCTCATGCCCTTTCTCAATGCCGCTGTCGCGCATGGAGTAGAATTCGACGAGGTTGCCGTCAGGATCCATGACGAAAAAGGCACGGCCTTCACGGCGGTTCGATGGACGGGTGACGAGGTGTACGCCATTGGACTCCAGATAGGCTGCAGCATCGTCGACCTCATGATTGGAGGGAAGACGGAACCCGAAGTGATCGACGCGGATGTCGCGTGCCTCACGGGTGCCCGGGGTCTCGGCCTTCACCAGCACAAGCAGATCGGAGTTGATGCGCAGGTAGGTGATGTTGGCCCCGACCCGGTGGTCGAGGCCGAGCCCGAGGATATCGATGTAGAACGCTTCAGATTCACGCAGATCGTTTACCCGGAGCGTGATCTGGTTAATCCCCGTCAGTTTCAGCATCTTCTTCGAGTTTTATCACTTTCGGTTCTGCAGGTTTCTCGAGGGTGTAATCGAACTTGTGGTTGAAATACTCTTCAACAGCGCGGTGCGATGCTTTCTCGCGGGTCTCGAACTCCAGACTGATGGCGATCTGCTCGGGGAATACACGGTCGGATTCCGACTCGCTGCTCGGATTGCGGATCATCTCCTTGTAAGGAAGGAGCTTCTCTTCGAGTTCAGCCCGCTCTTCCTCGTGGATCTTCTTTGCCCGTTTGGAAATGGCGACCACTGTTTCATACAGGTTGTCGTGGGCGCTTCTCAACTTGTTCAGGTCAATGGGTTTGACTGACATCGTTCAGGTAGTTTGCTTGGTTGAAAGAAAATTGCTGATGGCAAGACTCACGGCGTCTACCGCGTCTTCCAGAATATCGTTGACGACAACCGTATCGAACCGGTCGGCAAATCCCAGCTCGAGCTCTGCACGCTCGAGACGCAGCTTCAGGCTCTCTTCATCTTCGCTCTTGCGGGACTGCAGCCGCTCTTTCAGCACATCCATCGAGGGAGGCGCCAGAAAGACCAGAAGCGAACTGTCCGGAAAAAGCTTTTTCAGGTTCATGGCCCCCTTCACATCAAGGTCAAGCAGAAGGTCCGTGCCCTCCGCCATGGCCTCACGGGTCTTCTGGAAAAGGGTACCGTAATGATTGCCGAAGAAGAATTCATGTTCGATGAACCCCCCTTTCTCTATCTCCCTCTCAAATTCTTCTATCGAAAGAAAATGGTAATTGACCCCGTCAACCTCTCCCTCCCGCATGGGACGCGTGGTGGCCGACACGGAAAACCGCATGGAGGGAAAGCGCTCGAGCACACGGCGGGCAATCGTCGACTTGCCGGTTCCCGACGGGGCTGAAAACACCACAAGCCGCCCCTCTCTTTCTCTCTCTTCTGCCATTGGCTACTCTATGTTCTGGAGCTGCTCGCGGATCTTCTCGAGCTCCTCCTTGATATGGACAACCTTCTGGGAGATTTCCGCGCTCTGTGATTTAGATGCGATCGTATTGGCCTCGCGAAGCTGCTCCTGGAGAAGGAAGTTCAGTTTCCGTCCCGTACCGCTCTCGTCGTTATGCATCTCCTCGAGGAAAAACTTGTTGTGGCTTCTGAACCGGATCTGTTCCTCAGTGATATCGAGCCGGTCGGCAGCAAGCACAAGCTCCATTTCGAGCCGGTCGCGGCTGTAGGCAAGATCCTTGCCGGCAACGGCTTCGACCTTTGCCGAAAGTTTTTTGCGGACCACTTCAAGGTTGCCCTCGGCCTGCTTGCTGACAAGGGCAAGCGTGTCTTCAATTTCAGCAATCCTGGAGGCAAAATCCTGCAGCAGCTCTTCACCCTCCCGGCGACGCATCTCTTTAAGACGTTCGACAGCCTCCAGCACCACTGGTTTCACCATTGGCCAGAGAACCTCGCTGTTGTCAAGCGGGGTGGTACCGTTGTCGAAGACTTCAGGAAAACGGAGCAGGTGCTCAAGGGTTACGGGAGAGTCGATGCCCGCAGCCTCACTGAGGCGATCAAGAAGCACCCGGCAGGCTTTGGCCTTTTCCGGGTTGACGCTCGCCGTTATCGGCTGTTCGTCATCCGACTGCACCTGCACGTACACTGAAATCTTGCCCCGCTGGAACCGCTGGCGTACCAGCTCACGGACTTCAAGCTCGTAGGAAAGGAGCTGACGGGGAAGCTTGACGCTGATTTCAGCAAACCGGTTGTTCACCGAACGAAGCTCGACGAGGGTTTTCACCCCGCCCGCCACCGACTCGGCACTGCCGTATCCGGTCATACTTTCTAGCATAGATCCACCCTCGTCTTGTAGTGTTGCTGGTAACTGCTGCCCGTAGTCTGGGCGCACCCTGCAGGATCATGCCGGCAGAAGCGCGCCCGTCCTGGGCCGGTCGGCCTGCTTACTTGCGAAGGTCAAGATCGGCGATGACCTGGCGGTAACGCGCGATATCGACCTGCTGGAGATACTTCAGGGCTTTCTTGCGCTTGCCGACGATCATCAGAAGGCCGCGGCGCGAGTGCTTGTCTTTCGGATGCTGCTGCAGGTGGCCGGTGAGCTCGGTGATCCTGCGGCTGAACAGGGCAACCTGAACTTCGGTCTTGCCGGTGTTCTTGTCGTTGCCGCCGAACTCTGTGATGACTGCCGCCTTGTTCTCTTTTGAAAGGGTCATGTTCTCTTGCTGTTAGTATGGTAAATCGGTTGACCTGCAATATAATATTCCTAACAATACAACTCCACCGTTTTTTTATCTTTTTCAAGCTGCTGGCGGAGTGCCTCGAGGGTTGGAAACTTCCGCTCCCGGCGGATGAAGTGAAGCAGATTGAACGAGAGGTCCCTGCCGTAAAGCGAGCCCTCCCAGCCTAGGATATGCGCCTCCACCGATATCCTCCCGCCTTCTTCAACCGTCGGCCGGACGCCAACATTCATCATTGCCATCCAGGACGTGCCGTCGATCTCTGATTCTGCAATATAGACCCCGGCACGCGGCAACAGCTTATGCGGGTCCGGAATATGGATGTTTACCGTAGGGAACCCGAGCCTCCTGCCGCGTCCGTCGCCCTTGACCACCGTGCCGGAGATGGTGTAGAACGAGCCGAGGAAGGCGTTGGCCTCCTCGATCCGCCCCAGGCCGAGAAGCTGGCGGATGCGGGTACTGGAAAAATGCTCGTCGGCAATACGCACTTCACTCTCCACATCGACCGTGAACCCGAGTTCCAGACCGAGCCGCCGGAGGTCATCTCCGCTGCCGCTCCGGTTCCGTCCGAACCCGTGGTCATAGCCGATGACAATGCTTTTGGCTCCAAGAAGCCCCACGAGCACGTTCTCGATGAAGTCCTCTGAACTGCGCCGGGCAAACTCGGGAGTGAAGCGGACGACGAAAAGCAGGTCGACATCACCCGACTGGAGAAGCGTAATCTTTTCTTCAAGGGTGGTGAGCAGGCCGAGCGGCCCCGTCACCTCCCCCGCGAGCACCCGGCGCGGGTGCGGCTCGAAAGTAACCACAACACTCCGAAGACCGCGCTGGCGGGCAATCGAGACCATCCGGGAAATGATCTTCCGATGTCCGCGGTGCACGCCGTCAAACGCACCCACCGTCACGGCGGAAGCCACAACGGGAAACGCTTCCGGCTCTTCTGAGCGGAAGGGAAACACCCGGTTGCTGCGGTACTCAACGATCTGCATGCTGGCGGCTGCGGTCTTCTCGATTATTATCGGCTATTCTAGCTTCTTCTCTGTAATGCTCTGCATTACCCGCAGCACTGTCAAGCGCTCTGCTGCCCTCTCTTTCATGCTGCGCCAAAACACCACCCGGCTGCTGCTCATCCACCGCAATCTGGCTGAGGATGCGCGCCCTGGCATCCTCGACACTCATCGCATCCTCCACCCTGTACGGACCGACAGCCGTCCGCCGGAGACCGGCAAGGTATGCACCGACGCCGAGCGCCATGCCGAGCTCATCGGCAATCACCCGGATGTAGGAGCCTTTAGATACCAGAAGCCGGCAGTAGACGAGCGGCCCCTGCATATGGGTCACTTCGAACTGGTGGATTACGATCTCTTTGGCCTTCCGCTCCTTCACCTCTTCACCCTTCCGGGCCATTGCGTACAGGCGCTTTCCCTCATGCCAGGCCGCAGAGTGCATGGGCGGCTGCTGGAGGCGCGGCCCCACAAACGCCAGGGCGGCGGCGCGGACCATCTCAAGCGTGATGTGGCCGGCAGGGGTATGATCAGTCTCGGGGGTTTCGACATCGTGGCTCGCGGTCCGGGCACCAAGCTTGATGACGGCAAGGTACTCCTTGTCGAGCCCTTCGAGTGAAGGGATCTCTTTGGTCTTTCTGCCGGTTGCAAGAATGAGGAGCCCAGTGGCCTTCGGGTCAAGCGTGCCTGAGTGGCCCACCTTCCGTTTCAGGCCGCCCCGCTTGTAGGTATTGCGGATTTTGGCGACGACATCAAACGAGGTCCAGTCGAGTGGTTTATCAAGGAGCAGGAACTCCCCCGCTTCCGGGACCCCTTTCGTGCTGGTGTGTACTGCTTCCATGCTCGGATTGCCCCTGAAAGGGGCCTCAGGCGTTTTCCCCGTCATCCTTGCGGACGGAACGGAGCAGTTCCTCAATGCGGTTGGCCTGTTCGAAAAGCCGGTCCTCGAAGAACTCAAGCTCGGGGATGCGGCGGAACTGGTGGCGGATCCTGGAAGAAAGGATACGGCGGATATTCTTCGTCTCCTCCCGCAGGAACTCCATCGCCTCCGTCCGCTGTTCCTCTCTGCCGATGATGGACACATAGGCCCTCGCCAGACCGAGGTCGGCCGTTATCTTCACATCGACCACCGTCAGAATCGGTCCGCCGCGCGGATACTCTTTCTCAAGGATTGCCCCCAGCTCCTGCTGCAGGAGCGAAGCAACTTTTTCGGTTCGTCTCGACATGCCGTACTGCTGCAGTTCAGAGTTTGCGTTTCTTCTCGACGATGCGGTAGGCTTCCACCACGTCGCCGACCTTGATATCGTCATAGTTTTTCAGCCCCACGCCGCACTCGTAGCCGGCATCGACCTCTTTCACGTCATCCTTGAAGCGCCGGAGCGTGTCGAGCATGCCGTCATAAATCTGGACACCATCACGCAGCAGGCGTACCTTTGCGTCGCGAAGAATCTTGCCTTCGAGCACGTGGCAGCCGCCGACGTTGCCGACCTTCGGCACCCTGAACACCTGGCGGATTTCCAGCGAGCCGAGGCTCTCCTCGTGCAGTTCGGGAGAAAGCATGCCCTCAAGCGCCTTTTCTACATCCTCGAGCACATGGTAGATGACACTGTAGAAGCGGACGTCAAGGTCCTCTTTCTCGGCCAGTTTCTTGGCGTTGACGTTCGGACGGACCCTGAAGCCGATGATGATGGCGTCGGAGGCAGCTGCAAGCAGCACGTCGGTTTCGGTAATCTGGCCCACACCCTGGTGGATGATCTGTACCTTGACCTCCTCGTTCTGGATCTTCATCAGGCCGTCTGCCAGCGCCTGGATGGAACCGTCGGTATCAGCCTTGATGATGACGCTGAGTTCCTTCATCAGACCCTCCTTGATCTGGCGGGCGATGCTGTCGAGCTTCACACGGGTGCTGCGGCGGAACTCATGCTCGCGGCGGATGATCTGGCGCTTCTGGGCAAGATCACGGGCCTCTTTGTCGGAAGCCATCACCGTCAGCACGTCACCTGCCTGCGGCAGGTCCTCGAAGCCGAGCACGCTCACCGGCTGCGAAGGACCGGCACTCGGGATGCGCTTGCCGCGCTCATCCATGAGGGCGCGGACCTTGCCCATGATGTTGCCTGCAACAAACGGGTCGCCGACCTTCAGGAAGCCACGCTGCACGAGCACTGTCGATATGACGCCCTTGCCCTTGTCGAGCTCACTCTCGACGATGACGCCGGTAGCGGGAACATCTTTCGAGAAGTTGCCCTTCAGTTCGCGGATCTCGGCCTCGGTCAGCACCTTCTCCATGAGCTCCTCGATGCCGAGGCCTTTCTTGGCTGAAATCTCCTGACACTGGCTTTCGCCTCCCCACTCCTCGATGAGCACACCGGCCTCGGAGAGCTGGGTCTTGATTTTCTCGGGGTTGGCTTCCGGCTTGTCCATCTTGTTGATGGCCACCACAATCGGCACGCCTGCCGCCTTGGCATGGTTGATTGCCTCGATGGTCTGCGGCATGACGCTGTCATCTGCCGCCACAACGAGGATGACGATGTCCGTTACCTGGGCACCGCGGGCACGCATGGCAGTAAAGGCTTCATGGCCAGGGGTGTCGAGGAAGGTGATCTTGCGGCCGTTTGATGCCGTGACTTCATAAGCCGCCACATGCTGGGTGATGCCGCCGGATTCGCCGGCAACCACGTTGCTGTTGCGGATGTAGTCGAGCAGCGAGGTCTTGCCGTGGTCGACATGGCCCATGATGGTCACAACCGGGGGACGGGTCTCGAGATCCTCGTCAAGGTCCACCACCGCTTCGACCGCTGTAGCCTCGACCTCGGAGATGAACTCGGCCTCAAAGCCGAATTCGAGAGCGATGAGCTCGATCGACTCCTTATCCAACCGCTGGTTGATGGTCACGAACTTGCCGAGAGCGAAACACTTCTGGATGATGTCCTTGGCCGTCATGCCCATCAGCTCGGCGAGCTCATGCGGCGAGGCGTACTCGGTCACCCGCATAATCTGCTGTTCGGATTCGCGGAGCAGATCGGCCTCCTCCTGCTCGCGTTCACGCTCAATCTTGCGCTGCTTGCGGAACTTCGAGCGCGAACCGGTGCCGGTACCCTCGTCCATGCCGCTGATGGTGCTGCGGATATTTGCCGAAATGACCTTGTCGTCGACGGCGGGTTTCTTTTTCTTTCCTTTCTTCTTTCCTACGCCGAACGCTTCCGGCTGTGCGCCGGCGACGGGCTTCTTCTTCACCACGCCGTCCTCATCGAGGTCGGTGGAAGCCGGAGTTTCAAACTCATCTTTGAGTGCGACGGCCTGCTCACGGAAATTCTTCTTCTTGCCCTTCTTCTTCCGGTCGGCCTCGCTCTGCATGTCGAGGGTGCCGAGCACCGTCAGACCGCCGATGTTCTTTGGTGCGTCGTAGGAAACGATCTGGTCGTTAGGGACGGCTTCGGCAACCACCACCACCTCAGGCGCCGGGGGCTCGGCAACGGCCTCAACCTCTGGAGCGGAAACCGCTTCAAGTTCAGGCTCAGGTTCAGTTGCAGCTACGGGCTCCGTTGCAGCAAGGGGCGTTTCGGGAACACCGGGAGCCGGGGCCTCTGCCGGGACGACGGGTGCCGGAGCCGGAGCAGGTGCAGGAGCAGGCTGCGCGGCGGCACGGACCGGCGGTTCGTGGACCGGCGGGGCGGGGCTGGGAGTAAGGGTTTCACGGAGCAGCTGCTCCTTTTCGACGGCGCGGCGTGACTGCTCTTCGAGGCGCGTCAGGCGGAGCTGCTTCTCGGCGCGGATCTTGCGGGTCTCATCGACCATCTTCTTCTCATTGCTGAACTCAGCAAAAATCAGGCCGCGCATCTCCGAATCCACCATGGAGGATGTTGAAGCCACCTTTGCCCCTCCCTCTTTGACGAAGCGCAGGACTTCCTGCGGGCTAACCTGCAGCTCTCTTGCTATGTCACTGATCCGGTATTTCTTGTCCATGTCCTCAACGGCCATTACATCCTCCTCTGGATTAAAAAACTCTTTACTCTTTATCCGCCCCGACGCCGCCTGCCCCGCCGATTCATCACTCCTCGTCGGGGGCCGCCTCACCGGCGGACAGGGGGGCCTGAGCCTCATCCTCATCCACGGCTGCATCCGCTATCCCGCTGGCTTCAGGGTCAGCAGGAACCTCAGGGGCCGCCTCTTCTCCACCTCTGTCTGCCGCATCAAAAAACAACGGTTCGGGCTCCTTGAACAGATCCTCCAGATCCTCGTCCGAGAACTGCTCCTTCACGGTGCGGTAGATCGTATCGGCAATCTTGTGCCAGTAGCGCTTTTCGTCATCGCTGATACGGCGTTCCCTCGGTTTGGCGGGGCCGCGCATGCTCTTGCCGAACACGGTGACTTCTTCCTGTCGCTGCGGGCCGAGCAGGGCCTGCTCGATCTCCTCCACGCCGGCTTTCAGCGCTTTCTTTGCGGTATCGAGGCCGGCATCGAGCAGCTGGTAGATCATGTCATCGCCAAACTCCTCGCGGAACTCGATGATGTCGATGTCGGTAGGATCCTCCATCGAACGGTCAATCACGTCGCGGTAGACGTCGATCTCATATCCGGTCAGTTTCTCGGCCAGATGGATGTTGTTGCCATTCTTGCCGATCGCGTATTTGATCTGGTCGGGCTTCAGCATCACGCGGGCTTTGCGGGTCTTCATGTCGGCATGCACCGTAAGCGGGTCGATCTTTGCCGGCTGCAGTGCACGTGAAATATAGACCTGCGGTTCGTCGCTGTAGTAGATGACGTCGATGTTCTCGTTGTTGAGTTCCTTCACGATGCTCTGGATGCGTTTTCCCCGGTAACCGACGGTGGCGCCGACAGGGTCGATGCGTGCGCTCGTTGACTCAACGGCAACCTTTGCCCGCTCGCCCGGCACGCGGGCGATGCCCTTGATGACGATGAGGCCGTCAAGGATTTCAGGGACTTCCTGTTCAAAGAGTTTGTAGAGGAAGCGGTCGTCAACACGCGATACGATGACCTTCATGCCGCCGTCCGACTTCTCCTTCTCTTCCACCGAGCCGTCATCAAGACGCACCTTTACCCGCTCGCGCTCAATGTTCTTCACATAGAGCTTCATGCGGGGCGTACGGCGGGGGTTGTCCTTCTTCATCATCTCCGACTTCGGAAGCACCAGTTCGACCCGGTGGTCTTTCGATGTGTTGTAGGTGAAGATCACCTCATTCGAACGAACCTGGTATACCTCGGCAGCGATCACCTCGCCGACCTTCTCGAGGCACTCTTCATACACAACCATACGCTCAAGGTCGCGCACCTTTTTCTGCACCGACTGCTTGATGATCTGGATGGACTTGCGCGTGAGGTAGTCGTCAAGCTTGATGGGGCCCTCTTCATAGTAATCACCGACTTCAAGCGATTCGTCGATCCTGCGGACCTCCTCCAGGCTGATTTCGATCGGTGCGATGTCCACCTCTTCGACGATCTTCTTCAGGATATAGACCTCGAAGTCGCCTCTCTCAGGGTTGATGAAGATGTTGGCCTCGACCTCCGGGTCGTAGTCCTTGCGGAGCTGCTTCTGGATGATATCCTTCAGAAGGTCGGCAATGTCCATTTTCACCGCAGCGCTCTCAACGCGCTTGTCGAGGAAAATCTTCGACTGCTCGATTTCACCGAACGCGCTAGCGATCTGTGCCTTCCTGTCAGCTCCTTCAGCTTTTACCTGCTTTCTGGCCATCTCATTCTATGATTGTGCATTTATAAAAAAAGACAAACTCAAATTTCCGCTTCCGGAACCGCGCGGCTTACCGCATCGAGCTCCAGCGTCATATCTTCAGTCTCTTCCTGCCGTCCCTTCTTCTTTGCCGTCTGGGGCTTGAGGGTTATCGATCCGCCACCTTCCGTGAGCGACACCGCCTGCAGGTGCCCCGCCACCTCATGCTCAACGCCTTCCGGGTCGCGGTACCACACCCTCAAAAGCCTGCCCACATGGCGGCCGTACTGGCGCCGGAGCACGAGCGGTTCACCGAGGCCGGGAGAGCCGACCACAAGGTCGAAATCCTCGCCCATCGTTCCCGAGAGAGCCTCGTCCTCCTCCAGCCGTTCACGGATGCGCCGTGCAAAAAAAGAGCACTGGTCGATACGCACGCCGGAATCGGCGTCCAGAATAACCTCGATCTTGCGGTGCACCGCCGAGCCCTTGACCGTCATCGCGACGAGGTAGACGCCCTCGCCCTTTGTGCCGACGGAGTCCTCGAGTATGTTCTGGACGATTCCTTCGATATGACTGTCAATCGAGCCCTGCATGGCAATAAAAATTGTGTTCGTGTGCCCTGAAATCGGGGAAAACAAAAAAGTGGGGATCCCCCACTTCACATAAGAAAAATTCCGGATCCTGCTTCCCCTCTCAAACGCTGCACGCTAATGTACAAAAAAAGCCTGCAACAGTCAACAACATTACGCGCCGCCCCTCTCTTCGTCCCGAAGCCTGCTCTCCACCACCTCGAAATCAGCCTCCTCGGCCTCTTTCGGCCCCGGTGTGCGGCTCTTCGGCCCTAACGGCACGCGCCCTTCAGCCGCCCCCTGGAGAAAGGAGACGAACGCGCTCCTCAGCACCCGCATGAGCAGGCGTCCGATGAGCCAGAGTACGACGAGAAAAAGGAAGAATTTCAACATGTTCAACTATACAACACCGGAACTCAAAAAAAAATCCCGGGGCGGAATGCCTGAACCGCCCATGAGCACACAGGAATGATCTCTTGGAAAGGGCGCCAAAAAGATTTATACTTTTTAAAAGTACGAATAAGACAAAAAGTTGTCGCCATGGAAGAACATTTTCGCGATACCATACGACAGAAGATCGTCGATTCGCAGGCCAGGGCCTATCCCTCCTTCACCCGGAGGGACACCCGCATACCGGCCGTTGCGGGAAAAGCCGTTGCGGTCATCGGCATGCGCAGGGCGGGCAAGACCACCCTGCTCTGGCAGCTCATGCAGGAGAGCGAGGAGAGCGGGAGCGGCCGCGAGGAGATGCTCTACTTCAGCTTCGAAGACGAGCGCCTTGCGGGGATGCGGGCCACGGACCTCCAGCTGGTCGTCGAGGAGTACTACCGGCTGCACCCCCGGCTCAGGGACAACAGGAAGGTCCTCTTCTGTTTCGACGAAATCCAGGTGGTGGAGGGCTGGGACGCGTTCGCGAGGCGCATCCTCGACAGCGAATCCTGCAGGGTCTTCCTCTCCGGCTCATCGGCGAAGATGCTCTCGCGGGAGGTCGGCACCAGCATGCGCGGCAGGGCGCTGGAAGCCACACTCTATCCGTTCAGCTTCAGGGAGTACCTGCGCCACCGGAGCCTCGAACCCCGGGAGGAGCCCGCACGGTGGACCAAGAGGGATCGCTCCGCCATCCGCCACGAGCTCGAAGAGTACCTCGTCTACGGAGGGTTCCCCGAAAGCCTGGGGGTGAGGGGGCGCGACCGGATGGAGCTCCTGAAGAGCTACGTCGACGTCACGCTGCTGCGCGACGTCATCGAACGGCACGAGGTCTCCAACCCCACGGCGCTGCGCTGGATGGTCCGCCACCTGCTCGCCAACCCTGCGGGCTCCTTCAGCGTCAACCGCTTCCACAACGATCTGAAGTCGCAGGGCATCACCGCCGGAAGGGAGAGCGTCTACGACTATCTCGGCTTTCTCGAGGACGCGTTCCTGCTCCGCACCGTCCCGATAAGCACCACCTCCGAACGCCGCAGGATGGTCAACCCGAGGAAGGCCTACCCGATAGACATGGGGCTGATAGGCCCCTACGACCGATCGGGCAAAGCCAACACCGGCCATGCCCTGGAAACGTGCGTCTATCTGGAGCTCTGCAGAAGGGGATATGAGGTCGCCTACGTCAGGACCGGCGAAGGGTACGAGGTCGATTTCCATGCGACGGACCCGGAGGGGAACGAGATGCTGATCCAGGTCTGTGCAGCAGCGGCCGACAGCAAGACTCTTGCAAGGGAGGTGCGCGCGCTCGGGAAAGCGGCAGAAGAACACCCCCGCGCCGAACTGCTGCTGATTACGATGGAGCCGCCGCCTGGAAAGGGGCTTTCAGGAAAGGTCAAAACCGTGCAGGCCGAGGAGTGGCTGCTGGAAGAGCCGCCCTGGAGATGACGGCAGCCTAGCGCACCCTCATCCGAACCTCAAACGGATCGCCGTTGAAACAGGTCAGCACACCCCCGACCGTCTGGACGACGGTCGAGCCGTTGGCGACGTTGAAGGAGAGATCGAGCCCCCGTGTCGCACGCGTTACAGCCGAATCAAGCTGGAAAATGACAATCAGCCTCGTAACGTCACCGATATTGTTTTCGGCTATATCAGATACAGGTATCTTCCCGCTATCCGACACGAGGAACCTGCCCCCGGATGAATAGGAGCTGGTGTTGGGCTCAAGAGAATTGAAGAAATAGGTCGTATATCCCCAGTCCACGCTGCTCAGCGCAATCTGTGCAGCTGTTTTCGGATCTCCCTTGTAGCGGTATACCATGGAGCCTGAACGGGAGTAACAGGTCGTGTTCGGCGCCACGGTCAAGTCTCCGCCACCCTCAGCCACTGGCTTATTGGTCACCAGCTGCCGCGAAAACTTCGCATGCGCCTTCACCTCGACTTTCGGCTCGAGAATCACATATCCGTGAGTGTATGTCCCGTCAGGCGGTCGCACGAGCAGCGACGAAAGGAGTAAGGACTCGCCGTTCTTCACTTCCAGCCGCAGCGGATCCACACCGCTCTCGAAAAGCTTTACTGCCGTATCGCCCGCATCGAAAGCCACGGAGGTAGTTGGCGACACCGGCGGCTCCGTGCAGAACCCAACCTCATAGATGAACACCCGGTAGCTGTCGGGCTCGATATAGCAGTTCCCCGTTGAAGTGATCTGGCCGCTGACGGGGTCGATCTGGCAGGCTTCGTCAGCTAATACTTCCCCGTCCGGCACAACCAATACCAGAATCAGCGATAGAGTCAGAAGCACACGTTCAAACACATTCATCAGGAGCACCATCCTCAGGAAACTTGATGAAATATGGCCGGTCATAGGGAATGACGCCTCCCATAAACAGACATCACAACAACAGCGCTCTTAACGCAGGCTCAGATTGATATTGAAGGGGCCTGGAGCAAAAAACCAAATCGTGTTATCAGTATACTGATATACCGAACAGCCCTCCGTCACTTTGAAGGCGAGATCCATCGTCATCGTGGATGCATCAATCGTCACATTCAGTGGCATTATGCCGACCAGCCGGGTGATAGTACCGGCTGAACCGGCCCCAGCGTCATTGGCACCAACTCCCAGCTTGTATGATGAATCCGTTAAATAAGCCGAAATCCCCCCTCAGTACTTATGTACCTGCTTCCTGTATAAGAAGGCTGAGTATTGAAGGCATTCATTTTTATGGTCGCCAGATTCCATGAAGTGTCACTAGTTGCAACTCGTTCGCCCTTTTTGGTATTCATGTTATCTGTGGACTCCCAAAGAAATTTTTCGGAATCAAGGGAGTAATAGGTAACCGTTTCAACTGTATACTTCCCTTTTACCTTAAACGTTGGATCTATAACGACATATCCATATGAATAGGTGCCATCCGGAGGGCGGTTGATAGTACCAGGAAGTGAAGAAGAAACCCCATTACGAACAATCACCTCATCCCCTGAAGAACTTTGACTTTGATACACCTTAACTGCACTGGAAAAATCAAGCGGGGTATCAGCATCCGGAGTCCCCGGATTTGACTTTAGCAACCCCATTTCGATAACTGCCATACGAAACTCGTCCGGTTCAAAAAAAGAAACGGCTCTCGCTTCATGCGAACCCATAAAAAGGGCGACAAGCAGCAGGAATGCTATCACTCTTATTTTCATGACAAGTAATGGTTTAGAATCCTGTTACGGTTACATTGAAGCTCGCGTTCCGCCTCGCCTTCATGATGCGGTTCTCACGACGCACTTTCTCGAAGCGTCGATCAACCATGCTCTCGAAGGTATACGGTGTTGATATGGTATGCGGTTTCGTTGCACGGTTCACGTCGTTGCCGCCGAAACTGAAGTTGTAGGCGAGGGTCAGGAAGCGCTCGAACGAACGGCCCTCGTTGTTGCCGCTGTTGTAGTCCGTGTAGCCAGCCTCGACCGACAGACCTTCATACAGCGAACCGGTCAGGCTGAACGTGTTGCCCTTCACATCTTCAATGTTGTCTTCCCCGTTCCAGCAGAAATGCTTGAACCGCATATGCGCGGAAGGGATGTAGGGGACAGCCAGCGCCACTTCGGCATCGTAACCGCCGAGAGCACGCTCTTCCATGTTTCCGCCGACATCCTTCCATTTCGTCAAGGCGCGGTACAGGTTGGTATTTATCTCACCGACCGTCGTGCGGAGTTCGCCGCCAACGCTCATGCGCTGATGGTCATAGGGAAACTCATGGTCGAAGAAAATGTTTGTACCAAGCAGTACTTTCTCATCGCATACCATCCTGCGATATCCGTAACCAAGGTTGAAGGTGGTACGTCCTCCCTCGCGAAACAGGCTGCTCTGGATAAAGGTGTTGTCGCGGAGGTCCCGGCTTTCAGTTACCGGGCGCAGGAACATGAAGCTCCATACCGGCTCGCTGGAGGTAATGCCCGTAATGGAGATTTCAGTTACTCCCTGACGGGTGGAAAGGAGGTTGGTGAGCCAACTCTCGGATGCACGATCGGCAAGGCTTCCAGCCTCGCTTTTCAGCACCTCAGCAGTAGTGCCCTGCTCGATACTTCTTGCAAGTTCAGGCACCAGGGCAAGCATACGATCCTCTACTGCATCTGACGCATGCAATGGTGAAACCCAAAAAGCAGCAAGCAGGGACAGGAGAAACAGCGTCTTTCTCATGTGTTCTTGATTGGGGGTTCAGGAGGCGTTCTGCCGGCAAGCGACGAACCGGCGAACAACAGTCGAATTATACCTCATTCGACGATGTAATATAGCGTCAATAAAAAAATAATACAAGTCGATTACGCGGCCGGTAGGCTCCGCCATTGGATTTCACAAAAAATGAACACTAGTAAACCCGACCGGATCCACCGGTTGGGCTGAGTATTCGCCAGGAGATGGCTGGTTAAGAAGGTGCCGCCATACTACCGGAGAAGGGATAGGCGGTCGAATTCAGTACAGCGGTGTTTGAATACGTTCAGGTCACCATGACTGCATTCCCGGAATACCATCCATTCCGATCTCACAAGAACTATGTCGACACCCTTGTCGTTGCTCAATCATTCAGTTAAGTTAATATTTACGACAAAAATGGCCATTTAGAACAAATAATACGACAAACCGGCAAAGCCAATGAAAACATCACCGATAAAGACGACACGCGATGACTCACTGATTCTCTACATGGAACTCAATGAGAGTGAGATCAGGGCTGCACAACGGCGCATCAAAACCGGCGAATTGCAGCGCATTGTCCCGGGTGTTCTCAGTGCGAGCCCTCTGCATAAGTGGCCAGCAATCATTGGGTTGCACAGATTACGGGTACTGGCAGCCCTGTTCCCTCAAGCAGTCATCGGCTATAGAAGCGCCTTCAATGGCGGCCTGCCCGTTGAGTGCGTAATGCACCTCAGCTACAGTTACAACAGAGTCGTTGAGTTACCGGGTTTAACGGTCGTACTTGTCAAGGGGTCCGGCGCTGTTGCAGGTGACATGACCATGTCAGGACGAAACATATTTTTCCCATCCGAGGCGCGGATGCTGATGGAAAACCTCACCCAGAGCCGCGGGACAGTCAAAAAAGCCGTGGGGCGCAAGGCTGTCGAAGAACGATTGGTAAATATTTATGAATCAAGGGGCCCCGAGGCTCTCAACCGCATCAGGGATGAGGCCCGCAACATCTCAGCCGCTCTGGGTTTCGAGAAGGAATGCGGTATGCTGCATGACCTCATCGGGAGCATTCCAGGAACAAAAAGTGCCCGACTTTCGACAGTAGCGGGTCGCGCTCTGGCAAGAGGGAGACCTCTTGACGCCGCTCGTCTGGAACTGTTCGAAACATTGGCAGCTGCATTGCGGACAACGCCCCTCATGCAGAAACACACTCCGGCCACAACGGAAACAGCACACTTCAATTTTGCTTTTCTGGAATCCTATTTCAGCAACTTCATCGAAGGGACGGAATTTGATATCTCTGAGGCCCGCCAAATTGTGCTTGAAGGCAAAATCATCGACCAACGCCCGAAAGACTCGCACGATATCCTTGGAGTATTCTGGCAGGCCATCGATCAGGGATGGTCACTTCAATCGACAGCACCGGGAGAAGCCGTCCTGCAGCAATTGCGACAGCGCCACCGTATACTGATGAAAGAACGGCCGGAAACGGCACCCGGTGACTTCAAGGACCGCGAAAATGGTGCTGGGAACACCACATTCGTCTCGCCGAAGAATGTCCAGGGAACACTGATAGAGGGAAGCAAACTCCTGCCTTCGGTGCCGCCCGGCATGGCAAGGGCGCTTCTTGCAATGTTCATCGTCTCGGAAGTACATCCGTTCATCGACGGAAACGGCCGGCTGGCACGCCTGGTCATGAACGCAGAGTTGTCGCTCATGCAGGCATGCAGAGTGATTGTACCAACACTCTTCAGAGAAGAGTATCTTGACTGCCTCCGTGTCCTCTCGCGGCGGGGACAACCCGGACCGTTCATTGCCGCCATGAAGAAAATCCAGCAATGGTCCGCCGCGTTCGACTACAATGATCTGGACAGGGTGATCGGCCAGATGCAGGCATGCAATGCATTCGAAAAATCCACCAGACAGTACCAGTTGCTAAGCCCCCCCGAAAGTGGGCCTGAGAAATAAACACCGCCCGCCAGTGAACAAACCCAGCGCAGCCGCCATACATGAGGAAAAACGCTGAAACCAACAGATGAAAGGGCTCAGCACTCGACTGATAGAGTCTAACCTGCCGTCCAGTTCCAAACGGCAAGGATGACGCCGCATCTCCAGTCCCTAATCCCGAAGGCGGGAAAGAATGTCAACTGCGGTAACGCGGTGTTTGAAGGCGAAGGCGCCGTCAATATGTATGACGGGGATGCTGAAGCGGTAGCGGGACTCCAGAACAGGGTCCAGGGTGATATCTTTTTTTTCGATGGTGAACGGCACCTCTTTCTGCACAGAGAGCAGTACTTCCATCGCCTCAACGCAGAGGCAGCATTCAGGCCTGCCGTAGATGGTTACCGTTCGGGGCATACAGCTCAGGCCCTCAAGCCTTGAGGCCTTCGCGGATGGAAGGCTCGCGGAGGATTTCGATGATGGCCTGGAGTTCAAGGGTGGTCTGCTCGGAGGTGACGAGGTTCTTCAGTGCGTACTGCCCCGACTCTAACTCCGACTGCCCCACGAACAGGGCATATCCGGAGCGGATCCGGTTGGCTTCGCGCATCTGCGCCTTCATGCTTCTTGCAGCAAGGTCGATTTCGGTGCTGATACCGGAGCGGCGCAGCTTGAAGGCCACCTGCATACCATGGTCGGCAAGCTCAGACTGCTGCACCACCACATACACGAGGGGACCATGCGGATTAAGGGTAGCGAACAGCCCCTGCTTCTCCATGGCGATGAGCAGCCGCTCCATTCCCACCGCAAACCCTACCGCCGGCATTTCCTTGCCTCCGCCGAGTTCTTTTGCGAGCCCGTCATAGCGTCCGCCGCCACCTATCGCATCCTGTGCACCGAGCGCCGTGCTCTGCACTTCAAAGGCCGTATGGCAGTAGTAATCGAGCCCCCGCACGAGGAGGTGGTCGACGTCGTAGTCGATACCGCGGTCCGCAAGGAACCGCAATACAGCCTCGAACTCCCGGACCCCTTCCGCCTTCACGAAATCGAACAGGCGCGGAGCGCCGGCAATCATGTCCCGGAGAGCGGGGTTCTTTGAATCAAGGATACGAAGAGGGTTCTTCTCGAGTCGCTCCTTCGAGGACTCGTCAAGCTCCCCTTCATAGGGCTGAAAATAGGAGCGCAGCGCCTCGCGGTAGCGCGCACGGTCCTCAAGGTCGCCGAGGGTGTTGATACGGAGGCGAAGGCCTGAGAGGCCGAGCGTTTCGAACACCTGCATCATGAAGGTGAGCACTTCGGCCACCGCCGCAGGAGAGGACACGCCGAGCAGTTCGGCGCCGAACTGCGAGAACTGCCGCTGGCGGCCCGCCTGGGGGCGCTCCTTGCGGAACAGTTCGCTGATGTAGTAGAGTTTATGGACAGGGGCCTGCGAGAGCAGGTTCCGCTGCAGGGCGGCACGCATCACGCCGGCAGTCATTTCGGGACGGAGGGTAAGGGAGCGCCCGCCGGGGTCGGGCAGGAACGTGAACATCTCCTTGCCGACAATGTCCGTGGTAGCCCCTATGCCGCGCTGGAACAGTTCAGTGTACTCGAACACGGGCGTGCGCACCTCGCTGAACCCGTAGAGGGAGGCCAGGGTATGCACCACCTCCTCAACATGTTTCCACTGTGCTGCCTCTTCAGGAAAGATATCCCGTGTTCCCTTTACTGCCTGATACTGCGACATAAGCCCCTTTTACCTCTCTAATAGCCTTGCTTGCGTTTGTAATGGATAGATGGGCCGCTCAGATCTGCGGCAGATCCTTCTCCTCTTCCCTGAACATCTCGAGGACTTCAGTCGAAGACCCTGCCCGGCAGATCTTCTCCCTGACGTCCTCCCGCCCGGCAAGCCGCGTGATGCGCCCGAGCAGCTTCAGGTGTTCGGCAAGCATGTCCTCGGGAGTGGCCAGAAGGAATATGATCTCCACCGGCTCGCCATCGATGGCGTCGAAATTGATATCCTCTTTGAGGGTCGCGATGGCAAGCACGGGGTGGGTAACCGCTCCGGTCTTGGCATGGGGAAGGGCGATCTTCTTTCCGATGCCGGTCGACATCTCCTGTTCCCGCTTCAAGACATCAGCCCGAAGCCTGTCGATATCCCGCACCCCCGGATGCTCCAAAACGATCGAAAGCATTTTTTCTATCACCTGTTCCTTGGTCTCGAGTACGAGGTTCAGGGCAATGTACTTTTCGGAGAGAAGGCTTTCAATCTTCATTATGACATTCTTACGGGACCGGGTTGCTGGAGCTGCGGGGCAGGGCACGAAAGAGGGGCCCCACCATTCAAATTGAAACGCAAATATACGCAATAGGGAACGAACCTCTAAACGGAGAACACCCCCCAGACCGAACGGAAGAGAATCCATCTTCATCCCCACAAGGGAAAGCATGCATGGATAGAGCCTTAATGAAATTCTTCGAAGATTACTTTGACACTGAGCCAACGGAGAACACCTATGGATGCAACGAGCGTTATCAACAGTGAAATCAGGAGGGTGCTCAAAGAGAGGAGAATGCGATGGCTCAAGAAATAACCTGAGGAAATCCGCCGTTCACGCTGCATGCCGACCACCCGCAGAACGTAATCTTTACCGCGTCAAGAGGTAAACGAACGGTGCAACGAACATCACCGTGTCGAACCGGTCCAAGACCCCCCCATGGCCGGGGATCAGCGCGGAAGAATCCTTCACTCCGGCATCGCGCTTGAACATGGACTCTATGAGGTCACCGGCAGGGCTGAACAGGCCGATGAGGGCACCGGCAAGCAGTGCGGTCTCACGGGTGAGGGAAGGAACGAAAGAGGAAAAAGCGAACGCCGCCGCCACACTCCCTGCCACCCCGAAAAAGAACCCCTCCCAGGTCTTGTGCGGGCTGTGGCGGGGGAACAGTTTCCGCCGGATCAGTTTCCCTCCGGCAAGGCTCCCACCGAAATAGGCGGAAATATCCGTCGCCCAGATAGAGATGAACATCAACAGCACCATGGCCTCCCCCGTACCGTTCATCGGTTCCATCCGAAGGCGCAGAAGGGCACCGAACGAGAGGTTGACATAGAGCAGTCCGGCAAGAGCCGAACCGAGGTTCAGGAGCGGAGAGCCCGCCGTCATAAAGAGCTCAAGCAGGAACAGCAGCATCACCACCAGAAGAAACGCCACCCACGGCTCCACAAGGCCGTAATAGAAATCCCCCTGCAGCAGAACGGTGGAGAGCAGCATAAGCCAGAGCGCAGGGGGATGGGCCCGGTGCGAAGCAAGGCGATGGAACTCGTAGGTGGCAAGCAGCGCAAGCAAGAGGAAGAATCCAAAAAAGAAGTCGCCGCCCGCCCTGATGACCAGAAGCAGGAGCGGAATGCCGACCACAGCCACCAGCACGCGCTGCAGAAGATTGATGCTCAGAAGTTTACCCATACAGACACCTGTTACGAAGAGGAAGCAATGGCGGAAAAACGCCGCATCACCAAGATGAACAACCACAGCGACAGCAGCAGGAGCACCCACCACCAGACCTTGAACAGCAGCAGTTCCGGATCGGAACCCGCCACCGGCGAGCTGCCGGCCGACAGAAGAAGCAGGAGCGCGGCCATGTTGTTCACAAAATGAACCGACACCGGCACGGCAAGGTTGCCGGTTCTGCTGTAAATATAGCCAATATACCAGCCAAGCAAAGCAAGGGGAAGAAGATTGGCCGCACTCATGTGGAAGAAAGCGAACATGGTGCCGGTAAGCAGCACTGCCGAAAACGGACGCATTGAGCGGGTATAGTTCCCCTGCACATATCCCCTGAAGAGCAGTTCCTCCGTCACCGCCGGAACCACTGCCAGTACCGAGGCCACCACAAGGAACTCCCCCACTGACCCGGCATGGGCAAGCTCGGCGATGAACACCTCCATCACTGCCTGCTGGCGCACCACCTCCGCGCCGGCAGCACCAAGCGCTGGCCAGAGAAAGAGGTTCTGCAGCCCGGCCACCGTAAACACGAGCGGCTGAAGCAGGAACACCCCGGCAACCGCAAACCCCGCAAGCCGCCAATCAAACCCTCCACGGACTCCAAGAAACCGCAGGCTTTCCAGTGAAAAGAGCGGGGCGCGCACATGCCATGCCGCAAGCAGCAGCACCGGCAGCGCAAGCATCATGAGTTGGCCTGAAGCCTGTGCCATCCGAAGCGGACCGAGCAGCCCGCCGATGCCGCCACCTCCAAGCACGGCCTCGCCACTTCCCCCCGCAAGCGAGAACAGCAGCGCACCGGCAACAGGGTAGAGCACCATCGTTGCGAGCAGAAACAGGGTGGTGAAGAGAAATGAAGGCCGGCGCACGGCGACTGGAACCATCATGCGGATGAAAAGCTTGAAACATTACAAGAAACTGCGCTCTCTGGCGCTCATGAATAGAGGCGGTCATAAAGGCGATCACTGGCTTCCGCGACAGCAATACCTACCATGACACCACCCTCAGTGACGAAGCACTGTCAAGTATGCAATATCAATACTGACGGCTCACATTCAAAACTCACTCAGTCGATGCGCCGGTTTTCCTGCCCGGCACTGGGCAAGTTGCTCTAATGGCAATACCCCCAAAGAAAGACTGAGCCGTCAATAAATGCATGATATGCAGACACTCACACAACTCATTCTGGAAAACGGGCTCGGCTCCCGCATCATTTCCAGGGACCAACTGGCCCGTATGCTTGAGGGCTCGCCACAACGGCGATACAATCTGGTCAACAGGGCACTGCGAAAAGGCGAACTGCTGCAACTACAAAGGGGCAAGTACCTGCTGGCACCTTCAACGCTGCTGAACAGCACACCACACCCCTTCGTGCTCGCACAGGCTTTGGCTCCCGGTTCCTTCATCTCCTTTGAAAGCGCGCTCTGCTTCCACGGATGGATCCCTGAAGCAGTGCCCGTCACCATGTCGGTCGTTCCGGGCAGGCGGCAGCTGGAGATCAACCACCCGATCCTTGGCCTCTACCGGATGTACCCCATTGCGATTCAAGAAGGCGGTTTACTGGAGTCGGTCGAACGCATCACATTCAACGGACACGCAGCGCTGGTTGCCATGCCCCTTCGGGCATTGCTGGACATCATCTGCCGTCGAAAGCTCGCCCCCGAAGAGGTAAGGGGATTTGCCGATGCCATGCGCATTGATGTTGAGCATCTCCGGAACATAGCTCCTGAAGTTTGGCTGTCCATGGCCCGGGTGTATCGGCACAAACGGATGGCTCTCTGCATCACGGCACTGCGCGAGGCATGCAAAAAGTAACCGGCAGTACAGAGAAAACAACCTGACCGGCCAACATGACACATTGGAGATCCTCCCGGCCATGCCGCAGAGGACCCAATGCGTCGCATCAAAAAAATCACAGAGAAACCGTACATTGCAGGGCATTAAAAAATCAACACCCAACGACACGCCCCCGTTTTGGAACAGAGTACCGACCCCAAACAAGGTCATGTGACCGGAAAGAGAAAAGCCGTTGCCCGGCTGCTCCAGATCATCTCCCGGTTCCGCTCACACCGGCTCAACAATCATGAATATGAGCCGATCCGCTCCATCGCCATCCTTATGGTCGGCCGGTACGGCGACAGCATCCTTCTCACAAAACTGCTGCGCCAGCAGAAGGCCGCACTTCCGGATACCGAGCTCCATGTCATCACCTCGCGGACTGGAACGGAGGAGTTCTTCCGCTACTCACCCTATGTATCGGGGACCTTCTGCCTGAAAAGCGGGATAGGGGTCTGGGTGAAGTTCCTCCTCACCCACCGCTACACCGTGCTCTTCAACCCGAAAGACTCCCCCTCAACCAGCAACCTTCTGCTCAGCTCCGTCATTAGGGCCCCACTCAAAGTCTCCCACAGCCACCCCCTGCACGAGGGCATTTTCGATCGGCTGGTCAAGATCGACCACCTGGATCATGTAACCGAGCAGAGCGCAGGCCTCCTCGATGCGCTCGGCTTCGACCGGAAGAAGTACGCCGCCTTCTATCCCGAAATGCCCCGCTACCCCGTCGGCAGGAATGTCCAGGAGTTCAGCCGTTCGATTTCCCTGAAAGGGTGCATCGGCATAAACCTCAGCGCAGGAGGCCCGTCGCGCTACTGGACCCTCGAGAAGTGGGAGGCGCTCGTCAGGGAGTTCCCCCTCCATCAGTTCGTCGTGTTCTCAGCAGGGAACGATTCTGCCGATAAAAAGCATCTTGAGGACACCCTTCCGAACATCATCCCCTCCCCGGCAACAGCGAATCTCGGAGAGGTCGCCACCATCCTGCAGCAGCTGGATCTGCTCGTAACCCCCGACACTTCGCTCGTGCACATGGCCGCATGCTTCGATACCCCGGTCATCGCATTCTTCCCCAGCGACCTTAAAGCCATGAAAGGCTATGGCCCACTCAGCACAACAAGCACCATCGTAGCCTCTGAAACCTACCTGGTTAGAGATATCGAGGTCGGAACCGTTGCCGAAGCCATCCGCTCGATGCAGAGCTCGCTCAGGCGGATTACGGGGTAATCTTCGTATATTCGGCCATTACCGGAACATGCCCTCTTCCAGGGCGCCTCAACCGTCCATACCCATGCAAGGCACCGCTTCCACCCAGAGAACATTCCTGCTGCTCCTCGCCTTCACGGCGCTGCTCTATGTTGTCAACTTCCACATCAATGACATCTGGACGGAAAACGAGAGTTTCTACGCGGACGCAGTCCGCGTTATGCTGCAAAAGGGCGACTTCCTGAACATCACCTACAACGGCGAACCGCGCTTTGTCAAGCCTCCGCTCACCTACTGGCTGATGGCCGCCTCGGCGTCCGTGTTCGGGCTGAACGAGTTCGCACTCCGCCTCCCCATCGTCGTGATGGCGTTCTGGACCGTACTGCTTACCTGGTCGATGGCGAGGATGCTCTACGGTGACAAAGCAGCCCTCTATGCTCTTGCCATGCAGGCGATCGGCATACAGTTCATCGCCGGCAAACAGTACGCCTCACCCGAAATCCCGCTGGCGTTCTTCTTCACCCTCACGCTCTGGCTGTTCCTCAAAAGCGAGAAAAGCGGCAACAGATGGTACAGCACCGCCGCCGCCGCGGCACTCGGCCTCACCGTCCTCACCAAAGGGTTCCCCTACTTCATCGTCATCGGGGGCATCATCATCACCTACATCACGGTTGATGCCCGCTTCAACGCAAAGAATATATTCCGCCGGATCTGGAGCCACCGCCCCCTGTCGGGCGCGCTCATTGCCGTGGCCATAGGCATGAGCTGGATCCTTGCCATGTACCTCTCCTACGGCAGTGAGTACCTCAAGGTACTCAGCAATGAAACCGTAGAGCGCGCGTTCAGCTATAACGGCAACCTCCTTAAAGACCTCTTCTTCTACCCTGAAGTCATCCTCTGGAGCTTCTTCCCATACTCGCTGGTATTCTACTTCGCGCTCATCGGCACATTCCTGCAGCCGAGCCGGCTCAGGAACATCGCACTCCCCATGGCATGGTTCACAGTCATGCTCGTCGTCTTTACCGCCTCGAAAGGCAAGATCCCGACCTACTTCATCCAGGCCCACCCTGCCATGGCGCTCCTCACAGCAGCATGGATGAGCACGAGTCCCGCGCCTTCGAACAAAGCGCTCGCACTGCTATGGAATACCACATTCATTCTACCTGCGGTGATAGGGGTAGCGCTCAGTGTGGCCATGGTGCAGGTGTTCAGTTTCCATCCGGCGTTCTATGCCATACCGGTCATTGCACTCATCCTCATGCTGGCCCCCTACACCCGATCGATCTACTACGCCCCATTCATCGGCACCTTCAGCGCGCTTTTCATCTTCAGCACGGCACTCATGCCGCAGCTGGAAACGCGCCGCCCGATCGACAGCCTCGGCAGGGCGGTCGTCAATGAGAACCAGATTCCGGGCAACATCCCCATCCATGTGGAAAACGGAGATCTCTACAACGTCCCGTTCTACACCGGGCGAAAAGCATTCTACTACGCCTCCACCGCCGACATGCCCCTGCAGTCCACACCGCTGCTCGCACTTGTTAAAACTACTGACATCCCCGACTCGCTCAGGCAGTACGGCATATGGAGCGGCGACATCTATACCGCACGCAGCAGCGAATCACGCCTCATGATCTTCATCCGCTACCACCTCAAGGCGCAGAAAGGAGACATGAGCGGGTTCACCAACTTCACGGCCATTTACCGGAAAGCTAACAACAAAGAGCCGGCAGACACCAACTGATCAAAAAGAAAAACCCTCCCGGGAACGGGTACAAATGCACCACGTCCCTGGGAGGGTCGCGCCGGACCAGTGCCAAAGGCTCACAAAGTCAGCCAGCGAGAACCGTCAGAACCTTCCCGATCGCATCAACCTGTTCGGTGGGCACGAAGACATGATCCTTCATGACTGAATCGGTATAATCACCCACATCGCTTACCGGCGCAATGCCGCGATAGGTATCAGCCTCAGTTTTCATGATCCGGTAGAACGAGTAACCGAATCCGCTTATCATTCCGACCATCTCTTTGCTCCGGCGTGCCTTCAGCTCGTTCTCCTGCCGATTCGGCAGCACTTCCATGATGATGACAGGCCGGTCCCGCTCGATGAGTCCCTGCAGGCTACGCACAACCTCCAGCTCAGCCCCCTCGACATCGATTTTAAGCACTGACACCCTGCCATCAAGCACAACGCCTTCAATGCTTTCGTGACGGAAAACCGGAACGAACTTCACCGCCTTTTGGCCTTCCGAACGAAGTTCGGCAACAATAGTAGATTCCGGATCAGTCCCGTCGCTACCATAGAGCGGCACCACGCCGTCACTATCCGAAAGGCCTGCGGGAACAACCTTGATGTTCTTCCACCGGTTGGATGAAACCAGTGCATCAAGGTAAGCGACGCAGGACGGGTTCGGCTCGAACCCCACATACTTCATGTCCGGGGCAAGCGTTTTCACCTTGATGAGGGTCTGACCGAGGTTAATCCCGACATCGTAAAAGATACCACCATCTGCATATCGGAATATCTCCGTCAATACACCCGACATCCACTTCTCTCCGCTCACGCCTACCTTTACCCCACCCAGCACGGGAACCGATACCGCTTTGCCGTTCACGGTCCTTGGAATGGAGAGATTGAGCGTCGACATCAGTCCGGCGGCTATGGTACTGAGGAAATCTGACATACTTGATACAAGAGATAAGTTTGGGACACAATGTCAGTGAATATACCACTCCATTCTTTCACCAAACGAAAATACCGTGAAAAGCGCTACATTATCACAAAACTTGATCGAGATGCAAAAACACACAGCCCCCATCGCATCAACACCGAAAAGCATCGTCGTCCTCGCCAGGGAGTGCTACGGTGACGCCATCATGCAGACCCCGCTCATCGCAACCCTCCGGCAAACCTATCCGGCATCGGCCATTTATGTCGTTGCCTTTACCCGCATCATCTGCGACTTCTTCAGCTCCGACAGCAACGTCACCGCCACCTATCACGCCAAACGAGACCTGCATCGATACTTTTTCAAGTTCCTCCTGAAAAAATACGACGTACTCTTCAACCCGAAGGACCACCCATCAACCACGTTCAACCTCAACGCACGCCTTATCCGCGCCCGCTTCAAGGTAGGCCTCCGGAACAACGGCAACGAAGAATTGTACGACTACCTGCTCGACATACCCAAAAGCACCCATGAATCGATAAGGAACCTGTCCCTTATGCAGGCGCTCGGGCACCATGAGATCACCCCCTGCAGGCCGTATATACCTACCATGCCGGTATCGGACGAGATCAACACCTTCCTTGCTGAACTCCCGGACCGGCAATACCTCGGCATCAACATCAGCACCGGTACCCCGGGAGGCCACCGCACCATTGAACAGTGGTCCGACCTCATCAAGAGCTTGCCCGGCGAACGCTTCGTTATCTTCTCAGCACCGGGCGACCTAAACGAAAAACGGCTGATCGAACAGCCGCATAAGAATGTTGTTCCCTCTCCCGCAACGAAAAACCTCTATGAAGTATCGGCAGTTGTACGGAAGCTCCGGTTCCTCGTAACCCCCGACACCTCACTCGTCCATGTCGCAGCCTGCTCAGACACCCCGCTCGTGGCCATGTACCGCCATAATCCGGGCGACAGCCAGGCCTACGCGCCACTCAGCACCCTGCAGGAGGTCATCGTCTCCCCGACCCCTGAAGTCGTCGATATTGACACCGCATCAGTAAGGACTGCAGTGCAACGTCTTCTTGAAAAGCTGACCTGACCCGGAACCGCGTCAAGCAGCATCAAACGGGAGAACTTCCGCCATCAATTTCCCTGACGAAACGCCCTATTGACCTCTGCAATGAGTCCTGCAGACTGCGGGTAAGCAATCTTGCGCATGAAGAATGCCGGTGACTCGAGCACTCTCGAGTAATCCCGTTCATCGAGCGTTGCAGGGTTGTTTCCGTCACGAAACTCCCATACGATGAAACGGCGGTCGTCGTTGACGATCTTGTCCCTGAAGTCGGAGTTCATAAGCACCGTCTGGAAAAAGATCTCCTCGGCGCAGAATGAATGATCAAACGCTTTCATGAAGTCCGGGTGCTCTGCCGCATAGCGCATGGCATACTCCAGACACTCTCGGCCAAGCGACCAATAGGTCATCCCTCCGTAGTACCCGATATCTTCTGGGATCTTCCTTTTGAAGGAAACGATCCGCTGGACTGCCACGAGGTAATGGATCATCCTCCGCCCCCACCGGGTTCGTCCGTTAAAGAGATCAAAAAAGTTGTAGTAGATGAGCCTGTCGTACCCGCCATCTTTCCAGTCGGCGCGGGGCAGTTTCACGGAGTTCAGGTAATTGATTTGCTTCTCCCCCTCTGCCAGAAGGTCGTCACTGCCCATCAGGGGATAATCCTGGCCGGTGATAAGGTGACAGTACTCCATGCCATCCCTCAGCGCCTCTTCGACGAGTAACAGGATCGCCTTCAGGTGGTTGTTCCCGCCCCAGTTCACCCTGTACCGGCTGAACACTTTCACATTGCCATACTTCCGCCCAAGGGCCATAAAGCCGTCAATGACTTCAGGCTTCGATTTCCGGTCGACATGCACAAAAACACTGAACCCGTCGCCAAGCTGGCGTATCGTCCGTTCAAGCCACGCCGGCTCCTTGAACGCAGTGACCAGTATCCCTTGTTTCATAGTGCGGGTCCTCCCATCCGACCCATGGGTCCAGCATGCTGCTCAACCAGTTCCACAAGGAGACGAGACTCTGGATAAGCGATTTTTCGCATGAAAAAAGCAGGAGAGGCAAGAACCGCTTGCAGGTCGTTTTCATCGAGTATCCCTGGTATGCTT
>NZ_LVWG01000036.1 GCF_001622165.1 Pelodictyon luteolum
AAAACAAGAAAGGCCGTCTCAGATCAGTATGCTGAGACGGCCTTTTCTCTGTACGGGCTTGAAGGAGGGGATCAGTTGGAGCGGACTACCTCTTCTGCTGCGAAGAAAAATCCTGCCTCGACGGCGGCGTTTTCAGCAGAATCCGAACCATGGACGATGTTCTCGCCTTTGCTGTCTGCATAGAGTTTGCGGACGGTGCCTTCGGCGGCTTCGGCCGGATCGGTTGCTCCGATCAGGGTGCGGAAGTCCGCAACGGCATTGGCCTTTTCAAGAATCATCGGAACGCATGGGCCTGAAGACATGAAGTCGACCAGTTCGCCGTAAAAGGGGCGCTCGCGGTGGACGGCATAGAACTCTCCTGCGGTTTCCTTCGTGAGCCTGGTCTTTTTCATGGCCACGACGCGGAATCCTGCGCGTTCGATCTGGTTGATGACTGCGCCGATCAGCTGCTTCTTCACACAGTCGGGCTTGAGGATGGTGAGGGTTCTTTCCATTTGAGTCGGTCGGTTTTTCGGTTATGGGTATGAAAAAGAAAGTGCCAGCGAAGATACAAAAAAGTCCTTGAATCCGCCACCCCAGGAAGTTCAGGCTTCGTCGATTTTCTGCAGCAGATCCTTCATCGGCTGGTAGGTAATCGGAAGGAAGTCGCTGTATGCCAGCTGTACGGTTCCCTCTTCGTCGATGAGCACATAAGCGCGCTGAGACATGCCGAGGAAGCCGACTGCACCGTAAGCCGTCGCAACCTCTTTCTCTTTGTCGCTGAGGAGGGTGAAGGGGAGCTGGTGCCGGCCGGCAAAGCTTTTATGGGATTCGGGGGTGTCGGAGCTCAGACCGAGTACCTCAATACCGCGCCGGGTGAATTCCGAAACGTTGTTGCGGTAGTCGCAGAGCTGCGCTGTACACACCGGAGTATCGTCACCGGGGTAAAACACAAGCAACACTTTCTTTCCCCTGAAACTTGAAAGGGAGATCATCCGGTCCTCGCTGTCGGGTAGGGTAAAGTCCGGGGCGGGAGTTCCTGTAGAAATCATTGGAGTCCTGTTTGTCCTGTTTGTCTGTTGATCTTTTCAGATGTTTCATTATCGAATTCTACAAGAATGCGCCCGACGCGCTGTCCGTTCATTTTTATTACCCGGAACTGGATGTTGTGCCACCGGAGGGTGTCGGAAACCGCAGGTACTTCACCGAGGCGGGTCATCATGAACCCGCCCATGGTCTCATAGGGGGCTTCCTTTTCCCCAGAAAAGTCGTCGGCCTCAAGATAGAAAGTCGAGAGGAACTCGTCGACAGGAAGAAGGCCGTCAATGATCCATGTCCGGTTGCTCCGGCGCAGGATCCTTTTTTCTTCGCGTTCCAGGTCATCGGCCGGTACATCGCCAACGATGCTTTCAAGAACATCGGTCAGGGTAATGGTGCCCTCTACCGATCCGTGCTCGTCGATGACGAGCGCCATATGCACCCTGTTTTTGCGGAACAGCTCCAGCACATGGAAAGCCGGAACCGATTCCGGAACGAAGAGCGGAGGTTTCATGGAGGCCCGGATTGCCTCCCTCATGCCTCCCCGGCCGCCAAGCTCGAAGCTCACCAGATCGACAGAACGTACGACGCCCATGAGGTGGTCGAGGCTTCCGGCACCAACAGGGAAGCGTGACCGGCCGCTCGCCATGATGGTTCCGGTCAGTTCTCCGTCGCTTTTTTCAAGGTCAAGCCAGTCTGTTTCCGATCGGGGCGTCATCATGGCGCTGGCCCGTTTGTCGCTCAGCCGGAATATTCTTGAGACCATGTCATACTCGACGGATTCGAAGATGCCTTTTTTTGCACCCTGCCGGATGAGGAGCATCACGTCTTCATCACTGACCAGAGGTTTCTCGCTGCTCTCTATGCCTATGGCTTTCAGCACGAGGTTTGTTGTGCCGTTGATGAGGGTGATGGCTGGTGCGCTGAAGCGGCAGAGCATGTCGATGGCTCCGGCGATCTTGAGCGCGATTCTTTCAGGATGCTGCAGTGCGATTTTCTTTGGCGCAAGCTCTCCGATGACGAGGGTGAAAAATGTGACTCCTATTACTACAGTAGCTACGGCAAGCTCTCCGGCATACGCTGCGAGCGATGGGACGCCGGCAATCATGGCAGCAACCGGGCCAGCGAATGCCAGTCCACTGAATGCGCCGGCAAATGTGCTGATGAGGGTTATGCCGACCTGAATGGCCGAGAGGAAGCGGCCGGGGTTTTCAAGAAGGCGAAGGGCCGTTCCGGCGGAGAGATTTCCTGCTTCGCGAAGCTCATGGAGACGGGTGGCGTTCGAAGAGATGATGGCGAATTCAGCCATGGAGAAAAAACCGTTCGCGGCAATCAGGCATGTAAGGATCAAGGCTTCCAGTAATTCGGGCGGCATGTGTTCGGATCTAATTCATCTTTGCCGGTCGAGCGGCGCTTGCAACGGAGTATATCTTTCTTTGTGTTCTAGATAATAAAATAACAGTTGACGGGGATTTATTTTATGCGTAAGATTTATCGGAAAATAGAGGCACCACCCATACACACATCTCAACAGGGAGCTGGAGGCTCCAATCCATGAGCATCCGTAGGACGGGGCGGCTGTTTGTACCGTTTTTCTTATTCATCCTCGCTTCATGCAGTTCCGGCATTGAGGATGCCGGCCTGCCTCAGGAGCTATACCGTCAGGCTCGTGAACACAGCCGCAAGGGGGAGTACCGCCAGGCGCTCAGTTGCTACGCCCGGGGTCTCGAAGGAGAGGATCTTTCCCACCCTTCTCTTGAGGCAGTTGTGGCGCTCAATGAAAAACGTTCCCTTGAGGGTCTGACCGGTTCGTATGCCGAGGCGTTCACCACGACGGCACTGCTTAGCGGCCTGCCGGAAGGCACCCTTACCGATTCTCTCCGGAATGCGTTGCTGCTCGACCGTTCCCGATGGCTCGGTGAGCTCGGCCGGCTCAAAGAAGCCGCCGATGCCCTTGACGGACTCAGGAGTCCTTTGCCGGAGGTGCAGCTAGAGCAGGCCTCGTATGCACTTCGCGGAGGGTTCATTGACCGGGCTGAGGGCATATACCGCGGTCTTGTCGACAGTGAACGGGATCCCATCATACAGATGCATGCATGGTCGGGCCTCATGCAGTGCGGAGCACGCCGTCCGGGCGTTGTGGAAAATGATCTGTTGGAGATGGCACGGAAGATTGTGGCGCTTTCGGGACGGGTCATGTCGACGAAAGAGCGTCCGGTCGAGCGTGTGCAGGCGCTTCGCCATGCCGCATCGAGCCTTCAGCTCACCCAAAAGCACCGCCGCGACGCGAGCTTCCTTTTGTTCCGCGCGCTCTCGATTGCCGGTGAAGCCGGAAGGCCATTCCTCGAGGAGGTCCTGCGTCTTGAGTCGAACGCCGCCATTGTCCGTAAAGAAGAGCCGTTCAGGGAGTCTGCGTCATACTTTGACATGAAGAATATGCCCTATGCCGAGGCTATGGCACTCTTCATGCTTTCGGGGAGCGACGGGGTCGACCCGGAAGAAATGACGAAGGCGCTGCAGGGCGGCTTTATTGCCGCCCGCGATGCGGCTCCTCTCTGGCCTCGACCCTGGATGCGGCAGCTTGAGACGCAGGCCCTGTTCCGGCTCAATGGGCTGCTCCTCACGAACTCCAGAATTTTCGAGATCTTTGATGCCGCACAGCAGTCGTCCATGCTGAACCTTTCCCGTGCCCTACTGCGCCGGGCAGACCTATTCAGCCCCAAAGGGGCAGAGCCCGATTCGGTGATGGCAGAGGTTCGCACACTGCTTCAGGACATGGGTGGACTCCGTCAGCGTAAAGTGGAGATGCTCGTCAATGCCGGCGGTGAAGAGCGTCGCAGGGTCACCGACAGGTCTCTGAACATGAAGCACGGCCGCTTGCTTGAGCTTCTCTCCACCCTGCGCGCATCCCATCCTGTGGCAGCTGAAGCCCTTTCGCTCAACCCGGTGACGCTGCGTACCGTCCAGCATGCCCTCAAAGATGATGAGGTGGCTGTAGCGCCCGTCTTTTCAGACAGCCTGGCGGCCCTGTTGGTCATCGGACGGCGGAGTGTACAGATTGCATCGTCCCGTCTGCCTTTCGATAGTGAGCACCCTGCGGCAGCCATTGCCTCCAGACTGCACCGTGAACTTGCCGCCTCTGCTTCGCCTGAGGCAATGCGGGGCGGGGAGTGGGAGTGGTTTACTCGCAGCATGGAGGGACCAGCCAGAGATGCAGTGAAAAATTATCGGCGCGTCATTGTGGTTTCCGATGCGTTGCTGCCGCTACACCTTTGGAGCGGTGTTGGCGATCCTGCTTCGGGTCGGCAGGTTTCTTTCCTTCGTTCCTTCAGGGAGCTGGTGATTCTTCGCGCCAATGCCGCACTTCCTCCTGCGGCTTCCGAGATCTGTTTCTATGGCGCCGAAGATCATGACGGCGCTGCGGCCCATAAGATGTATTTCCCTCGCGACAGGGTGTTTGTTCTCTGGAAGGCCTATGGGGACGAGGATCTTGAAGCGATGAAGCGGGAGATCGGCGAGTCGATGCAGGAGACGGTTTCGGGTGCTGCTGCCCTGCAGGCGCTTCGTCGCGACGACCCTCAAAAATGGGCAGCTGTTTCTGTATACGGCGCTCAATAACATTGTTCGCAGCAAAGCATTTCGGTTGCAGAATCCCGCCAAACATTCCTGTTTTGTTTCTGATGTTTTCTGGATCCTCCTGTTTTTTTTGTTTTTTATTGACAGTTTGTTTGGCGTTTTTGTAAATTATGTGTAGTGCCTGTTCTATGCTTTACCCTCATACTAACGGCAACCCCCTGAACAGCGGTTATGCAGGATCCCCTTATGCAGGAACCCTTATCGGGCAGTACCATACTGTCGCGTGTTGCAAGCGATCTCAAGGCCGCCCGTCTGCAGCGGGGCCTCTCGCTGGATGATGCAAGCAGGATACTCTTGATTCAGAAATCGCATATCGAGAAACTTGAGGCCGGAAATTTCACTTTTTTCCCCGGTGCTTATGTCTTCGCTTATATAAAGGAGTATCTCCGTGAGATGGGCCTTGGCGATGAAGCGGTTCTTGATGCATGCAGAAAAGAGCTTTCTGTCTCTACGGGCCTGAAGCGGAATGCCGCTCCGGAAGGTGTTGCCCGAGAGGCTGTTCAAGCTGTCGGGGCATCGAAGCTTCAGGCTTTCCTTGAGTTCATTTTCAGCAGGAGAAAAACGATGGCCCTCGTTGCCGGCGCCCTTCTTGCTGTTGCTGTTTTCGCCATGGTTATGCGCTTCCTGCCTTCAGAGGAAGCTACTCTTTCCAGCGTCCCCGAAGCCCCGTCGGCATTGCTTCCTGACTCCTCCCAGGCCCCCTCGGCCGCTGCCGAATCCGTCCAGGCTCCAGCGCCGGCGGTTTCGACCTCTTTACCCAGGCCTGTTGCGAATGCAGCAGTGCCCTCTTCCGCCAAGCCCACCGCCCCGCGCTCTCCGGCCACCTCAGCCGCCACCGAATCCGTCCGGCCTGCAGTGCCGGCAGTTGCGGCCTCCTTGCCCGGGCCTGTTGTGAACGCTGCAGTACCCTCTTCCGCCAAGATGACCGCCCCGCACTCTCCGGCCCCGGCCGACGCCTCTGAAAAATCGCGGTCTGAAGAGCCGTTCACTCCTCCGGCGCCAGCCAGATAGCACATGGTCCCCTCCATCGCCCATTCAGTTTCCGATAATTGAGATAAAAAAAGTCCCATTTATCGGAATTAATTGTTATCCTTTCTCATTGTTTGCATTACTATTCGTTGCTTATGGTGAATAGTTCACAATTGTCATGCACCGCAGGGCGGTTACATAAGCCCGTGTGGCGGGCTTCTTCCCCTTGGTGGTAAAGGATGCGTTGTGATTCCATCAGTTTATTCCCTATTATCCATTTTTCCATGGCGGGACCCCGTTCCTGCTTAAGGCATAGACCTACTGCAGATGAAGATATATGATGACATTGCCGCTACCGTCGGGGGTACGCCCCTTGTCAGGCTCAGCAGGATGTCTCAAGGCTGCAGGGCCACGGTCCTCGTAAAACTTGAGTCGTTCAATCCGATGTCCAGCGTCAAGGACCGGGTTGCGATGGCCATGATTGAAGATGCTGAGCTATCTGGCCGGCTTCATGCCGGGACCACCATTATCGAGCCGACCAGTGGCAACACCGGCATAGGTCTTGCTTTCGTCTGTGCGGCAAAAGGGTACCGGCTCATTATCGTCATGCCCGACACCATGAGCGTCGAGCGGCGCCGACTGATGGAGATCCTTGGCGCTGAACTGGTGCTGACGCCGGGATCCGGTGGTATGAAGCAGGCTATTGGAGAGGCGGAGCGGCTGGCAGGTGAAATCCCCGGCAGCCTGATGCTCCAGCAGTTCCAGAACCCGGCCAACCCTGCCATGCACCGCAGGACGACGGGAGATGAGATCTGGCGTGATACGGATGGTACTGTCGACGTGTTTGTTGCGGGAGTCGGTACGGGAGGAACCATCACCGGTGTGGGCCAGTTCCTCAAAGAGCGCAAGCCGGCCGTAAGGATCATTGCTGTCGAGCCTGCCGACTCACCGGTGCTGTCCGGCGGGGAGCCCGGTCCGCACAAGATTCAGGGCATCGGGGCGGGTTTCGTGCCTCCGGTGCTTCAAAGAGAGGTGATTGACGAAATCATTACTGTCGGCAGCGATGAGGCCGGTGCCGCAGCCCGTGAGCTTGCAAGGTGTGAGGGCATCCTTGCAGGTATTTCCTCCGGGGCGGCGCTTGTTGCAGCACTCAGGGTTGCTAAACGTCCCGAAATGGATGGAAAGACGATAGTCGTACTGCTTCCAGACAGCGGTGAGCGGTATCTTTCAACCTGGCTGTTCGATGAGCCGGCTGACGGAAGCCGGGCCTGAGGTACAGTCAGTCCCTCTCCACAGCTAAACACAAAATACAACAAGAATTGAAGCAGTTCACATGAAGGTTTATTTTGACAACAACGCCACGACTCCCCTGCACCCTGAGGTGAAGAAGGAGATGATTGCTGCCATGGAAATGTACGGCAACCCTTCCAGCATGCATGCTTACGGTCGCGAAGCCAAGGCGAACGTAGAGGATGCACGGCAGCGGGTTGCCAGCTTCATCAATGCCGACGATCAGGAGATCGTCTTTGTCGGCAGCGGTTCGGAAGCCAACAACACGGTGCTTTCCCTCTTTGTCTGCGCTTCGGCCCAGTGCATCCCCGGCACCACCGCCCGGGGCACCATCATCACAACCAAGATCGAGCATCCATGCGTGCTTGAAACCTCGGAGTGCCTCATGCATCGCGGGGTCAATGTCAAGTTCCTTGACGTCGACCGGTACGGCCGGGTCGACCTCGACCAGTTGAAAGACATGCTCAACGACGACATCGGACTGGTGTCGGTGATGATGGCCAACAACGAGATCGGCACCATGCAGGACATTGCGTCCATTACAAAAATGGTGCATGAATGCGGCGCATTCATGCATACCGATGCCGTGCAGGCTGTCGGCAAGGTGCCTGTGGATGTGCGTGCTCTCGGTGTTGATTTCCTGACCATGTCGGCGCACAAGATTTACGGGCCTAAAGGTGTCGGCGCTCTCTACGTGAAGCAGGGTACTCCGTACTGCCCCCTCATAAGGGGTGGCCATCAGGAGAGGGGACGGCGCGCTGGCACGGAAAACACTCTCGGTATTCTCGGGCTCGGCAAGGCTGTCGAGATGCGTGCACTTGAAATGCATGATGAGCATGACCGGCTTCTCGGACTGAAGGACGTGCTCAGAAAGGGCATTGAGGAGAAGATTGACGATATCCATTTCAATGGTCATCCGACAGAGTCGCTCGCCGGCACACTCAACGTATCCTTCCCGGGGGCGGAAGGGGAGTCCATCCTGCTTTACCTCGACCTTGAAGGCATTGCCGTATCTACCGGTTCGGCCTGCGCTTCCGGATCTCTTGATCCTTCCCATGTGCTGCTGGCAACGGGTGTGGACGCGGAACGGGCGCACGGTTCGATCCGCATCAGTCTCGGCCGGGAGAGCACGATGGAGCACGTCCAGCATATGCTCAATGTGCTTCCGGGGGTCATTGAGAGAATCAGAAACATGTCAACGGCATACATAAAAGGAGGAACACATGCTGCAAGCAGGTGAATGGGCATACAGCGAGAAACTGAAAGAGCATTTCATGAACCCGAAGAACATCCTGCAGGGTGAGGACACCGATGCGTTCGACGGGGTTGGCATGGAGGGCAACCTGCAGTGCGGCGACCAGATGATGGTCGTCATCAAGGTCGATCGGGAAAAAGAGGTAATCACCGACTGCCAGTGGAAAACGTATGGTTGCGCCAGCGCTATTGCCAGCACTTCCATTCTTTCTGAAATGGTCAAGGGAATGACTCTCACCGAGGCATTCAACATTTCTCCGAAGGATGTGGCCAAGGAGCTCGGCGGCCTGCCGGAAAACAAGATCCACTGCTCGGTGCTCGGTGACAAGGCCCTGCGTGCCGCCATCAATAACTACTATGTCCGCAACGGCATGGAAAACCGGGTGATGGAGGAGAAGGCCAAGATCGTATGTCAGTGCATGAACATCACCGATCACGACATAGAGGAGGCCGTGCTTGAGGGTGCCCGCACCTATTTCGAGCTGCAGGAACGTACCAAGCTCGGCACCGTCTGCGGCCAGTGTAAGGACGAGGCGGAAAGCCTGCTTGAAAAGTTCAAGCACCTCCACTTCGGGGCCTAGGAATGGTGCCGATGCCGGAGGGTCGAAAATTCCACATACAGACGTTCGGATGCCAGATGAACGAGGCGGACTCGGGTATCATTGCCCGGGTCCTTCTTGATGCTGGCTTCCGCCGGTCCGGCTCCGAACTGGATGCCGATGTCATTTTCCTGAACACCTGCGCCGTCCGTGAGAATGCTGTCGAGAAGATCGGCCACCTCCTTGAGCACCTGAAGGGAGCCAAAAAACGCAGGAAGACCCTTCAGGTCGGGGTCCTCGGTTGCGTTCCCCAGCACCAGCGGGAGGAGATGTTCTCCCGCTTTCCCGCCATTGACTTCATTGCCGGTCCCGACTCATACCGCCGGCTGCCTGCCCTTATCGAAGAAGCAGCTTCGGCCGTCCGACCCGCCATGCTCGACTTTAATCCCGCAGAGACCTACGAGGGGATTCAGCCTGTCCGTGAGAGCCGGATAAGCGCCTTCATCCCCGTCATGCGCGGCTGCAACAACATGTGCGCGTTCTGCGTGGTTCCATTCACCCGCGGCCGTGAGCGCAGTCAACCGCTTGAGATGGTCACGGGCGAGGTTCGTGAACTTGCCGAAGCGGGTTATCGGGAGATCACCCTGCTCGGCCAGAACGTCAACTCCTACAGCGACCCCGACTCAGGGGCGGGTTTCCCGGGCCTGCTGGATGCCGTTGCCCTTGCGGCTCCCGGCGTGCGGATCCGCTTTACTACCTCGCATCCCAAAGATATCTCCATAGGGCTCGTTGATACCATCGCCAGCCGGCCGAACATATGCCGCCATGTGCACCTTCCGGTCCAGTCGGGATCAGACAGCGTTCTCCGGGGAATGAACCGGGGCCATGGCATCAGCGAGTATCTGGAGAAGATCCGCATCATCCGCGATGCTCTGCCCGGCGTGACCCTTTCAACGGACATCATCGCAGGGTTCTGTGGAGAGCGGGAGGAGGACCATCGGGCCACTCTGGATCTGCTCCGCACCGTCCGCTTTGATGCCGCATTCATGTTCCATTATTCCACAAGAGAGGGGACATTGGCCTCCCGTACCCTTCCGGATGACGTGACGGAAGAGGACAAGAAACGGCGCCTCCAGGAAATCATCGACCTGCAACAGGAGATTTCAGCGGAGAACAACCGGCTTCAGGTCGGCACGGTTGCCGAAGTCCTTGCCGAATCGGAAAGTCGCCGCTCGCCCGATCGTCTGCTCGGCCGTACCGATGGCAACCGGGCGGTGGTTTTCGACCGTGGAGAGTGCATGCCGGGTGATCTCGTCCGTGTGCGCCTCATCTCGTCAACCTCAGCAACCCTCAGCGGACGTCGGGAAGGCGTCATTCGGGCTTTTTTATCTTGAGCCGGATTCGTAAATTGAATTTTGATTGCCTCCCAACTAAACCGCCAGTTCAACAGGCTCAGGAGTGAAGTAACGCATGCCATCTACCCCAAGTACCGGATTCATCAATAAAGTCAGGGCGCACCTTGAACTGCTCGACCCCGTAACCTGGATCAGCGTTTTCCCCGGACTGGCCTGCGGTGCCATGGCTTCCGGAGCCATGCAGGCAACGCCGCATGATTTCCTCGTCCTGTTCGCTATGTTTCTCATGTACGGGCCGCTCGGTACCGGCTTCAGCCAGTCGGTGAACGATTATTTCGATCTGGAGCTCGACCGGGTAAACGAACCCACCCGTCCCATCCCTTCAGGCCGTTTGACGAAGAACGAGGCGCTTCTTAACTGCATCGTCGTCATCCTTCTGGCCATGGGGATAGGCATCTGGCTCGGCCTCGACACCGGAGGACTGCGCGGCATGGTCATCACAACCATGATTTTTTCTGCGCTCTTCGTTGCCTATATCTACTCAGCGCCTCCCTTCAAGCTGAAAAAGAATATTTTTGCCTCTGCCCCCGGCGTTGGCTTCTCCTACGGTTTCGTCACATTCCTTTCCGGCAACGCGCTCTTCAGCGATATCCGTCCGGAGGTGGTGTGGCTTGCGGCCCTGAACTTCTTCATGGCCATCGCGCTCATCATCATGAACGACTTCAAGTCGGTCGAAGGCGACCGGGAAGGCGGCATGAAATCCCTGACCGTCATGATTGGTGCGAAGAACACCTTCATTGTCGCATTCGCCATCATCGACATGGTTTTTGCCGTGCTGGTATGGCTTGCCTGGAGCTGGGGCTTCATAGTGCCTATGGCGCTCGTGGTCCTGGGCCTCGTGCTCAATGTCGTGCTCCAGATCCAGTTGCTCGCCGATCCGAAGGGCGGCGTATCGTTCCTCAAGGGGACCGTAGAGGACGGCTTCGGCAATGCGATCGGCAAGAGCGATGTGCAGGAGCACAACACCTTTCTCCGTTTCCAGGTGGCTAACAATGTCCTTTTTCTCGTCAACAACCTTGTGCTTGCCGCCATGATCGGCATGAGGTACATGCCGTCCTAGGGCTTTTTATGCGGGCCGTCCACTCCGCTGATACCTAACCCCCCAATAAACCCTAAAGCCATGGATACACTTCAGCATAATGCGCTCGTCGCACTGTTGACTTTTGTTTATGTGTTCAGTGTTCCGCCCCTCATGGACTTTTTCGTCTCCCGTCACGGCCTGCCCCGCGACATCAGCCGAAAGATCACACACATCTCAGCAGGCTCCGTCATCATCTTTCTGCCGCTCTTCCAGGACGGTGACTGGACCCAGTACCTCAACGTGGCCATCTTTGTTGTCTGGGCCATCCTGCTTGTGCAGAAAGGGCTGTTTGCGGCCGAGGATGATCAGGCGGTGAAAACCATGACCCGCACGGGCGACCGTCGGGAACTGCTGCGCGGTACCCTCTATTTTGTTGTTGTCGCCACCCTTTGCGGCACCCTCTACTATAAGCAGTTCGAAGGAGTGCTCGCCATGGCAGTACTCGGATGGGGCGATGGTCTTGCCCCGATCATCGGCACGCGCCTGGGGAGACTCAAATATCAGGTGCTGAGCCCCAAGAGTGTGGAGGGGAGCCTTGCCTTTTTTGCGGGAAGTGTGGCTGCAGGGCTTTTCTTCGTCCACCTCATCGTGCCTGAAGCCTATGATCCCGCCAAGATCGTGCTCATCGCCCTTATTGCTACGGTGGTCGAGGGGGTATGCCCGAGGGAAGTCGACAATATCGCCATTCCTGTCGCCGTCATCGCCGCTGCGAGCTTCTTGTAGGGTAGGCAATGAAGAATGAGGCAATGCCGGTACTGTATTTTATAAGCGACATCCATCTCGGACTGCAGGAGGAGCCGGAAGAGCGCCGCAAGCTTGATGCGCTGTCACGGCTCTTTGCCGAAATCCGCCGGACCGGGGGCTCGCTCTACATGCTTGGCGACGTCTTCGACTACTGGATGGAGTTCAGCTCCGTTGTGCCAAAGGGATTTACCGGTTTTTTTTGTTTATTGTCAGAGCTTGTCAGGGCGGGCATCGATGTTACCTATCTTGCAGGGAACCATGATTTCCATCTCGGTACGTTTTTCGATCGGGAGCTCGGAGTGAAGACGCGCTATGGCACCTACGAGTTCGATGCCGATGGACGGCACTTCACGGTCGCCCACGGGGACGGCCTCGGAGAAGGTGACCTCAGCTACCGGCTCTTTGCAAAGTTTGTCCGCAACCCGTTCAATCTCGGCCTCCTGACCGGTTTCCATCCGGATCTTGCAATCTGGCTCATGAAGTGGCTTTCCCGGCTCTCGAGGAAACACAAGCCGGGCAACAGGGTTATGGAGACGGACCGGCTTCTGGATTTTGCCCGCATGCTTGTCAAAGAGCGGAGCGTGGATTATTTCCTCTGCGGTCACAACCACGTAGAGGGTGTGCATGAACTTGAGGGCGGTGCCCGGTATCTGAACCTCGGATCGTGGATTGACGGCCATTTTCCCTACGCGGTCTATATGGACGGCCTCATGCAGCTTAAGGAACTCTAAATACTAAACCTCAGATCATGAGCAATTTGAACAAGGTGTTGAAACTCGGTCTGCCGAAGGGCAGCCTGCAGGACTCGACCATCGATCTTTTCGCGCACGCCGGATTCCACTTTTCCGTCCAGAGCCGCTCCTATTTCCCCTCGATTGACGACGACGAACTGGAGGCCATCCTCATTCGTGCCCAGGAAATGGCCCACTACGTGCAGCTTGGCGCCTTCGACGTCGGGCTTACCGGGAAGGACTGGATCATCGAGACCGATGCCGATGTGGTCGAGGTTGCCGACCTGGTGTACTCGAAGGCCTCCATGCGACCCGTACGCTGGGTGCTGGCTGTTCCTGAAAACTCTCCGGTGAAGACGGTGAAGGATCTTGAGGGCAAGCATATCGCCACCGAGGTTGTGAACATCACGAAAAAATATCTGGCTGCCAACGGCGTGAACGCTTCGGTCGAATTCAGCTGGGGCGCGACGGAAGTGAAGCCGCCGGATCTTGCCGATGCGATTGTCGAAGTCACCGAAACGGGGTCATCGCTGAGGGCAAACAAACTGCGGATCGTTGAAACCATCCTCGAGTCCAACACCAAGCTTATCGCCAACCGCAAGTCCTGGGAAGATCCATGGAAGCGGGAGAAGATCGAGAGCATGGCGCTCCTGCTCCAGGGAGCCATCAACGCGCAGGGGAAGGTAGGCCTGAAGATGAACGCACCGAAGGAGGCACTTGAGAAGATCACTGCGATCATCCCCGCCCTCCGCCAGCCGACTGTTTCCCACCTTGCCAATGACCAGTGGGTCGCCCTAGAGGTTATTGTGACAGAGAAGATCGTCCGCAAGCTCATTCCCGAGCTGAAGCGGGCCGGTGCCGAGGGCATCTTTGAGTATGATATCAACAAACTGATCGACTGACCCTGCCCCGGCGGATCCCTCTTCGTGGGGGATGAGTCCCTGGCATTTCCGATGCAACTGCCGGCCGCCCCCTGGGGCGGCCTTTTTTTCATCCCTATGCTTCTCTTCTATCAGATACTGATTCTTCTCGGTCTCCTCATATTCCTCGCCATCCAGTTGGCGAACCTGCTGGAGCTGCGCCCCCTTCCCATGAAGGGCCCGGGAGGGGGGAAGGTGTCGGTGCTGGTGCCGGCACGCAATGAAGAACGATCAATAGCAGGATGCGTCCGCTCCCTTCTCATGCAGGATTATCCGGATTTTGAGGTCATTGTTCTTGATGATGGGTCTACCGACGCTACGCCTTCCATCCTTCAGGCGCTCAAGGAAGAATCATCCGGGCGGCTTCGGGTGCTTCGGGGTTCGGCGCTTCCCGACGGCTGGCATGGCAAGAGCTGGGCCTGCCAGCAGCTTGCGGCCGAAGCCTCCGGTGAGATGTTCCTATTCACCGATGCCGATACCCACCATAGCCCTGACACGCTCCGGCGTTCTGTGGGAGCTATGCTGGAAGGCCGCGGTGACATGCTCTCCCTGACGCCGAAGCAGGAGCTCGGTTCGTTCTCCGAGCGCCTTGTCGTTCCTCTTGTCTATGTCATTCTGATGAGTTACCTGCCGCTCCGCCTGGTACGGGCCTTGCGAAACCCGGCGTTCTGTTTCGCCAACGGCCAGTTCATTCTCTTCCGACGGGAGTTCTACCGGAAGATCAGAGGCCACGAGGCTGTCCGCAACGCGCTTGTTGAGGACGTATGGCTCTGTATGGCGGTGAAAAAGGCTGGAGGCCGCGTCCTCTCGTTCAACGGCACCGATACCGTCAGCTGCAGGATGTACCGGAGTTTCAGGGAGGTATGGGAAGGCTTCTCAAAAAACCTCTTTGCGGGACTCGGGAGCAGCACTCCGGCTCTTGCTGCATTCGTGCTCCTTACCGCCGCCTTCCATCTCGCTCCCTGGGGGTTTCTCTTCTACGCACTCTTCGCAGGCGCATCAGGTACAGCCGCTGTGCTGTTGCCCCTCCTGCAGCTGGCAACAGCTCTTTTCGGCCGGGTAATTCTCGCCCGCCGCTTCGGCCAGCCTCCGGCACTCGCACTTCTCGACCCACTGGCCCGCACGCTGCTTATGGCCATAGCACTGAACTCGCTGCGCGAGGCCCGGTGGGGGGGCGGAGCGCTTTGGAAGGGGAGGCGATACCGATTTTCATAAGCGGGGGGGCTGGCGTAAGGCGATAAATTTTTTTAAATTAGTCTACAACGGTTTTTCGACAATCAATTCAACAAGGATCTGCCTCATGGGTTTTCTATCAAAAATATTCGGAAAAAAGGAAGAAGTGCTTGAGCTTCCGAAGGTCCGTGAAGACGTCAATCTCCAGAAGACTCTCGAAGGCCATCTCGACAGGGTGCTCGGCGTGAAGTTCAGCGCCGACGGTAAAACGCTCCTCAGCGGCGGCTTCGACGAGCTGGTGATGCTCTGGGACGTGGAGACCGCCAAGCCGCTCTTTACCATGAAAGGCCATGAGACCTGGGTGGAGTGCATCGATTACAGCCGTGATGGGCGTCATCTTGCAAGCGGGAGCACCGACAGCACCGTCAGGATATGGGATGCTTCAAACGGCCAGTGCCTGCACGTCTGCAAAGGCCACGATACGGCGGTACGCATGGTTGCCTTCAGCCCCGACGGCAAGACGCTCGCCAGCTGCTCGCGCGACACCACCATCCGTCTCTGGGACGTGGAGAGCGGTGCATGCAGGAGCGTGCTCAATGGGCACAAGTCCTATATCGAATGCCTCGCCTACAGCCATGACGGCCAGAAACTTGTGAGCTCGGGTGAAGAGCCTGTCATCAAACTCTGGGATGTTGCCTCGGGAAAAAACATCGCCAACTATGAGACCGGCGATACCCTCTCCCATACCGTACTCTTCAGTCCTGACGACCGCACGATTGCGCTTGCAGGGCGTAATGCAAAAATCCGGATCCTCAACGCATCGGACGGTTCCCTCATCCACGTGCTCGAAGGCCATCATGACGCAGTACGGGGCCTTGCCTACAGCCCTGACGGAAAATATCTGGCCAGCGTATCGAACGATGAGTCCCTGAGGCTGTGGAACGCCGCCGACGGCCACCATCTTCATACCTACCGCGGCCATGTGCTCGAGGTCCAGTCGGTTGACATCTCTCCCGACGGCAAGACCATCGCCACCGGAAGCGATGACCGGAAAATCAAGCTGTGGGCCGTCACTGATACGCCTTGATGGGTCGTATTTCGTGTATTTTCCTGTCCGGAGTGCCGCTTTTTAGCGTTTAAATGCGCCAATTTGCAGTGCAAACTGCAAAACGTCCTTTTTGAATCAAGGCGGAGTGCGTACATTAACATTATGGGCGCTGTATGAAGGCGCCCATGGAAAACGCCGGATTTCCCGGCAAAAAACAGCAAGAGGACCATATGGACAATCAGGTTGAAGGCACGGTAAAGTGGTTTAACGAGGAAAAAGGGTACGGCTTTATCCAGCAGGGCGAGGGCAAGGACGTGTTCGTGCATTACAGCGCCATCAACGGCTCCGGCCGTAAGACGCTTGTCGAAGGACAGAAGGTCTCGATGGAGGTCACCCAGGGAGAGAAAGGGCTCCAGGCAGCCAACGTCACTCCTCTTTGATACTGCCCCTGCGGCAGCAGCAACCCTCAGCGAACAGATAGATTCCGGACCGGACGTGGCGCCTGCCGCCGCCCCGGTGTCGGTATGCGCTCCCGGCAGTAGCGGATGGGCGTTTGGCGTAGCCGTTTCAGCGGAGGACAACCGGCAGTAATGCCACTTTTCCGGGCGACAGAGATGGATACCATTCTTCTTGACATCGGCAATGTGCTGGTCACAGTCGACTTCATGTCGTTCTGCCGGGGGGTAGCCGCACCGGGCCCTTCTGTGCCCACAGAGATTTTTCGTAAGTACTGTTCGGGTCCGATCAAAAACCGGTACGACACGGGTCTCATCGGCTCCGGGGCATTCCTTGCGGAGCTCTGCTCTGATCGGCTTGTACGCCCGATGGCTGAAACAGAACTCCAAGAAAGATGGCAGCGGATATTCTCCCCGTTTCCCGGTTCCGAAGCCGGGGTTGCCGCCCTTGAGGATTTGGGGCGCATCTGGATCATGAGCGATACCGACCCGCTGCATTTTGCCTATCTCCATCATGCATTTCCTTTGCTACGCGGCCGCGAACGCTATTACCTCTCCTTCCGTCACGGGTTCCTGAAATCTTCCCCTTCCGCTTTCCGGCACGTGCTTCTCGATTCCGGTGTAAATGCAGGTCGCTGCATCCTTATCGATGACCGGGAGGATAACTGCCGTGCTGCCGTGGAGGCCGGAATCAGCAGTGTCCTCTTTACTTCCTGGCCTCAGGCGATTGCGGCATTGCAGAGAACTGACGGGGGGGTCGCATGATCAGTGTGAGGGTTTCTGTCGATGAGGTGGAGATGAGCTTCATGCGCTCCGGGGGAGCCGGGGGCCAGAACGTCAACAAGGTTGAAACGGCTGTCCATCTTTCGTTTGATATTGCGGCCTCTTCTCTGCCCGAAGCCGTGAAGGAGCGGCTGCTCATGAGGAAGGACCGGAGGATATCTAGGGACGGAGTAATTATCATCAAGGCCCAGCGGTTCCGCTCACAGGAAAAGAACCGGGAGGATGCGCTTCTTCGTCTGCAGGCGCTTGTAGATAGTGCGGCCGAAGCACCGGCGAGGAGAAAGACGACGCGGCGGACGAAAAGCTCAACCGTTCGGCGGCTTGAGGAGAAGGGACGCCTTGCAGAAAAAAAGGCTTTGCGCGGGCGGATCAGGAGGCCTTAAAGTTCTTACATGACCGGTTCGTCGGGGCTTTGCCCAGAACCTGCGATGAAAATGGTTCGGTCGTCAAGCTTGGCCTTCAGAAGGCTGACTTCCGCCAGGTAGTTCTGCATATCGGCTTTTGCGATGGTTCTTGACGAGGTGGTCTTGAGCGCTGTCATCGGGTTGATTGGCCTGCCCCTGTGGATGATGCGGAAGTCGAGATGCGCTCCTGTCGAGTTGCCGGTTGAGCCGACGTAGCCGATGATTTCACCCTGCTTGACTCTCTTTCCGTAGCGGGTGCCGACGGCATATCGGCTCAGGTGGAGGTACTGCGAATGGTCCCCTCCCGAATGCGCAATGGTTACCATGTTGCCGGCTCCGCCTTTGCGTCCTTTGAATATCACCCTCCCTGAGGCCGTGGCGCGCACCGGTGTGCCGGTGGGGGCTACGAGGTCGACGCCGCCGTGGAAGTGCCGGGTGCGGAAGATCGGGTGGGTCCTGTATCCGAATCGGCTCGAAACACGGCTGTAGCCGCAGGGCGCGGCAAAACGGGCAATGCGTTCGACCGAGTGCCCCCGTTCATCGTAGTACCCGTTTTCGCCTTTATTGTTCGTATAGCTGTAGGCGCTGTACGTTGTGCCCTTGAGGTTGATTTCTACGGCCAGAATCCTGCCGCTGCTGATAAAGTCGTCCTCAAGCCATTTTTCTTCGAAGAGCACCCTGTATGTGCTGCCGGGAGGGACGTCGCGGCGTAGGTCCACTCTGGAGGATAGCAGTTTTTTCATGCCGGGCAGGAGACCTGAACGGCCAAGCCTGTTGAGTGATGCGGAGAGGCTTTTCTCAACGACGCCTTCGAGTGCTACAGTCCGGGTGCTGTACTCCTTCAATTCCTTTTCGACATGAAACGGATCGGTTTCGGCTGTCCGGCTTACATGGATGATGGTTGCACGGTCCTGAAAATACGAGAACCGGAGCAGTCTGCCTGCGCTGTCCTTTTCGGTTTCGTACGTTTTGCCGGGTCGGAGTGAGCGGGGTCTGAATTTGCCTTTGAGCCCCTCGCTGATGCTGTGTATTTCTACGGGGGTGACTCCCTCGGACTGCAGGATGGTGTAGATGGACTGACCGGAGCGGATCGTGTTCGTCGAGACGATCGTTTCGGCTTCCTGAGCTGTTTCGTCGATCTGCACCGTTTCGCTCTCGCCGGTGACACCGAGTTCATCAACATAGCTTCCGAAGCCGGGAAGGAGAGTGAGGGCGAAAAAGACTGTGACGAGTGTTCCAGCAAGGAACGGCAGCCAGAAAGCAGGGGTTGTGTTTTGTCTGAGGTGCGCCAGCTTGGCTGAAACGTTTCTTACTAACTCGTTGAGGAGGTGCATAGGCTCTCATTCGGTCACTCGACGCACCAGACGCCGAAAATTTCTGGGGACCTGACAATTTAGTATTTTCTTTCCACTCTTGGAACCCCTTGATCCGGTTTAATCATGGGAAACCCTATCGGGAGAGATAAGGATGTCCTCAAACGCTGATGGCCCGGAGCTTATTCCGGGGATATACCACTACTGTGACCGCTGGTGCCGACGCTGTCCCTTTACGGACCGATGTCTCCAGTTCCGCCTGGAGACTGAAAAGAGGAATACCGCTCATTCGCTCGAAAGGCTGGATGTGTTCGGTGTGCCGTTCTGGCACGAACTTGCCAGAGGCCTTGAGCAGGCAACGCGCTTGATTAAAGACGCTGCCGCCCGAGCAGGCGAAGGCGTTCCCGCAGGTGCTCTTTTCACTGAAGAGGAGCCGGTACCTGCCCCGAGTCGCCGGAGTGCGAGAGCACACCCTCTGGCGCATGCATCGCTCACGTATCTCGGTATGGTTGATGACTGGTTCCGTGGTGCCGATGCTGAAGGAAGGCAATTCGCACCTTCTGATGATGCTGTGCAGGTCATCAGGCACTACCAGTACCTGATCTATCCCAAGATTGTTCGCGCCATTGACGGTCGGATGCACGCTCTCTCTCCCGATGATCCAGCGGCTAAGCGGGATTCGCAAGGGTCGGCCAAAATCACCCTGCTGGCTATAGACCGTTCGCTCGCCGCCTGGAGTATCCTGTACGGCATCCATCCGGGCTCTGAGGATCGTACGATTGAAATCCTTCTGCACCTGGACCGCCTCCGTCGTTCCCTCGCGGTCGTTTTTCCCGATGCCCGTGACTTTCTGCGGCCGGGCTTTGATACTGAAGCTTTTTCCTAGAACCAATCCTGATGAAACATCCCATGCTGAATACCAATGCAGACCGCCTTGTAGAATTTCTTCTCCAGTGCAATCCCGGACAGCCGCGCACCCGCGGGAATTGGGAGGTAGACCATGAAGGGGTCCCCTTCATCCTTCCTTCTATCGGCGGCATCACCCTGAACATCCAGGCCGGGGACCCCGCCTTCGGATGGCAGGGGGACCACATTGAGCCTGGTGTGAGCTGCACGGCCGATACCTCAAAGCCCTTCGAGCATCCCAACGTGGGGCTGCAGATATACTCCTGCGCCGGCAACACGGCCACCATAATGACGGGAGATGCGAAGGGATCGGAAGGGCGCGTGCTTGGCCACCACGGCGGATCCGAGCATGTTATTGTCGATTTTCCCCGGAATGTGAAAGAACAGCTGCTCTACACCGACACCATCATCATCAGGGGGCGCGGTCAGGGACTCAAGCTTACAGACTATCCGGAGATAGCCGTTTTCAACCTCGACCCCGGGCTGCTCCAGAAGATGAAGATCAGGGAGGTCGGAGAGGGTGTCCTGGAAGTGCCGGTAACGACTATCGTACCTGCGGTCTGTATGGGGTCGGGTATCGGGTCCGCGCATGTGGCCAAGGGCGACTACGACATCATGACCAGCGACCCCGAAACCGTTGCGGAGTACGGGCTCGACCGCATCCGTCTCGGTGACTTCGTTGCCCTCATGGACCACGACAACCGCTACGGGCGCGCCTACCGGCGGGGCGCGGTCAGCATCGGCATCGTGGTGCACAGCGATTGCCGGGAAGCGGGCCACGGCCCCGGAGTCACAACCCTCATGACCTCTGCTTCGCCCGTCCTTCGTCCGGTGCTGGATCCTGAGGCCAACATCGCAGACAGGCTCGGCATCGGTACCATGCTGAAGCAGGAGAAAGCGAAGAAAAGGAAGTGAACGGGGAGGCTCGGCTGAATTTTTTCTGCTTCCGTACGGTTGTGATAGTTCCCCCTTGTGCAGTTGTAACTCAACGTTATTAAATCACAAAGGAGACAGTGTCATGGCCATGAAACTGTATGGAAGGGATCCGTTGAAGATGTTCGAAGACGTGTTCAGCGAGAAAGTATCGCCGTTCTTTTCCTCCATCATCACCCCGGCCTTCAAGGTCGACATCAGTGAAGACGACAACGCCATTTTCATTGAGGCCGACATGCCGGGCATGAAGAAAGAGGATGTCCATGTGTCGATGGAAGACGATGTCCTCTGCATCAATGCCGAGCGTGAGCAGAAGGAGGAGGAGAAGAAGAAGGGATTCCATCGCATCGAGCGTTCCTGGGGAAGCCTTTCGAGGAGCTTCACTCTTGGCGACAATGTGGACGAAAAAGCCATCGAAGCCCACTATGACAACGGTGTGTTGAAGATCAAGGTGCCGAAGAAAGAGCCGGAACCGCAACGGGGTGTGGAGATTCCTGTAAAGTGAGCACCCCCGTTTGTCCTGAAATGCAGAAAACCCTCCGTGTGGAGGGTTTTCTGCTTGTATAGGTACGTCGCGCTCTTCTCTAGCAGTTGCGGATGGTGGTGTCCTGACGGTCCTTGATGGTCGTCTCGTCGAACTCATCCCACTCGTGCTCGTCATGCTCACGCTGGTATCCGGCTTCCTTGAGGCCGAAGCTCATGTCGGCGACCATTTCGGGGCGGAGTTCCTTAAGGTTCTTCACCTCTGCTTCGGTCAGGATCCTTGATTTATCGAAGCCGAGATCAATCTCAAGCTTGCGGTTCTTGGTCTTGACGCGGTCGATGTCGTAGAAGCGCTTGGTGATGGTTGTCTGGGCGAAGGCCTTCAGGCAGCCGAGCATGTACTTGCGCACATACGGGTCCTTGATCCAGGGGTAGCCGAAGAAGGTTTTGCGTGCGTAGAAACGCGCGTAGGATTTCAGCACGCCTTTTAGCACATCCTCACGCTCCATGTTGTCGGGCTTGATGATCGGCGATACGAAGTTGTACTTCGAGTAGTCGCGCACCTCGACCCTGTCGCCGAGCTCTTTGAAGAGATCGGAGAACGGCCATGGGGTGTAGATGGTCCAGTTGGCCATGTCGGGATCCCAGTCCTTGCATAGCTGGTAGGTCTCCTCGATGGTTTCCGGGGTCTCATGCTCAAGGCCCATGACGAACTGCGCTTCTGCCACGATGCCGTTCTTCTGGAGCAGCTTGATGGCCAGCTTGTTCTCTTCGATGGTGGTTTCCTTGCGGAACCGGTTCAGGTTCATCTGGCTTGCTGCCTCGGTGCCGAGAGATACGTGCACGAGACCGGCCTTCCGGAAGAACGGGAGAAGATCAGCGTCACGCATGATGTCGGTCACGCGGGTGTTGATGCCCCAGGTTACGTTGAGCTTGCGGTCAATGAGTTCCTGGCAGAGAGAAACGAACTTCTGCTTGTTGATGGTCGGCTCCTCGTCAGCGAGGATGAAGAACCCGACATTGTATTTCTTGACCAGCACTTCGATCTCGTCGACGAAATGCTTCGGGCTGCGTGCGCGGTACCTGCGCCAGAACTGCCACTGTGAGCAGAACGTGCAGGTAAAGGGACAGCCGCGTGCGAAGTTCGGTACCGCCAGACGGCAGTTGAGCGGGGTATAGATGTACTTGTCCCAGTCGTAGAGGCTCCAGTCGGGAGTAAGGGAATCGAGATCTTCGATGACCGGGTGCGCCGGAGTGGCGAACACCTTGCCATCGTCGTCGATGTAGGCGATGCCGGTGATCTCTCCGCGGGTTTCACGGTCGTTGCCGGCGGCAATCGCCTTGATGAGGTTGACGGCGATCTCTTCGCCCTCACCGCGGACGACGTAGTCTGTTTCAGGTGCCTCGGAGAGGACCTGAGGGTACATGAAGGTGGAGTGGATGCCACCCATGATGGTGCGGATGTTCTTGTCGACCTTCTTGGCGATCTTCATGATGTCCTGCGCCTTGAAGATGGACGGGGTAATGTTGGTGGCCATCACCACATCGGGCTTGTTGGCCCTGATGATTTCTTCAATCTGCTCATCGGGCAGGTCATCGGCCATGGCATCGACGAAACGGATCTGGTCGAATCCAGCCTGTTTCAGCGCACCTCCGATATAAGCCACCCAGCTGGGAGTCCAGTTGCCGGCGATTTCAGCTCCGCCGGAGTGATAATTTGGCTGAACCATCAGTATTTTCATCGGTATCCACCCTCCAGATATGTGTGTTTTACGAAATCGGTATTGCTGCAGTCCGCCGAATGACTTTCGGCCAATAAAAATCTCTGAATGGATAATTTACAATTTATTCTGTAAATCCCACACGCTTTTGTCCGTGCGGCTTTTGGAGCCGTAAGGCCTCAGTGTCGGGCGGTTTCCATCAGCATGGTATGGTAAAATCCGAAGCTGATTTTCTCCTTCCTTTTGATCTCCATGCCGGCCCCCTGCATTGCCTGCTGCATCTGTTCATCACGGATCATCTGGATGGTTGTGCGGCGTTCTTTCTTTGGAAAGTACCCGCCGAGCCAGTGCTGGAATGCAAGGATGTTGTTGTAGGGGGCGTAGGTGAAGATGACCGGTCCCTTTGTGAGCTTGGAGAGGTTGGCGAACGCCTGAATGAACCCTTCGCTCGGGTAGTGGATGAGGACGTCGAAGCAGACGACGGCGTCGTAGCTGCCGCTGACCGACTCGATGCTCTCCACCTGGAACTCCATATTGCCAGCTACGCCTGCCGCCGTGGCATCGGCTTTGGTCTTTTCAACCATCTGGGAGGCGATGTCGGCCGATGTGACCCGGTAGCCCGCCTTTGCAAGGCGTATGCTGAAGAGTCCTGTTCCGCACCCGGCATCGAGAATGTGCGCCCCTTTCGGGAGACCCAGCTGCTCTATCCACCCGAACGCCCTGTCCATCATCACTGCGTGCCCCTGGCGGACGGTGTTGCGGACGGTTGAGAGTTTGTCGCTGCCGTAGATCGACGCCCAGCGCTGGTAGCCCTGGCCGTTGAAGTAGGAGCGAAGCATGTTCTTGTGTTCTTCAGCATTGAAGGAGGTGCTGCTCATGATATGGGTGTTACGGGTTGAATGGTTGCTTTGTTAAGGTTTTTCATTACGCCTTCTCTTCCTCGACGCCTTCGATGCGCGATTCCAGATCGGCATACAGGTTTCTGAGGGTTTCCAGTGTGCCTTCATCGGCCTGCCAGAACCCCCGTGAATTGGCTTCCAGGAGCCGGCCTGCCATTGCCATGGTTGCATGCGGGTTGAGCTCTTTCAGCCGTGCAGCCATTTCGGGATCCTGCAGGTAGGTCTCGCTGACCCTACTGTATGTCCAGTTCTCCACTGCCGAGGCCGTCGCGCTCCAGCCGTAGGTGTTGGAAAGGTGGGCTTCTATTTCCCGGACCCCTTCATACCCCTGGCTGAGCATGGCTTCGTACCACTTCGGGTTGAGCAGCTTGGTGCGTGCTTCAAGCGACACCATTTTCTCAAGGGAGGTTATCCGCTGCCGGCCACCCGTTCCGCTGCTGTCGCCGACCATGATGGCGGGTCTGGCACTTGTGAGGCGCTCCACCGTTTTCGACACTCCGCCAAGATACTCATAATAATGGTCAATATCCGAAATGCCGATTTCGGCGCTGTCGATATTCTGGTAGGCAAGGTTCACATGCTTCAGGGCTGAACGCAGCGCGTCCGGGCTTTCAGTCCACTCGCCACGGGGAGTCAGCGCGAACCCTTTTCTCGATGTGAACGCCTCGGCCAGTTCATCGTCCCCTTCCCATGAACTGCTTTCAACAAGGTGGTTTACATTGGCGCCGTAGCTGCCCGGTGCGTTCGAGTAAAGGCGGTTCGATGCCTCCAGGAAGCTGCACCCCCGCTCCTCGATCTCCTGCAGCACGTGTTTGCGGATGAAGTTCATCTCCAAAGGTTCGTCCGCCGCGGCGGCAAGACGTGCCGCGCGGTCGAGCAGGCGGACCTGCACCGACAGAAGGTCCCTGAAGATGCCGCTGACGGTCATTACCGTGTCGATGCGCGGCCTGCCCAGTTCCTCGAGCCCGATGAGCTCCACGTCGCCGATCTTGCCGAGTTCGTCGGTTTTTGTTCGTGCGCCTAAGAGTGTGAGCGCCTGGGCAACGCCCTCTCCTCCGCTCTTGAGGTTGTCGGTTCCCCAGAGCACGAGCGCTATGGACTGCGGGTATGCCCCGTGTTCCAGGCGGTACTGCCGCAACAGTTCTTCAGCCGACTGCCGGCCTGCCCTGGCGGCCTGCATGGATGGCATGGCGTAGGGGTCGAGGCTGTGGATGTTGCGGCCGGTGGGCACCACCCCCGGGTCGCGGACGAGGTCGTTTCCCGGAGAGGGAAGGACGTAGCGCCCGTCGAGAGCCCGGAGCAGGGACTCCAGCTCGGTGTTGAGCGAAAGGTTCAGTATGATCTCCTGCAGGAAGCTCCAGAAGCCATGCAGTTCGCCGGCCTTGAGTCCGGCTTTTCCGCCAAGGTACCTATCGGCTTCAGCCGCCCTTACCGCCATGCTGCCCTCCAGAAGGTCCCGGACCGGGATGTTGCGTTCCCGGCCGGTCTCTCGGGTAATCCGGCCGGTGAAGCGCCGCACGGCCTCACGGCTGATGGCGTGGAGTTCCTGCCACTCCTGCTGTGCCTTGCTTTCGGTATTTTTTTGTTCCTCGAGTGCGTGGTAGTCCAGATGGAGCTTTCCTGCGATGATTTCGGGAAGCGACTTGCCCTCCAGCGACGCCTGCGGGTGCGAGGCGATGAGGGCCAGCTGGTCGGCAAGGCTGTCGGGAGATGGAGCCTCGCCCATGATATGCAGGCCGAGCGGGATCATGCGCTCTTCAATCAGATAGAGTTCGCTTGCAAGGCGTGTAATGTATGCTTCGTCCTCCACCCCCTCGTCTCCTGCTTCAATGTCGGCCAGACGGGCGAGTTCGCGGATTTCCATTGCAAGCTCGCCTGATGGGGCGGCGCGCCATGCGGCAACAAGGTCCCCGAGCTTGCGGAGCTCCCGATAGAGACCGGCCTGTTCCAGTGGCGGAGCCAGATAGCTCACAAGGGTGGCCATGCCGCGGCGTCGGGCGATGGCGCCTTCGCTCGGGTTGTTGACCGAATAGCAGTAGAAGTTCGGCAGAGCGCCGATCAGCCGTTTCGGCCAGCAGGACGCACTGAGCCCTACCTGTTTGCCTGGCATGAACTCCAGTGCCCCGTGCGTACCGAAGTGGACCACCGCATCGGCCTGGAACTGGTGCTCGAGCCAGGTGTAGAAGGCTGCGAATGCATGGTTCGGTGCGGCGTCTTTTGCCATGAGGAGGCGCATCGGGTCTCGTTCATAGCCGAAGCTCGGCTGCTGGCCGATGAAGATGTTGCCGAGCTGGCAGCCGAGGATGTGGAACTGCCTGCGGTCGTTGAGGATCTCGCCCGGCGCATCGCCCCAGAACGCTTCGATCTCTTCATATGCAGGAAACAGGCGCCGGTAGTCCTCTACCGGGAGGTGGGCACCGACATTGCCGTCTGTGCCGTAGATGAGGCGGTTGCCTTCCAGCAGGCGGTTCCTGAGTGCCTCAACGGATGGTGGGACGTCAACGCTGTACCCTTCTGCCTGCATTTTCAGCAGCAGGCGATGAAGGCTCTCAAAGACATTGAGAAAGGCTGCCGTGCCTGCGTTGCCGAGGTTCGGCGGGAAGTTGAAGAGAACGATTGCAACCTTCTTTTCTGCGTTCGTTGCCGCCTTGAGCCGGAGGAACCGCTCTATACGCCCGGTGATGAGCCGGATTTCTGGCTTGAGGGGCAGGCTGCGGTCGCTCGAGGCCCCGGTGCCGGCATAGACCTGCGGCTCGATGGTCCCGTCAAGTTCGGTAACGGAAACGCTGAGTGCGGTCTGGAGGGGCGTGAGCCCGAGACTGCCTTCCTTCCACTGCTCCACGGGCTGGAAAGAGAGCGGTATGAGGTTCAGGCAGGGGACGTCAAGCTGGCGGAGCATGTCGACGGCATCCTGGGCACGGTTCTCGGCCGGACCCCCGACAAGTGAAAACCCTGTTGCGTTTATAAGGAGTGCCGGACGGATGGCGCCCGGAATCTCGGGATGGAAGAACCGGCTGAGGGCGGGGCGGAAGTCGAGCCCTCCGGTGTATGCGAGGCAGGTTTTGATGCCCTTTTCTTCAAAGGAGCGGAGCAGGTACTCGATATGGTCCATGTTGCGGCTGAGCACGGTCGAGCGCATCGTGAGGATGGCCACCGGCCCTTTTACGAGTTCCGGGCGGTGCTTCTTCTGCCACTCGAGGAACTCGTGCGCACTCTGGAACTCTTCATTCGAGTCGGGATGGAAGAGCGCCGTATCGGGGTAGAAGAGGGGATCGGACTGCGGCAGCTTGCCTTTCCATCCTTCGGCGTAGCGGTCTATGAGGAGCGAAAGGAACCCTTCCATGTTCTCTCTCGATCCGTTCAGCCAGAACTGGTGCGCGGAAATGAAGGTGTGGATGTCGCGCGCTTTTCCGGGCAGATGCTTCAGGAGCCGGCTGGCGTTGCGCACAAGCGCAAGCTGGCGCTGGCTTTCGCCGCCGCTGTGTTTCGGCTTGAGCTTGTCTGTCCACTGCTTGAAAAATCCCGGAGGTCTCTCCTCTTCCTTTTTTGGCTTCCTGAGGGAAAAGCGGCCGAGACGCGTCTGGTTCACGAGCGCGGGGTTGCTCGTAATCATGCAGACCGGGCAGGAGAGCGGTTCTAGCAGCATTTCAAGCGGACGCACAATCTCTTCGCTGAAGAGCATGGAGCCGAACACGAAGTCAGCCCGGGGGAGTGCACCGCGGAGCTCTTCCCAGAGCTGGGGGCTGTTGTGGAGGCCGAGGCTGAACACCGATACCTCAAGGTCGGTCTTGAAGCGGCGGTTCAACTCGCCGGCCGCTGCCCTCAGCGTACCGGTGTTGGTGGCTTCCATAGTCAGAAATACGAAATGCATAGATACTGCCGGTAAATAAACATGATGGCCGCATGCGGGCCGCATTCATTTATGGTCTCGGAATGGTGTGCCTGTCTCCATTGCTGCGGGCGATGATGCCCTGTGGAGTGAGGCGCGGGAGGGGATCAGATCAAAAGGACAGGGTTTTCCTGCAGGAGGTTCGCCGGGAGGGCGATTGCTCTTCGAAACGCGGGGATACGGGTAAGGGCCGGGTGCGCCTGAGGGATAATGGTGGTCCCGGTCGTTACAGCTGAGGTTCGGGTGCCGGGTTCTGTTTGTTCAGCATGCGTCGGGATCACGCTGGAAGACAGCGCTTCCTGAAGAGAGAGCACCAGGCATTCCGGCTGCAGTGTGGCCGCACGGGAGAGCAGGGTTGCTTCAAACGCAGCGGCGGTGGCTGCATGCTGCTGGCGGACCTTTTCTTTCGAGCGGGATCCGAAGGTGCTGGTTTTGAAGAGAAGGCCGAATCCGAGCACAGAGATCCCGAAGAAGAGGAGGATCTCGAAAAAGCGCCATGCGCTCCTGAAAATGTTCGGTCTGCGTGTCGGCATCGATGGATGGTATTAAGAGCCAATATACCATGCCTGCCGCTAAAAACGAAACCGGGCCCCTTTCAGTGGGCCCGGCAGTTCGCTTATACCTCGATGCCTTCCAGACGGTCTTCAAGGTCGGAGTATATCTCCTGGAGCTTGTCGATCATGTCCGGATCGGCGTTCCACATGCCGCGTCCGCTTGCTTCGAGCATGCGGCCGACGATGTTCTTGAATGCCTTGGGGTTCGCCTTCATGAGCCGGTCGCGCATGTTCGGGTCGAAGGCGTAGGTCTCTGCGGCTTCTTTGTAGACCCAGTCGTCGACACCCTTGGTGACGGCGTCCCAGCCGAGCATGTAGGTGAAGCGGTTGCTGATTTCGGCGGCTCCGCTGTGGCCCTGCTCGAGCATCGTCTCGAACCATTTCGGGTTGAGGAGCTTCGTGCGGAACTCGACCTTCAGTGCCTTGTCTGCGTCGTCGATCTTCACGTCCGCCGTAAAGGTCTCCACATAGTTGAGCTTCACGTTGTCGCCCTTCGGGTTGCGGCGGCGTGCGGAGAGCTGCAGCGCTCCGGAGGAGGAGAAGTAGCGGTCGATGTCGGAAATACCGAACTCCGCGGAGTCGACCTGCTGCACCACCCGGTCGACGGTGCCGAGCAGGCCTTTCAGGATGTCGGTCTGCTGGTCGCCATAGCGGTTTCCGCCGTATGCGAATCCGGTGCGTTTGACGAACATGTCGTCGAGGTCCTGCTCCGTTTCCCATGCCGAGTCTTCCACCAGCTCTTCGACCTGTGAACCATATGAGCCGGGAGCCTGGGTGAAGAGGCGTGAAGTTGCGGCTTCGAAGTCGGCGCCGTTCTGCATGGCGATGTCGACATGTTTCTTGATGTGGTTCATCTCATGGGTCTCATCAGCCTTGGCGGCATCCTTCACCAGCTTGTCGAGATGGTCGACGAGCACGCCGAAGGTGTCGCGGAAGATGGAGCTGATCTGGATGAGCACGTCGATGCGCGGCCTCTTGAGCTTTGCGAGCGGAATGAGCGCGTAGTGGCTGATCTTGCCCTGTGCATCGTATGCCGGTTCGGCTCCCATCAGGTGGATGATCACCGCGACGGCTTCACCCTTGCTCTTGATGGTGTCGAGGCCCCAGAGAACCTGGGCGATGCTTTCGGGGTACTCGCCGTTGTTCTCTTCCACATGGCGCTGCAGGATGCTGTCGGCAATCTGCTTGCCGCGTTTGAAAGCCAGTTCGGAAGGAATGCGCCACGGGTCGATGGCGTGGATGTTGCGTCCGGTAGGCAGAATGCCTGCGCCGTCGCGTACAAGGTCGCCGCCGGGGCCCGAGGGGAGGTACCCGCCGGAGAGCGCATGCACGAAGCTACGCATCTCTCCGCTGTTGTCCTCAAGGGCGGTTTTCATCGCAAGACCCTCTTTCAGCGATTCGTTGATGGCTTCAGCCATCTCTTTTGAAACCTGCGCTCCTCCGGTCAGGGTGCTGAACACCGATGCCGGATTGCCGCGTTCGAAAATGGTTCCGGAAATGAAGTCGCGGGTATGTCCGTCCACCCGTTCGCGTACCTGCATGGCGGCTGACTCGCCTTTCCTTGCCCGGGTGGCGAGGGTTGCGTAGTCGCCGTAGGTTCCGTTTTCGCCGATGGCCTGCAGGATGATGGAGGGCAGTGATTTCTCGTTGCCGCGCACCTTCAGGTACTCGGTGATGGTGGTCACCTGGGTCTCAAGCTGGGGGGTTGCGCCGAACACGTGCAGCGAATTGGAGATCAGTCGACCCTCAAGCTCCATCATGTAGGTGTAGAGGCGGCTGATGTACTCCTGGAACGCTTCACCCTCAACCCTCGGGCAGTCGTCGGTCAGGTTGAGCTGGCGGGCCTTGTCGATGATGGCCTCTTCGGTCTCCACGTCGACGATTTTCTCGAGGCCGCGCTCCCTGTAGTCGTTCAGCATCTCCTTGAACGCGGGCAGCTCCTTGTAGAGGCCGGCGCGGGCAAGCGGGGGGATGTTGTGCGAAATCATGGTCGCATACCCGCGGCGCTTGGCGATGTTGGCTTCGCTGGGGTTGTTTATCGGGTAGATGTAGAAATGCGGAACCTCGCCGAGCAGCGCATCGGGCCAGCAGTCACCGGTGACGCCGAGCTGCAGGCCGGGCATCCATTCAACGGTGCCGTGCATGCCGACATGAATCATTGCGTTGGCCCCGAACTCACGGCTGATCCAGCGGTAGAATGCGATGTACTGGTGGTGCGGGGTGTTCTCCTTGTCGAAGAGCAGGCGCATCGGGTCGCCCTGTATGCCGAGGCGCGGCTGCACACCGATGAACACGTTGCCGAACTGGATGCCGCCGATGAACAGCCGGTCCGGTCCGACGGGGACGATGTCACCCGGGAACCCGTTCCAGCGGCCTTCGATACGCTCGCGCTCGCGGTCGGTGGTGATGCGGTTGAAGATTTCGCGGTCGATCGAGAAGCAGTCCTGCTCGTGGGCCTGGATTTCGTAGTCGGTGGCGCGATCAAGCATGGCGAGCATGGCTTCCGGTGATTCCGGGAGCTCGCCGACATTGTACCCCTCGTCTTTCAGTTTCAGGAGCATGGCGTAGACGCTCTTTGGTACGTCGAGCAGTGCCGCGCTTGCTTTCTTGCCCATGCCGGGCGGGTAGTCGTAGACCACGAACGCGACTTTCTTCTCGCTGTTCGGCATGTGGCGGAGGTCAGAGAACTTCTTTGCAATGAGGGAGAGGCGGTCGAGGCGGTCCTGCACCGTGTGCAGGCGGCCGTCCTTGATGGCGCCGAGCACGACGGGACAGACCGCGCCGTCCATTTCGGGAAGCGAGTAGGTCATGGCCGACTGCAGCGGTACCACGCCCTCTTTCTTCCATGAATTCACATCCTGGATGAAGAGCGGCTGGGCCACAACGTAGGGTGCGTCGATTTTCTGGAGGATCTCGTCACGCGCAGCGGCCGAGGCTCCCGGGGTGGTCGCGCCGGCAGGACCGCCGACGAACCCGAATCCCATCATATTGACGAGCATGTCGACATTGCCATGCGTAAACCACTCTCTTGCAGCCACATGTCCTTCCACACCCATCACGAACACCGGCAGGGGATTGAGGCCCCGTGACTCGATGGCGCGGATGGTGTTGTCGATATATTCCTTCTCCTGCAACAGGTGCTTGCGGAAGAAGAGCATGGCGATGTTGCGACGTTTGGCTGATGCCTTGTCGTGTTTGTGCAGCCACTTTTCATAGTGGTGCAGATCTTTCATGTATTCCGGGGCGTCGGGATGGTAGAAGCCCATGGTGGGGACCTCCTGCACCTTCTCGGCCTTCACGCCCACTTCGAAGTACTCGGCCATGATGTAGTTGAACATCCCGGCGAGGTTCTCCGCGGTCGGATGCATCCAGTAGGTATAGACCTGCATCCAGTTCTTGAAATCCTTTGCTTTCTTCGGGATCAAGGGCAGCATGGTCCGCATGATCTTCAGCAGCTTCATGTAGCCATAGAGCGCGTCTTCGTCGCGGCCCTTAACCAGCATCTTGGCAACTTTCTTCACGATGTCCGGCATGCCTCCGCCGTCTCCTGATACCACGTACGTACCCACCTTCGTCATCTGCATCACTTCAGGCATCGACTCATAGGCAAACACGGTCTTGACCTTCGAGGCTTTCAGCTGCTCGTCGAGCCAGTCGGCCTGTCCCTTGAACTGGATGAGGGTGGTGAAAACGCAGTCCGCATTGCGGATCGCTTCTGCGGCTTCGGGGTTCTGGTGTTCGAGATCCTGATCGGTCCATTGGGTCAGTTCAGCATGGGCGGATATCATGTCACTGACCTCGCGCCAGACCCTCTGGTTGCATTGCTCCATCCCGACGACTGCTGCGATTCTGATTTTATCGTGCATAAAAGTAACTGAAGATGTGCTGTGAATGTGGTTGTACAGGACTCGGAAATGTAACAAAATCCTGCGACGATTGCTAACAGTTAAAAAGCCAGCCCCTCCGTAGCGGAAGGGCTGGCTTGATGAAGATAGAAGAACACGGGAATCCCGGAGGATCGTTCCCGATACTGCTCAGTACGAGAAATCTACTCCCAGCACGTAGCTGCGGCCGGGGGCGCGGAAGTTCACTATCTCTTCATATTGTTCATTGAAAAGATTATTGCAAGCAAGTGTGCCGGAAACGCTCTGTGTGAACTGGTACTTCGTACCAAGATTGAACACAACATAGTTTCCAGGATAGTTGATGCCGGCAACATTCGTTTCTGAGCTGATGTTTTTGTATTTGCTGAGATACCTTCCGTTTACATTCAATGCCAAGTCTTTGGTCGCTTTCCAGTTGACACTGGCTGAGGCCATGTGTTCCGGGCGGTATGGGAGCCATTCCGGATCTGGGTTGGCATAGTTGATGTTGTACATGAGGCTGCCCGGGGTATACATTGATCCCAATGATTGATGCTTGGCATTCATATAGGTGTATGCCAAGTTGACGTTTACCTCATCGACTGGGCGTACATTGAGGTTGGTTTCGATGCCCCAAATGCGGGCCTTTGGGATGTTCTTGTATTGGTATATGGGAGATGTTGTCCCTCCGTAGTAAGTGTACGTTCCAATCTGGACGGATTCAATCATATCTTTGTAGTCATTGATGAATCCAACAACATCAACAGAAATGTTGTCACTAATCTGGTTGAATACTCCCAGTTCATAAGCGGTCATTGTCTCTTTGTTTAAGTCGCCGTTAGGATAAACCGCTCCGTATCCACCGGCATCCGTAACAAAGCGTTCATATATGGATGGGGCTCTGAAACTTTGACCCCAAGATCCCCTGAGGCTCATCTTTTCCGTTGCCTTGTAGTTAAGTGCGACACGGGGGCTGATGGCATCAACCGACTTATTTTTGATTTGAGAGGTTGTCGGAGTTGTCGGGGTAAAAACGCTTGTAATCGCATTATAGCTGACGGCATCGGCATTGATGCCGCTCCAGTCGTAGCGAACCGAGCCTAGCGCGGTAAGCTTGTTGGTGATTTTCCATTCATCCTGAATGAATGATGCGAAGTTTTGCTCTTGTTCATCATCATAAGAACTGTTAGTCGTGAAAAGCAGTGATGATGTGACCTTTACCAGATTCGCGTCCACGCCAACGAGAAGGCGGTGGTCATCGTTCAGCCGCCAGTCGAGTTTCGTGCCGATGCCACCTCTGTCCGCATAGGTTCTGTTGAAAGTTGACGTGGTCGGATACTCGTTTCTGGTAGAGTTGAACGTATAGTAGGTTCTTGTGTCGAGTGAGATGTTGTCATCGAAAAGCTTGACATAGTTCAAGCCAGCAAGTGCATTCGTCCGATAGGTTCTTGCTACGGCATATTTCGCACTGTATGTATCGTAAGCGTGCGCGGCATCAGGCCATTGGTACTGGTAGCCTCCTTCGGTGTCGTTATAAATACTCGAAATCTGAAGGTACTGAGTTGCGTCGATATCGTACCGGGCTTTGAGTTTAAAGTCGTTCAGATAATATCCGTTGTTCTCCCGATATCCGTTGTCATCGCTATGAGTGTACATCAAGCTATAGCGCCATTTGCCCTGTTTGTTGCCATAGCCGAAATAGCTACTCCAGAAGATTGGTGTATAGCTTTCCCTGTATGTGCTTTGGTCTCCGGACGGGGGAGCGTCATAGAATCCCATGCTCGACCCGGCGAGAATTTCCTCCTTATCGGCAAGATGCCCTGTGACGCTTACTACGCCGCCCATTGCAGCTGATCCGTACAACGTTGCTGCAGAGCCTTTTAATACCTCAATGTTGTCCACTGAGTTCATACTGGCGGTCTGCCAGACGATTTCGTTTGACTGTGGAGCATTGATTGGAAAGCCGTCGTAGAAAGCATTTACCCTAGTGGCAATGCCACCTCCTTGATAGGTGTTTGAGCCACGTATCTGTACCTGAGAAGCGGTTTGTCCGCCTGCGCGGGATACCACTACGCCTGGTACCGATTCAATCAGTCCGTCAAGCGTCGGGTTTGGCTCTTCCTTGATTGTCTCTTTGTTTATTACGTTGACAGTCACAGGCACATCAAGTCGGTCCTGGCTGTACATGGCTGCGCCGACCACGACCTCGGAGGCCATGATGGTTGTCTGGCCGAGAGAAATGTTGGCTGTTGCTGTTGCATCTGCGCCGACCGTCACTACCTGCGATGCAGGTGCGTAGCCTACGATGGAGACGGAGAGTTTCTGGGTTGCTGCGGGGACGTTCCGGAGGGTGAAGTTCCCGTCCATGTCGGTCGCGGTGCTGATGGTGGTGCCGCCGATGGTGACGGTTGCGCCGTAGACGCCCTCTCCGTCAGCCCTGTCGGTGACTTGGCCCTTCACTGTTCCGGTATCCGCGCCGTAGGAGGTCAGCGGTACCAGAAACGCCAGCATGCACCATGCTGTCGCTACGATACGGGTAAATGAACGCACCCGTGTCTTGGTTGATTTCATGGCTGTGTGTGTTGTGTGTGTTAGGAAAACCCCTGAACATCATCACAAAAGCCTATCAATCGTCAGTCGTACCTGTTCGGCATCGCATCATATGGGTAATTGTGAAAGTTACGGAAACTTTATCATTAAATGCAAGTTACGGCGTAACAGCGGGTGGTTCGGGTGGTAAAAAAAGAACCCCCGATGATATCGGGGGTTTGCTGGTCTTATGTGGACTTCAGTCTGTTCCTTCCTTGTTCCTTAGATCACGCCGAGCTCTTTGCCGATGGTGCAGAATTCAGTGATGACCTTGTCGAGGTGCTCCTTCTCATGGGTGGCCATGAAGCTTGTGCGGAGCGCTTCGTGACCGGGCATGACGCCGGGGCGGATGAATGCGTTCACATACACGCCTGCTTCAAAGAGCCTCTTCCAGAAGTAGAGGGTCTTCATCTGGTCGCTGATGAGTACGGTGACGATGGCGGTGCGCGAAGGCATGAGCTTGAAGCCCGCCTTCAGTAGTCCCTGACGGACATAGTCGGTGTTCGAGACGAGGCGCGCCATCAGTTCCGGCTGCTCGCGGATGATCTTGAGGGTCGTGAGTACTGCCGCAACGCTTGCCGGGGTCGGCGAGGCGCTGAAGATGAGGGAAGATGCGTTGTGCTTGATGTAGTCGATCACCTTGTCGTCGCCGACAACGTATCCGCCGAGCGAACCGAAGGTTTTCGAGAAGGTGCCCATGATGAGGTCGACATCATCCACGAGATCGAACTCGGACGGGGTGCCCCTGCCGCCTTGGCCGATCACGCCGACAGCGTGGGCGTCGTCGATGACGATACGGGCGTTGTATTTCTTTGCGAGCTCAACGAGGCGCGGAAGGTCAACGATTTCACCAGAAACGGAGAACACACCGTCGGAGACGATCATGCGTCCTGCGTTGTCCGGGATCTTCTGGAGGACCCGTTCGAGGTCGTCCATGTTGTTATGGTTGTAACGGACGAGGTTGGCCCCTCCGCCCTGTGCCATGATGGAGGCCGCCACGAGGCTTGCATGGTTGTCGCGGTCGGAGACTATGTATTCACCTCGCTGCACGAGGGTTGGAATGATGCCCTGGCCGGTCTGGTAGCCGGTGCTGAAGAGCAGGCAGCGTTCCTTTTCGAAAAAGTCCGCCAGCTGTTCCTCAAGTTCGATGTGGAGTGTGACGGTGCCGGTCATGTAGCGCGATCCGCTGCAGCTGGTTCCGTATTTCTCGATGGCGGCAATGGAGGAAGCCTTGACTCTGGGGTCGGAGGTCAGGCCGAGGTAGTTGTTGGAGCCGGCCATCACCAGCTTGCGGCCGCCGAATGATACGACCGGGCCTTCGTTTTCGTCTATGGGGTGGAAGAACGGATAAACGCCCTGGGCCTTCACTTCATCGGCAAGGGTGAAGTCAAAGCATTTCTTGAAAAGATCTTTGGGTTTCTCCACAGTGATGTAAATTTGCTTCAGCTGTTACGGGCAAAGCTGGAATTTCTCGTTTTTGCGGCCGTCGCTTTTTGTGTTTCTTTCGGTGACCGGGTTTCAGTATGGGGGTAAGATGCCCAGAAACCGAAATGTATTAAAATTTTTATTTTTTCTGATACCGTGGAGCCCTGTTTTTTTACGGACCACGAACCCTCCACAAGCTTATGGCTGAAACAATACTGGTAACGGGCTCTACAGGATTCATCGGGCGAAGGATGCTCGTTCATCCCTCCCTTCGCGGCGAAAGGGTGCGGGTGCTGCTCCGTCCTGAAAGTCCCGTGCGCGATATGCCGGATGGTGTCGAAGCCGTTCGGGCAGACTTTCTGGACCCTCAGGCGCTTCATCGCGCCCTCAGCGGTGTGGACCGGATCATTCATCTCGCCGGGGTGACCAAGGCAGCGCATGAGTCCGCTTTTGACGAGGGCAACGTGCTTCCCGTCAGGAACCTCCTGCTTGCTGTACGACAGCACAACCCCGGGCTTCGGCGTTTCGTTCTGGTTTCATCTCTTGCCGCCGCCGGGCCTGCAAGAGAAGGTATTGAGGGTGCCCGGGAAGAGGACGCTCCGCACCCCGTCAGCGCATACGGGCGCAGCAAACTCCGTGGCGAAGAGGCGGCGCTGGAGTTCGCGGGCGACGTCCCTCTGACCATCCTCCGGCCTCCGGCCGTCTACGGCCCCGGTGACCGTGATGTGCTGCAGGTGTTCCAGATGCTCCGGAAAGGGTTGCTGGTTACCGCCGGCAATGCAGGCCGCCAGCGCTTCAGCATGATCCATGTGGATGACCTGGTCCGCGGCATCATGATGGCAGCCCGCGCTGAGTCCCCGAGCGGCCGTATTTATAATATAACCTCTTCCGCGCCCTGGTCCTGGGACGGGGTCGTGGCCGCCGCCCGCCCCGCATTGGGACTCCGGAATGTGCTGCGCATTTCGCTGCCGGCACCTGCCGTCATGCTGCTTGGCACCCTTGCCGGTAAAGCGGCATCGGTTATCGGCAGGACTTCCATCCTCAATCGCGACAAGGCGGTCGAACTCCTGCAGGACTACTGGGTCTCTTCCCCGCGCCGGGCGGCTGAGGAGCTCGGCTTCACGTCTGAAATCACTCCCGAGGAAGGGGTTGCCGGTACCATTGCATGGGCCCGGCGGGAGGGTCTCTTGTGACGTCTTTCGGGTACTTATACTTCGTTTTTGGCGTATATCCATTTTTTTCCTATATTTTCACATTATAGGAAGCCGCACCACTATGTACCTTCAAACGCGTATTGTGCTTCAGGCTGACCCTGCCGACTGATTAAGTTTCCGGGGGTTGTCAATCTGTTGTAGCATGCGTATAGGAGTTCCGGCGCTCTCCAGTACCCACCTTCCGCTACCACGGGCTGCAATGTCCGGTTAAGATCGCCTGACCATACATCCTTGCCACGCAGCCTTTTCAGGCCCGCGTGCCCTCCCTGCACCTCCCATGCATCGGGGAACCCTTGCCCGTTTCACCCATCAGGCGCTGCTACGCAATGAGCTACTTCATCTACTTTCCGGTGCCTACCGGCTTAGGGGGGGGCGTTTGTCCAATTGAACCCCTTATGGGCATCGCCATTCTTTAACGGGAGTGTGTATGAAAAGGCGTATCCTGAGGCTGATTCTTTTCCTTGCCATGAGCATTTTCGAGGATGTGTATGCCAAGGAGTTCGTTGTAAGCGAATCTGCCGACAATGTGCCGGGGTCGCTCCGTGCTGCAATCGATGGCATCAATGCTTCCTCCGACGTGGACAATGTGATTACATTTTCCACCCCCACGGTGACGGTAAGCAGCGCGTTGCCGACGCTGGTGAACCCGGTGATGTTTGTTGTCCCTGCCGGAGGGGTCAGTGTTGTCGATTCTGGGCTTATAAACGGAACGGCACTTTTCGCCGCCTCAGAAAGCTCCTTGGGCGGGTTGGTGAACGGTATGGTTGTGAGTGCTTCGGGAGGGTCAAAGATTGCGGCAATAAAGAACGCAACGGGTGCTGTGCATATTTCTGGAGATATGGCGGCAGCCCTCACGACAACCACCACCAGTTCATGGTACTCATACGGGATTCATGCCGGTGACGGGTCGATTACCGTTGACGGAAATCTTTCCGGATCTATTACTGCAACTGCCAAAACCAATTATGCGTATGGGCTCCGCGCCGTCGGTGCTGCAACTATCGGGGGCGACTTGAGCGGAACCATTGCTGTTACTGCAGGCACCGGATACAGAGCGTACGGGATCTCCTCCGATAATGCGACAACAATCGGCGGCAGTCTGTCGGGCGCCATTACTGCTGTGGCCGGCAGCTACAGCGCATACGGGATTAAGGCGTCCGCGCTGTATGTCGGTACCGATATAAGCGGTGCAGTCACTTCAACTGCTGGAACCTATGATGCCTGCGGTTTAACCCTTGGTGGAAGCCTGACTGTCGGTGGCGACATCTCCGGCACCATCACGGCGAGCGCTCTGGATGGCAATGAGGCATACGGCGTCCTGGCAGCATCGGCCATTTCCATTGGCGGAGACATTTCCGGAACGATACAGGCAACCGCTTCAGGGACCGATGCAGCCGGCCTATACTGTTATGGCAGCACCATCCATGGCACTACCTCCTCCGACCCCGCAAATATCTCCGGTTCGATCAGCGCCGTCTCGTCGGGAGCTTCTGCCGCTGTTATGGCCTGGACGGAGATGAACCTCTACGTGACAGGTACGCTCTATGCCGAGGGGGCGTCGGCATACGCCATCCGTTCGGGCATGTTCAACGGTACGGGTGGTTTTACCGACAACACCACAGAACGGGTCGACACGGTTGTGCTCGCAAGCGGTGCAGTGCTGACCGGCGGTGTCTATCTTGGTGACGGCGACGACACGCTGATGCTCAGCGGCACTGCCGATATCCAAAGTGTGCCGTCGCTTGACGGCGGGACGGGGGATGACCGGCTGGTGTTCAGCGGATGGAGCGGGTCGTTCTCAGACGCCATGCAGGGATGGGAGCACCTTGATGTAGGATCGGGCTCATCGCTCGGCATGGATGCGTTAGGGTCGTTTTCCGGTGAAGTTTCGGTGCTTGAGGGCGCTGTCCTTCGCCCGGGCGCTGCAGGGGGCCGTGACCGTATTGCGGGGAGCCTTCTGAACCATGGGCTCATTGAGCTCCGCGACGGTAATGCCCATGGAGTCCTCACGGTGGATGGCAACTATACAGGAGGGGGATCGGTCGGCATGGACGTGGGTGCCGGAAGTGCGGACCTGCTCTCGGTGTCTGGTGCCGTTTCCGGTACCACCACGCTGCTGCTTTCCATCGCCCCTTCGGTGACGGAGTTTGCTGCTGCCGAGCCCTCACTGCTCATTCATACCGACACTGCTGTTGCTGCTGATGCATTTGTGGTGCAGGATGCTACCGATTACGGCCCCTATGTTGCCGGGGTGATGGTGGTGGCGGAAGCTACGGGATCGGCCGACTGGTACTACGGGGTGAGCGGGCTTCATGATGATGCGCTGACGGCGCAGGCGCTCATGCCGGTTATTACGGGTCCGCTTGAGGATTTTGTGCCGCGCTTTTCGGACCGGAAGGCCTACGGAGGCTCATCGGGCGTTATGCCGGGGTTCGGCGGGGGGTGGACCCGGGCAGGTGAGTCGTGGAGCCGGACAGTGCTTTCCGGCGATGCCGGAACCCTCACTGACGGCACCAGCCGGTTCGTGCAGCTCGGCTGGGACCTCTGGTATGGAGCGGGCGCGAAGTCTTACCGGGGAGCGGGGGTGTTCGGGGGCACCGGCACGCAGTCTGCCAGCGTGGTTTCGACCGGGGGGCGCCCTGCCGGCGGTGTTGAGGGGACCAATTACTCCGGCGGGATCTATGCGTTTCTGGTCCGGCCGCGCTCGTACCGCCTGGAAGTGGCTGCGGTGTTCGGGTACCATGAACTTTCACTGAACTATGAGACGAGCTCTCCCGAACATCTCGCCACCGGAAGTCGTATGGTGTCGGCGGAGGGGGAGCTGCAGCTGGGGCTCGGGGCGGGTCTCGCGCTCTCACCACGGCTGCAGGCGGTCTGGCGCCATGTGGACGGGTTCGGTCTTGCGCCGCTCTCGACAGGGCCGCTTATGGTCGAGGATGAGGATGGGCTTATCGGTCTGGCGGTTCTTGGACTCACCCTCAACACGGACTGCCCGGGCTGGTACCTTGTAGCTGAAGCAACGGTGCGGGTCGATGGCTCCCCGACGAATGCCGTCCGGTACCCGTTACCCGCAGTGACACTCTCGACTGAAGCGGAAGCGGTGCTCTGGGGCGGTAGCCTCACCGTCGGGAACCGTGCCGGCGGCATGCTGGACCCGGTATACTGGCTGAAGGCGGGTGTGCTCGGTTCGGCGGGCTCCATGGAGAGCTACCGGCTCTCTCTTGAAGCGGGGGTGAAGGTGCCGTTCTGACCACCTCCCTGGTATCTATCAGGAAGTTTTCAGCCGAGGAGCTGCTGCATCAGGCGGAGCAGGAGGTACTTTTCGTCAGGGTATGGGGAAAGACCCTTGAGTGCAGCGTCGGTATCTTTCAGTGCCGTGATCGCCCGTTCTGCCTGGATGGCGGAAAACGCACCGGCGTATGAGATGTAGCTTCTGACGAAATACTCCTGCCTGCCGTACATGCCCAGCACTTTTGCAATCTCGCCCTGCGGCATGGCGCGTACTTCGGGCTGGGCTATTTTCCACAGCCGCATGAAGAAGGTTGTAAGGTAGCGGACGATGTTGCCGAGCCCTTCCTTCTGTCCTTCGCGCTCCATGATCATCAGCGATATGCCGCTCGAGAGGCGGAGGTTCCTTCCTGCTACCGCTTTTTCCAGTTCAAAGACATTATAGGTTTTCGAGATGCCGACGCACTCGTAGACGTCTGCGGCCGTGATGCGTCGCTCGCCCTGGCGTGAGGATGCGTAGGTGGTCAGCTTTTCGATTTCCTGGCAGATCTCCCTCGAAGATGGCTGTATGTAAGCAGTAAATGCCTTCAGCGCTTCGGGGTCGAACTCCCATCCCGCCTCATGGGCGCGTGCGGCCGCGAACAGGTCGGGGGTTTTCAGGAGGGGGAAGTCGTGCCGGAACGATTTCAGGAGGCTGTAGGGCGGTTTGTCCACATCCTTTTTGTCAAGCTGCTCGGCGTCGAAAACAAGGATGGTGAACTCCGCCGGGTTTTTCATGTAGCCGGCAAACTTCATCTCATGCTGTTTCTGCTGGTCTTTTCCTGCCGGCTTCTTGATCTTGTCGAACTGACGGACGACGATGAGCTGGCGCGGGGTGAACATCGGGTACTCTGAGGCGAGGGCAACGAGTTCACCGAGGGAGGTGTCGGGTCCGTACACGACGCGGGTGTTGGCCGCCGCTTCAGCTTCGTCAGGAAATGCCGCGCTTTTTATGAGCGCCGTGAACTCCTCCTTCAGATAACTTTCCGGTCCGTGAAAAAAATAGACCGGCGAAAGGCTGCCGGCAAGGATGTTCTTTTTCAGTGTTTCCATCTGCTTGTAGTACCCCGCCCTGTCGCCGCTCTTGGCGTCAGGGCGGGGTCGGAGGTTGGTTTCGGGTTCAGAACGGCAGGTCGTCCTTGTCGTTTTCGATCATCGGAGCGGATGGTGCCGTCTGGGGAGGAGGAACGTCCTGCGGGCCCTGCTGCCGTGCAGGCTGCTGGGGCGGGCTGTAGCTCTGCTGTCCGCCATCGCCGTATCCGCTGCCGCCCTCACGCATGCCGCCGAGCATCTGCATGTCGGTGACGACGATGTCGGTTGCATATTTTTTCTCGCCGGTTTTCTGGTCGTCCCAGCTTCTCGTCTGTATGCGTCCTTCGACATAGACCTGACGTCCTTTCTTGAGGTACTGGCCGCATATTTCTGCAAGCCGCCCCCATGCCACGATGCGGTGCCATTCGGTACGTTCCTGCATGGCGCCGCTGCTGTCCTTGAAGCTTTCAGATGTGGCCAGGGTGAAGTTGGCTACGGTCTGTCCAGAAGGGATGGTACGGAGCTCGGGGTCGCTGCCGAGGTTGCCGATGAGCATTACTTTATTCAGTCCTCTTGCCATGATGAGTGCTCCCGTGTTTTGGGTTGGATTGAATGGTTTGGTGTTCCCGGAGCCCCCGGGTGCTGTCTGGAGTCGGGGGGCTCTTTATTATAATATAGTGCAGTATACGAGTCTCATTCCGGATAACATAACCATACGGCGCATTTACTGCAGAATGCAGGGCGCGGTTGCCCCTCAGACCATGCGTCCGCCATCGATGACCGGGCCTTCCCGGCAGAGAAGTATGGTTTTTGTCCCGCCGTCGGGTGCGCTGACCTCCACGCTGCATCCATAGCAGATCCCGAACCCGCATCCCATGACTGACTCAAGCGAGACTTCAGAAGCAATGCCCGCTTCCCTGGAGAATCTGGCCACCGCCCGCAGCATCGGGGTGGGTCCGCATGCGAATATCCTCGGGGTGCCTTCCGCCGTGAGTGAGGGAACGAGGGACTCCAGAAGTCCAAGCACCGTGCCGTGGAACCCTTCAGATCCGTCATCGGTGGCGAACCGGCATCCGGTGAGCCCTTCCGGGAGGAGATCGTCTTTTGTCCGCCCTCCGATAAGGTTCACGACTTTTTTCCCTCTGGCGGCGAGTCGCTTTTCAAGGAAGCGCATCGGGGCAGTGCCGATCCCGCCCGACACGAGGACCGCAGTGTCGAAGTCTTCGGCTCCAAGGCTGAAGCTGTTGCCGAGGGGGCCAAGCACGGACAGTTCCGTGCCGGCGGTGCAGCGGCAGAATATTTCAGTGCCCTTGCCTATCTCCTTGACCATCAGCGTGATTTGGCCGTCTTCGGCGTCGTGGATCGAGAACGGGCGGCGGAGGAGCGGCTGTGTGGTGTCGTTCACCCTGACATTGACGAAGTTTCCGGGCTCCGCAATTTCGGAGATGAGGGGGCAGTCGAGGGTGATGAGGGTGACGTCGCGGCTGATGCGTCGTGATGCGGCAACGGCCGCCCTGATGTCGGTGATGGTGCTCTCTCGGGGCATGGCGGGGTTCGGTTTCAGTGGGTCGGACAGCCTGTCGTCCGCAGTCGGTGCTTTTTTCTTAGAAGGGTAATTAATGCAGGGGCGCCAACATTTGCAAGCTCTGTCAGCGGGGAAGTATCTTCTGCATATCTTTTGCAGAGTCCTTTGAGAGTTATATCTTTCAATCTTTGATTTTCATTCATCAATACCAAAGTCCGGTTCATGCGCATTCTAACATTTACGGGTAAGGGCGGTGTCGGCAAGACCAGCGTATCGGCAGCAACAGCAGTCCGGCTGGCAGAGCTGGGTTACCGTACCCTCGTGCTCTCAACGGACCCGGCACACAGTCTTTCCGATTCCTTCAATCTGCCGCTCGGCGCGGAGCCTACCAAAATAAGGGAGAATCTCCATGCGATTGAGGTGAATCCGTATGTGGATCTGAAGCAGAACTGGCAGTCCGTACAGAAGTACTATACCAGAATATTCATGGCCCAGGGCGTTTCGGGCGTCATGGCCGACGAGATGACCATCCTTCCCGGCATGGAAGAGATCTTCTCGCTGCTGCGCATCAAACGTTACAAGTCCTCCGGTCTATACGATGTCCTCGTGCTCGATACCGCCCCGACCGGCGAGACCCTCCGCCTGCTCTCCCTGCCCGATACCCTCTCCTGGGGCATGAAGGCCGTCAAGAACGTCAACAAGTACATTGTCCGCCCCCTGAGCAAGCCGCTCTCGAAGATGTCGGACCGCATTGCATACTACATACCGCCGGAAGATGCCATCGAGTCGGTCGACCAGGTGTTCGACGAACTTGAGGATATCCGCGAAATCCTGACCGACAATGTGAAGTCGACAGTACGCCTTGTCATGAATGCCGAGAAGATGTCGATCAAGGAGACCATGCGCGCCCTGACCTACCTGAACCTCTACGGGTTCAAGGTTGATATGGTGCTGGTCAACCGCCTGCTCGATACCAATGAGGACAGCGGATACCTTGAGAACTGGAAAGCCATCCAGCAGAAATACCTCGGCGAGATCGAAGAAGGATTCTCCCCCCTGCCGGTGACCAAGCTCCGTATGTACGAACAGGAGATCGTCGGCCTGAAAGCCCTCGAGCAGTTCGCACATGACATGTACGGCGACACCGATCCCAGCGACCTCATGTACGACGAACCGCCGATCAAGTTCGTGCGCAACGGCGACATTTACGAAGTGCAGCTGAAGCTCATGTTCGCCAACCCCGGCGACATCGACGTCTGGGTGACCGGCGACGAACTCTACGTACAGATCGGCAGCCAGCGCAAAATCATAACCCTGCCCATCAGTCTCACCGGCCTTGAGCCCGGCGACGCGGTGTTCAAGGATAAATGGCTGCACATCCCGTTCGACCTCAACCACCAGGGCCGCCACCAGACGGACAAGCAGTACAGCAGCAAGGCCTGATGGTCTGACCGGTTTGCTTTGAGGGAGTTTTTTTCTTAGTTTTTAAGAGTACGACAATAAACCACAATCGCGGGAAGACCCGCTTAACAGGAGGAAGATATGTCAGAGTCCTACCAGAAACTCCGCAAGGATTTCAAGGAACTTGAGTTCACCGACCGCCTCACCTTTCTTGCCGAAAGTGCACTGCTTACAGGTCAGAGCGCCGTCGTCGGCGGCCTGGAGCTCGCAGGCACCGTGGTCGAGACGGTTTCGGGCACCGTTGGTTCCCTGCTTGATGCAACCGGAGTCGGCAGCCTCCTCGGCCGTACCGGCGGAGTAGTCGGCGAGACCATCGACCGCGTCGCCATCACCGTGAAGGACGTATCCCGTTCGGCCGGTGACCTTTACAGCGATGCTGTGAAGAACGTCGAGAACGTGACCGACAACGCAGCCAAGGCCATCGGCGATGCAGGTGTCAGCGCTTCCGAAGCTGTCAAGAACATCACCGGCTCGTTCCAGAAGCAGACAGGCAAGAAATAAGAGCTCAGCGCGCTGCTGAAAATCTTTTTGTATTTTTTAGCCGATTGCTTTAAATTGAATTAAAGTTTTCATATTCTAGTAAGTAGGTGTATTTCCAATAATAAAATTCCATAAGGAGGAATTATGAGTGGTGGAGGAGTATTTACTGATATCCTTGCCGCAGCCGGCCGCATTTTTGAGGTCATGGTTGAGGGGCATTGGGAAACTGTCGGCATGCTGTTCGATTCGCTTGGTAAAGGTACCATGAGGATCAACCGCAACGCTTATGGCAGCATGGGCGGCGGTACAAGCCTCCGCGGTTCTTCACCTGAGGTTTCGGGTTATGCCGTGCCTTCCAAGGCTGTCGAGTCGAAGTTCGCAAAGTAAGCACACACGATGTGTTTCTTTCGAGGGCAGTGTCGGCCATAGGCTGTACACTGCCTTTTTTTTGTCCGCTCCAACCCTTTTCCGCAGCCCGTCAAGTCACCCCGCTTACCCTTCCGGTTTCATTCATTTATGCACCCGTTTTTCCATTGCATCTCGGGTGAAGGTGCTGTTGCGTAAATTCCATTAGTTTTTCTATTTTAAAGGTTTCAATGCAGACTTGTCGATAACCGTGTAACGTGATCGGACCCGGGTAAATGGCCAACATCTCATTATATGTGTCCGGACAGACGGAACTTGCCGATGTCACGGAATTCTTTCAGAAGCAGCTTCTCGGCGAGGGGGAACAGCCCATCGCCTTCTTTGACGGGGTTTTCTATGAATCCCATCAGGAACGGGTCGGCAACATAGCCTTCCAGGACTACCTTATATACTCCGACCGTGCGGTATATCTCTGGGCGCGTGGCGCATCGAAGGACTATCTTGACCGCTTCGAGCTCAGCGCAGTCACAGTGAACAGCCGCAACAAGGACAGCGCTTTCGCCACCCTCAACCTCAAGATCCGCAGGGAGGAGAAGGAACCGGTCTATGTGATATTCGACATGGTCGAAATCCAGGAGGCTGAGCTTATCATCCGTATGCATACGGTCATGGAGTCGGTCATCGAGGAACATCTCGGCACCGGGTTCCGCAAGCCCGTTCCCGACGCCATAGCCCACCGCCTGCTTGACGCAGGCCGAAGCATCTGCATTCCCCGCCAGTTCACCATCGCCCTTGATGCGCCCTCTCCCTCCCAGCAGGACAGTTCAATCGGCTACGGCCAGGATCTTCTTGAGCAGTACAAGGCCTCGATCGGCTATCCTCCGGGCGAGGCACTTCCGGGACAGCAGCCGGGACAGGGCTCGCCACGCGGACAGCAGGGCAGAGGTGCCAATCAGCCGTCGGGTCCCTTTGGCGGACTCGAGAACATGCTGCCGACTGATCCTGCTTCGCTGAAACGGATTGCCGGGTCCATCAAGGACCTTGTCGGCGAGGCTCCCTTCAAGCTCCGTGACCAGGTGATGAAAGATCTGCAGCACGTGCCGGGTGATGTAGCCACCGTGCTGACGGCGGTCAATGAACTGGTGGCAAACATTGCGGGCAACCCCCAGGCAGAGCGTTTCGTCATGACGGCCATCAAGACAGCGGTACGCAACGACGGCGTGCTTGGTTCCATCGGCAAGATGATCAAGGTATCGGGGATCGGGGGTGGATCGAGAAAACAGCAGCCGCAGCGTCAAGAGGGCGGAGCTCCCGGCGGCGGGCGATACGAGGACGATGAGGACAACACGATCCGCCGCAAAAAAATCTCCATCAGGGATGAGGAGCCCCGGACGGGCAGAAGTGATTTCGATTTCAAGGACGATGCGTTCGAGGTGCCCCCCATGAACGACGCTCCTCCTCTCGGCAGGAAGAAAATCAAGATTCAGGCTGACGAGGGCGATGTGCCGGCGCTTGTCAAGGACATGATGGATATGGACCGGCCTGCCGACGAATGTCCCGAAGAGAGCGGTGTCGGAGAGGTCCGGAGGAAAAAGATAAAGATCATGGAGGCTGAGGGAGAAAACGCTCCAGAGACTGCATCGGAAGATGCGGCGCAGGAGGCAGTTTTCCCTCCTGTAAGAAAAAAGATATCGGTGAGGGTTGCGGGGAGTGAGGAGGAGCCGATCCTCCCTGAAGACGTTCTTCTCGACGCGCTTGGCGAACCTGCTCCGGAGAAAAAAGATGCCGGATGCTACGGCACCATAGAATCCGACCCCCTCATAACGGCGCCGGAGGCGCAGCCGAAAGAGGAGTCCTAGGGCGGCAGGCCGGGTCCGGCATCGCTTCTATGGTGAGGCGTTCCGGCACACGGCGGGCGAGGCCGTTGGTACAGTGTAGTTTCAATAAAGGTCAACTCTCCTCAATAGTTTTTGTTAAGCAACATGAGAATTATTCTTTATCTGGGTAAGGGCGGGGTCGGAAAGACCACGGTCTCGGCATCAACGGCCACGGCGATTGCCCGCCGCGGAGGCAGGGTACTGATCATGAGCACCGACGTGGCCCACAGCCTTGCCGATGCGTTCGGCGTCGAGCTGAGCCAGACCCCCATTGAGGTCGAAAAGAACCTCTTTGCCATGGAGGTCAACGTGCTGGCCGAGATCCGCGAAAATTGGAACGAACTGTACTCCTACTTCTCCTCCATCCTCATGCACGACGGTGCCGACGAAGTCGTTGCCGAGGAGCTTGCCATCGTCCCCGGCATGGAAGAGATGATCAGCCTCCGCTATATCTGGAAGGCCGCCAAATCCGGAAACTATGATGCGGTCGTTGTCGATGCCGCTCCGACGGGCGAAACCATGCGTCTGCTCGGCATGCCCGAGTCCTACGGCTGGTACTCGGATAAAATCGGCGGCTGGCACTCCAAGGCGATCGGATTCGCTGCACCGCTCCTCTCGAAATTCATGCCGAAGAAGAACATCTTCAAGCTCATGCCGGAGGTGAACGAGCATATGAAAGAGCTGCACGGCATGCTTCAGGACAAGAGCATCACCACATTCCGTGTTGTCCTCAACCCGGAGAACATGGTCATCAAGGAGGCGCTGCGCGTGCAGACCTATCTGAACCTGTTCGGTTACAAGCTTGATGCCGCCATCGTCAACAAGATCCTTCCCGCGAAATCAGGCGACAAGTACCTCCAGAGCCTCATCGACATCCAGCAGAAGTACCTCCGCGTGATCGAGAACTGCTTCTTCCCGCTTCCGATCTTCCGTGCCGGGCAGGCAACGGCAGAGGTCATCAACCCGGACCGCCTGTACGAGCTCAGCCAGGAGATGTTCGGTGACAAGAACCCTGCCGACGTGCTCTACACCAACGACAGGACCCAGACCCTCGAGAAGGTCGACGGCAAGTACGTCCTGAGTCTATACCTTCCGAACGTCGAAGTGCAGAAGCTCAACGTGAACATCAAGGGTGACGAGCTCCTGGTGGACATCAACAACTTCCGCAAGAGCATCATGCTCCCGAACGTGCTCATCGGCCGCAAGACGGAAGGTGCTGATTTCGAGGCGGGAAACCTCAACATCACCTTCGCGAACTGAAGCGCCTGATGCCCTGCCGGAGCAGGCCTTAGTGAACCGGTGTTATAGATGCAGATGGGCCGCCTTGCTTAAGGCGGCCCATTTTCTTTCTACGCGGTTGAGGGGGTAGGGTCACATCCCAGTGGAATCAGTGCAGACGGAGTCGTTCCCTAAGGCGCACGGGTACCGACCGGTCGCCGCACGTCCGGAGCATCTGAAGGATGGTTTTTCTGAGGACGGGGTGCAGAGGGTTTGCGATGTCGAGCAGCGGGATGAGCACGAATTTTCTGCGGTGCAGTTCCGGGTGGGGAATCCGGAGCGTAGCAGTCTCGATTATGCAGTCTGCATAGAGGAGGATATCGAGGTCTATGACCCTCGGGCTCCATCTCCGGTATCGTTCGGGCCGGCCGAGTTCCTGCTCTATAGCCTTTGTTGCGCTGCGAAGGTTTTCAGGCGTGAGGCCGGTTTCTATCTGTACCACGCCGTTGTAGAATCGTTCCTGTTCCTCTTCCCCGACCGGCTCTGTCATGTAGACGGGCGAGGCTCGGAGCACCTTCGTTTCCGGGAGCGCGCCGAGCCGACATACGGCTTCCTGCAGGTGACTGAGGCGGTCCCCGATGTTCGATCCCGTTCCGATGTATGCTGTGTGGAGCTTCATCTTCTTCAGTCGCGCTGCATGGTGCAGTCGGCTTCTGCATAGTCGCAGATTCCGTCGACCGGAGGATTGCGCTTGCGGACCTTTATGCCTACTTCGCTGACCGCGGGGAAATCACCAAGCAGGTCCCGGGCAATCTCCCAGGCGACAGCCTCGATGAGGAAGTATTTCTTTCCGGTAAGAGCCATGCGGATCCGGCTGTACACCGCCCCGTAGTCCACTGTTTTCGTGATGTCGTCGTTCATGGCCGCCCCGGTGAAGTCGAAGGTAAGCTCGGCATCGACCTCGTATTTGGCTCCGATCCGGTGCTCTTCACGGAGCACGCCGTGGTGGGCGTAGAAGACCATGTTCGAAAGCCTGACCGAGGAGCGGGAGATGTGTGTCATCTTGCGGCGGAAAAAGTTGGCGGCGTGTGTGTTTCAAACTAACAATGTTGCTCAGAATCGGCTGAATTCAAAATCGAAAAAGATAAAACCGGGGGCGGACCTTTTTTAGGATGGAGCATGGAAAGGAAAAAGTGTAACTTTACGGGTTCAGTAGATTTTATTAATGGTTGCAAGTAGCGATGAAGATGAAGAATCAGGATTGTCACGATTTTTATGAGGGGTGCCGCTCACGGGCGGTGATGCTTGCGCTTGAGGAGGACCGCTATACGGGGGACGTCACCACCATGGCGACCATCGACCCCCAGCAGCAGGGAAGCGCTGTTGTGAGGGCAAAGGAAGACGGCGTCATCGCTGGTGTCGATGTCGCCGCACAGGTGTTTGCGGCATGCAACCCGTCGCTTAAGCTTGAGGTGCATCGTAACGATGGTGAGCGGGTTGTACAGGGTGAAAGGGTGTTTGACGTACATGGCCTTCTGGCACCGATACTGCTCGGTGAGCGGACGGCACTGAATTTCATGCAGCGCATGTCGGGGATTGCAACCAAGACGAGAGCGTTCGTGGACCTGGTGTCCCATACGGAGGCCAGGATCCTCGACACCCGGAAAACCGCTCCGGGGCTTCGTTATTTCGACAAAGAGGCGGTGCGCATCGGCGGCGGGCGGAACCACCGCTTCGGGCTGTTCGATCTTATCCTCATCAAGGACAACCATATCGATGCCGCCGGCGGTGTCGGCCCGGCACTCAACCGGGCAAGGATGTACCGGGAAAAGCATGGTCTCGACGTGAAGATCGAAGCCGAAGTCCGCTCACTCGACGAACTGAGCGCGGCCCTTGCCTGCCGGCCGGACATCATCCTGCTCGACAACTTCACCATAGACCTCATGCACGAGGCGGTGGAGTATGTGCGCTCGATGCCCTCGGGCGTGCTTCTGGAGGCATCCGGCAACATGAGTCTCTACAATGTGAAGGCGGTTGCTGAAACCGGAGTCGATTTCATTTCTGTCGGCGAGCTGACCCACAGTGTGCGTGCGCTCGACCTTTCCATGACCATCACTCTCGGCTGAAGATACCGTGGAGATAGGTGTGGACATCGTGGATCTTGTCCGGATCGAAAAAGCCTACGGCCGGTACGGACGGAAGTTCCTTGAGCGGATCATGACGGGGGAGGAGATCGAACTCTGCCTGAAAAAGCCCTCTCCCCTCGCCAGCATCGCCGGCCGGTTTGCGGCGAAGGAGGCTGTCGTCAAGGCACTCGGAACCGGCATTACGGCTGCGGTGCACTGGAAGAGCTTCGAGGTCCTGAATGATCCGGCCGGCAAGCCGTTCGTTCGCTCCTCCCAGCCCGGCCTGCTGCCGGAGGGATGTTCCATCAAGATCTCCATCGCCCACGACAGGCATTCCGCAGTGGCGACAGCGCTTCTTTGCCGGGGCCCTGAGTCCTGAGGGGGTTCCCCGGCGAGGGGGGATCGGCAGGGTGCGGGCGGGCGGTAATGCGCTGCAGGGAAGCAAAAAAAAAGGCAGGATGCCCGGGGGTCCGGGTCCTGCCTTTTTCACGTTCCTCCGTTCGGCCAGCGCGTCAGCCCCTGTGGTCGGGAACCGGAGTCGCCTCGTCGGTGATGCTCACTTTAGCTTTGATGATCTCATAGATCTTTTCTTTCGTGATGGTGTCGGTGACATAGTCGCGGAAGTCGGCTGACATGTAGGTTTTCATGAGCTCTTCTGCGTTCATAGCGGTGTTCTTCGCCGCTTCCTTTTCTGCGTACTCCCTGATTGCGGCTTCGTCGATTTCCAGATTGTTCATTTCGGCGATCTTCTGGCTGATGATGAGCCAGCGGGCATGGCGCTCGGCGTTGGGCTGCATAGCCGTCTGGAACTGGTCGGTGTCGAAGGCTTTCGGGAAGCTGCCGCCCATCTGGCGCTTGGCGTTTTCCACGAGCATGTTCGAGAACGACGCTACCATTGTTTTCGGGGTCGCAACCGGGTTCTCGTCGATCAGTTTTGCCGAGATGGACTCGAGCAGGTCCTCTTCGGACTTCATCGAGAAATGCTCATCGAGCTGGATTTTGACGTCGGCCCTGAAGTCAGTTACGCTCTCGAAGCGCTGGCCGGTGATCTCCTTGACGAGTTCATCGGTCAGTTCCGGAAGTTCCATGCGCTTGATTTCGCTGATGCTGACCCGGAAGCGGACGGGCGCGTCGCCCTCATTCTGGCCGGGAGTTTCAACCTCTACGGTTTCCCCTGCTTTCTTTCCTTCGATGGCCTTGCGGAAGGGGTTCTCTTCCGGCAGGTATTCCAGATTGAAATGGTGGTTTTCGGTTTTCCCCTCGCCCTCGTCTCCTGATTCCGTGAGTTTCACTACGTCACCAATGACGGTGTCAGTGGCCGTGGCGGCCTCGTCGACGCTGACCATGGTGCCGTGGCCCTTGAGGATGAGGTTGATTTCCTTTTCAACAGCCGCGTCGTCAATGGTGTAGACGGAACGGGTGAATGAGTAGCCGCTGAAATCTTTCAGGTCGAACTCGGGGTGCACTTCATAGCCGAGCCTCACGCTCAGCTGCTCGGGCGTGAAGGTGAAGTCAATGATGCCTGCGCGGCTGGCGGTCTTGATTTTATCGGATTCGACGATTTCGCCGAAATGCTTCGATGCGAGTTTTTCGGCGATGGAAGCTTCAACGGCCGGGCCGGCGAGTTTCTTTATCAGGCCTGCCGGGGCGTGGCCTTTACGGAACCCCTTGAGCTGTACGGTCTTTTTTGCCTCTTCAAGTTCCTGTTCGTAATCGTTGGCGAATTCGTCCGCAGTGAAGATGAGCTCCAGTTCCTGTTCGGTTTCGCTGATGTTCTTGATATTCTTTTGCAAGGCTCTCTGTGGTTTGGTGGTAATGGTCAAAAATCAAAGTCCAAAAGATACAAATTATAACCGGTATTTAAAAAGAGAAGCCCTCAGCGGGAGGGCCGGTAGACGAGCGTTGAGAGCGGAGGCCCGAGGACGAGGGCCCGGGCCGCTTCTCTGATGTCCAGCGGGCTGAGTGCTTCGATTGCGGCGGTTTTTTCTTCGGGAGGGACATACCGCCCGAAGTAGGATATGTCGGTGGCGACCTGCGACATCCTGCGGGTCATTTTTTCCATTCCCATGATGTGCGAGCCGAGGAGCTTTGATTTCGCGGTTTCGACTTCAACGGGATCGGGATGCATGAGGGCAGGGCCATGGAGCAGCTCTTCGATGAGCTTGAGGGACGTGTCGATTTTCAGGGCGTCGGTGCCGGTGTATATGTTCAGGGTTGTGAGGTCTTCGTAAAACGACATGGCCGAGTATGCGCTGTATGCCAGTCCGCGCTTTTCGCGCAGTTCGATGTTGAGCAGCGAACTCATGCCGCTTCCGAGCATGGAGTTGAGCGCCATGGTGGCATAGAACAGGCGGTCGTTGCGCTCTATGGCGGTGCCCTGCACAATCTGCGATTGTGAGATCCGTTTTTTCAGCGTTTTCTCGAAAGGCCGGTAATCCTCCGGGCGGAACCTGGTGCGTGTGGTTTCCACGGCAGGGGCAGGTGCTTTATTGAGGAAGCGTTCGGCAAGCCCGGTTATTTCCATGTGGCGGACGTTGCCTGTGGCGCTGAGAATCATTTTCGTGGGCCGGTAGTGCTCCTGGATGAACGACGTCAGGTGGCTGGCCGAGAGGCCTCCGACACTCTCCATTGTTCCAAGTATCGGCCGTCCCAACGGGTGGCGGGGGAAGGATCGGAGATCGAACTCCTCGAACACCATCTCTTCCGGCGCGTCCTCCACGCTGCTGATCTCCTCCAGCACCACCTCTTTTTCCTTCTCAATCTCTTCAGGCGGGAACACCGGGTCCGTTACGAGGTCGGCGAGCAGTTCGAACGAAGCTTCCAGGTGCCGGCTGAGGCAGCGGAGGTATATGCAGGTATGTTCCTTGGTGGTCCAGGCGTCAAGGTAGCCGCCGTGCTTTTCGATGTCCCGGGCGATATCGAGATAGGAGCGTCGGCCGGTACCTTTGAAGATGGCATGCTCAATGAAGTGTGCGAGCCCCTGAGCGTCCTCGGGATCGTCCCGGGAGCCGGCTTCAATGAGTATGCCGAGCGTCACGCTCTCAACCGACGGCACGCGGTCCGTCACGACCCTCAGGCCGTTGGGAAGCCGGTCCTCAAGAACCGATTCCCTGGTTGGTGTTTCTCTTTGCTGGCGCATCGCACGAAAAATTTCTGGTGCTCTTCATTGGAATTGAGAGCAATGTAGTTTTTATTCTTATGTTTAAAAACAGAGACGCTCACTGGCGGAGCGTGCGCCCTTCCGGAGGGGTCGAACTACCTTAAGCCAATTCATGTCCACTGCATCCATTGCCATTACCGGCGCGACCGGTTACATAGGTTCGCAGCTGCTGCTTTCGCTCACGAGGGGTGCCGGCTGTGGCGTTGGAGTTCGTGTGGTGGCCCGTGACGGCTCGGACTGCTCTTTTATCGATGCCATGCAGCTGGAGGTCGTAAGGGCGGACATCCAGAACCAGCCTGCTCTTGATCTGGCTTTCCGGGGCATCGACACGGTGTTCCACTCTGCGGGGCTGATTTCCTATACAAAGCGTAGCAAGGGTGATCTGTACGACGTCAATGTCCTCGGTACCCGGAACGTCGTCAACGCCTGCCTCCATGCCGGGGTTCGGCGTCTTGTCGTGACCAGCTCGATTGCGGCGGCCGGAGCCACCGAGGACGGTTCTCCGGTTTCCGAGTCGTCTTCTTTCCAGGACTGGCAGCGCCGGAACGGGTATATGGAGTCGAAGCACCTTGCCGAACTCGAGGTCATGCGCGGAGCTGCCGAGGGGCTTGAGACTGTCATGGTGAGTCCCGGGGTCGTCATCGGCAGGGATCCCTCGAACCCGGCTTCCAAGAGTTCGTCGAACGATGTTCTTCGCCTCATCTATAGGGGACGCATTCCGGTGCATCCAGAGGGCGGGACAGGTTTTGTCGATGTCCGAGATGTTGCCGACGCCCTTCTTGCCGCCTGGCGCCGTGGCCGCATCGGCGAACGCTACCTGGTGGTGGGCCACAATTTGACATTCAAGGAGCTCTACCTTCGCATCGGCACCCTTGAGGGCAGCCGCACGCGACCTTCCATTGCAATCCCGGAATCCATCGGGCTCATGGCGGGCATCGGCGGGGAACTCTATTCCTGGCTCTCAGGGCGTCCGTCGTTCATCAGCATGGAGAGCATCCGCCTTGCCGGGCGGAGAGCCTCATACAGCAATACGAAATCAACGGAGGAACTTCAGGTCAGCTACCGGCCGCTTGAAGAGACTCTCTTAAGCGCAGTAACCTGAAGGGCCGGTTTTTTCTTCACCATACCCCAAACGCACCATGGATACACCTAGACCCGCAGTGACCCCCGTAGGCATTGATCCGGCAAAACTCAAACAGCTGAACCTCGCGGTCGACGCCCTTGAAAAGCAGTTTGGCAAAGGTGCCATCATGCGCCTCGGGGATGATTCGGCAGTGATGCAGGTCCAGTCGATTTCAACCGGATCGATGACCCTCGATTTCGCGCTCGGCGTCGGAGGCCTTCCCCGCGGGAGGGTGACGGAGATTTACGGCCCCGAGTCGTCCGGTAAAACCACCCTTGCGCTCCATGTCATTGCCGAGGCCCAGAAGGCCGGCGGCATTGCTGCTCTTGTTGATGCCGAGCATGCGTTCGATCCCAGTTATGCCCGCAGGCTCGGGGTGGACATCAATTCCATGCTGATCAGCCAGCCGGAGTCCGGCGAGCAGGCGCTCTCCATTGTTGAAACACTCGTCCGAAGCGGTGCGGTCGACGTGGTCGTTGTCGATTCCGTCGCAGCCCTTGTGCCCCAGGCGGAACTTGAGGGAGAGATGGGTGACAGCGTGGTCGGTCTGCAGGCCCGGCTCATGAGCCAGGCGCTGCGCAAACTTACCGGCGCAATCTCCAAGTCGAGCAGCGTATGCATCTTCATCAACCAGTTGCGCGACAAGATCGGTGTCATGTATGGAAGCCCTGAAACGACCACTGGCGGCAAGGCGCTCAAGTTCTATTCCTCTATCCGGCTCGATATCCGCAAGATCGCCCAGCTGAAAGACGGCGACGAAATCATCGGTAACCGTACGAAGGTCAAAGTGGTCAAGAACAAGGTTGCACCTCCCTTCAGGATCGCCGAGTTCGATATCCTGTATGGTGAGGGCATCTCGCTCATGGGCGAGTTGATCGATCTTGCTGTGGAGTTCGGTGTGGTCAAGAAGGCGGGTTCGTGGTTCAGCTATGGTACCGACAAACTCGGCCAGGGACGCGAAGCCGTCAAGAAGGCTCTGCGCGAAGATCCCGAGCTGTTCAAAAAGGTGCATGCTCAGGTAAAGGATGTAATGACCGGCAAGCCGGAGATCCTGCAGCCCTGACAGAATGAAAATCGGAAAGCTCGACATCGACCGCCCCGTCATCCTCGCACCCATGGAGGACGTGACCGACCGGGCGTTCAGGCAGCTCTGCAAGCGCCACGGGGCGGACATTGTCTATACCGAGTTCGTCAGTGCCGAGGCGCTCCGGCGCGGTATTGAAAAGACTGTCCGGAAACTGAAGGCGGACCCGGTCGAGCGACCTCTGGCTGTGCAGATTTTCGGCAGCACGGTGGAGTCTATGATTGAGGCTTCGGTGATTGCCGAGGAGTTCCAGCCCGATTACCTCGACATCAATTTCGGATGCCCGACCAGGAAGGTTGCCGGCAAAGGTGCCGGGGCTGCGCTTTTGAAAGAGCCGGAAAAGATGGCAGCCATTGCCGAGGCCGTGGTGAAAGCCGTCCGGCTGCCGGTGACGGCCAAGACCCGGATTGGCTGGGACCACGACTCAATCAACATTCTTGACGTGCTCCGGCGTCTCGAGGACGCCGGAATTCAGGCACTTGCACTGCACGGTCGGACCCGGAGCGACATGTACAAAGGAAAGGCTGACTGGGGGTGGATTGCGGAGGCCAAACGTCATGCCCGCATTCCCCTCATCGCCAACGGTGATGTCTGGAGTCCCGAAGACGCGCTCCGGATGTTCCGGGAAACCGGTGCAGACGGGGTGATGATCGGGCGGGGCTCGATCGGCAATCCGTTCATTTTTTCGGGGACGAAGCATCTCCTGAAAACAGGCACTCCGCTGCCACCACCCGATTTCCGCCTTCGCATCAAGGCTGCCATTGAGCACCTGCAGCTCTCGGTGGAGTTCAAGGGGGAGAAATACGGAACGCTTGAAATGCGCCGCCATTATGCCACCTACCTTAAAGGCCTGCCGAAGGTCTCGGTGGTGCGCAATAAACTGGTGCGCGAGGAAGATTGGCGGGCAGTGGAGGCTATCCTCCTCGACTACCGCGAAGAGTGTGAGGGCTATGCCCGTGAGGGGCGGATCCGCGAGTATGCAGAGTACCTCAACGACCATTCAGATAAACTTGTATTGAACTATAAAGCATCGAACACAACCATATGAGCAGTTCCGAGAAACAGTGCCGGGTCGCCATACTCGGCGCGACCGGCCTTGTGGGCCGCACCATGCTGCAGGTCCTTGAAGAGCGGAATTTTCCCGCAACAGACATCATTCCGCTCGCTTCAGCAAGAAGCGCCGGACAGAGTGTGACGTTTTGCGGGAAAGAGTACGTGATCCGCGTGCCTTCCGCGGAAGCCTTCCGCGGGGTCGACATCGCGCTCTTTTCGGCCGGCGCTTCAGCCAGCCGCCAGTGGGCTCCTGTGGCGGCAGCAGAAGGCGCGGTCGTCATCGACAACTCTTCCGCATTCAGGATGGACGAGGGAATCCCGCTCGTCGTCCCCGAGGTGAACCCCAAAGATATCTTCGGTCCTGACGGCAGGGCGGAGAAGATCATCGCCAATCCCAACTGCTCGACCATCCAGATGGTCGTTGTGCTCAAGCCTCTCATGGACCGATACGGGCTCAGCCGGGTGATTGTCTCGACCTACCAGTCGGTGACCGGAAAGGGCAAGGCCGGGCGCGATGCTCTTGAAAGCGAACTTGCCGGAGAGCGGCAGGAGGAATTCACCCATTTCCACCAGATTGCCTTCAACGCCGTGCCGCAGATCGATGTCTTCACCGACAACGGCTACACGAAGGAGGAGATGAAGATGGTCAATGAGACCCGGAAAATCATGGGCGATGCATCGCTCAGCATCTCCCCGACCACGGTGCGCATTCCGGTATACGGAGGGCATGGCGAGTCTCTCAATATCGAGCTCAAGAGCGACTTCGACATCGAAGAAGTCAAGGCTCTGCTCGGCCGTTCCCCCGGTGTCGTCCTTCAGGACGATCCCTCGGCCCGCGTCTACCCCATGCCGCTGACGTCGTATGAAAAGGATGAGGTGTTTGTGGGAAGGATCCGGCCCGACTACTGGCACCCGAAAACCCTCAACCTATGGATCGTCGCCGACAACCTCCGGAAGGGTGCGGCTACGAACGCCGTGCAGATCGCCGAGGTGGTGGCGGCCGGAAAGCCTTAGGTCACGCCAGTACGAGGAGTGCTGTCATGATGGCGTTCAGTGCCGAGGGGGAGTGAAGGGTTTTCTGCGCCATTCCGCTGATGGAGACCGTCTGGGGCAGCGCCTGCGGCTGCAGCAGGCCATCGCTTTCCCGGCTGATGAGCTCCACCATTGCCCGGTCCGCCAAAGCGCCTCTCACCTGCACCGGGGTGCCGGGTGGAAGCGCGGCTTCCGACAGCGCCCTCAGGGCGAAATATGCGGTTTCATCCTGATTGTGCGCCCGGCGGTAGCTGAAATGGTGTATGGCACCGCAGGAGGCCGCCACGAGGAATACATGGGAGCCGGACAGTTCAAGAAGGACCGTTGGTCCTTCCTTCATCTTCGATAGTCCTACTGCAGTTTTCAGCGGAGTGCTGTTGCTTGAGATTGTATGCCGGGCGCTGAATGCATCGGCAATGCCTCTTGCCGGGGCCTCCGGCCAGAACATGAGCAGCTTTTTACCCTGCGCTCCCTCCGCACCCTCTTCAGCAAATGGCAGGATGTCGCAGCCGTATTGGCCGGGTTCGTCAAGAAAGTATGATGCTTCAAGGCGGCTGTACCCCCGGCACTCTTCATCAGTTGCGTCCAAGGGGAAATATGCGGGAAGTGGATGGTAGGTGTCGTGTGCGATGCAGAGAGAAAGAGGCTCGCCGGACCATCTGGCGGCATGTGCCGCTAGTTTTTTCAGTACCCGCTGACCTTTCGGGGAGGTGATGAGGGCGAAGCCGGCTGGAACGGTCCTGCACTCAGTGAGGATGAATCCGTCACCTCCGCTTGTTTTAAGCCGGACGATGCTGCTTTCAGCAGCATCGACTGCGCAGGCTACGATGCTTCTCGTCATTGGTCGATGCTCAGATGCTTTTTGAGGATTTCAAGTTTTTTCTTGCCGATACCCTTTACCTCAAGGAGCGTATCATAGGACTCGATGTGTCCATGGTGCTCCGTTCTGAAGTCGATGAGCCGCCCCGCCATAACCGGTCCGACACCCGGGATCTGCTGCAGTTCAGTGCTCGTGGCGCTTCTGAATGAAACGGTTCCCGTGAAGGGTTTCTTTTTCGCCCGGCCGGGCGCTGGTTCGAAACCGCCGGGGCTTTTCTCGAGGGCGATGCTTTCCCTCACCGCCTCATCCACACGGTCTTCATCGAGCCTTGCGAGCATGATCAGGCTGTCGGCCTCCGTGTCGCTGAAAACCGCTGCATCAGCCTTCCGGACGGCATCTGATTCCAGTTCTACGGCGTCCATGGTCCGGAGGATGCCTCCGAACACCAGAAACGCCAGAAGAGTCGAGACTGCGACGACTTCCGCTCTGGTCAGGCTCAACTTTTCTGAAAGTCGTTCGAACGGATTCATGCAGGAGGGGGATCTTACTTTTTAATCAAGATAAGAAATTGACGCTACTATCCTTTTTATTGGCATCGTTCAGAAGTGAAGGAGATGTTTACTGTTTCGGAGCGAGGGGATTGCTCTCCCGGCTGTCTCGATGGACATGCCATGCGGGTATGGCGGTGCGTCTCCGGGTTCTCTTTAGACAAGAGAGCGCAGGACGCGCGATGAAACGGCCGATAGGAGCTCATAGCTGATGGTGCCTGCCCGTGAGGCAAGTTCCTCCGCCCTCATTCCATCCCATCCGAAGAGCACGGCACGGTCGCCGACCCTGACATCGCTTTCGGCTCCGAGGTCGATCATGATCTGGTCCATCGTGACGGTGCCGATCTGCGGGTACGCGGTGCCGTTGATGCTGACGGTGGCTTTCCCTGACAGCGAGCGGTGGTAGCCGTCGGCGTACCCGGCCGCTATGGTGGCGATTTTTCTTGTGCCCGGCGCCTTCCAGGTACGGTTGTAGCTGATGGTGGTGCCGGCCGTGACGGTTTTCAGGAAAACGACTCTGGCTTCCACCTGCATGACCGGCTGCACCTCCAGCCGCTCCCGGGTATCGCTTGAGGGGTGGCAGCCGTAGAGGAGGATGCCGGGGCGGACCATGTCGAGCATTGCATCCGGTTCAGAGAGGATGGCGCCGCTGTTGGCTGCGTGTTTCAGGACCCGGCGGCCTGTCGCATGCTCGTACTCTCCGCTGAAAGCTCTGAATGCCTCGAGCTGCTTTCGGGTGAATGCCCTGTCGCCCGAACTGTCGGCGAAGTGGGTGTATATGCCCTTCAGCTCGACATGCGGGCAGTGCGGGAGTTCCTGCAGGACTCTGAGGGCTTCGGCAGGAGGGAGGCCGAGCCGTCCCATGCCGGTGTCAACCTTGAGATGGATGCCGATGGTGGTGCCGGTTCCCGATGCCGCAGCCTCGGCCGCCCGGAGGGTTGCCGGGTCGCAGACGGTCATCTCTATGCCGTGCTGCAGGTAGGATGGTATCTGGGAGGGAAGGGGGGATGCAAAAGAGAGGATGGCGGCCGGCCTCGGCAGCGAGCCGCCGGCCCTGAGCTCGATTGCTTCGTGGATGTTGGCAACCCCGAAATGCTCTATGCCTTCAGCCAGAAGAGCACGGGAAACCTCCCGTGCGCCGTGCCCGTAAGCGTTCGCCTTCACGACGGCCATAAGCGGAACTCCGGCCTTTTTGCTGATGAGCCGGGCATTCTCTTGCAGGTGCTGAAGCGAGATGAGGGCTTCAGCCATGGGTTCGGGTGCGTCGGGGTGCATAGGCGGGGCGTGGCACTTCGGTTTACTGGATTTGTTGCAAAGTATTAAAAATAATGCTGATTTTCAGCAGCGTCTGAGCGGGGCTGTTGGCGCCGGCTGACTGAACAAAGGAATAATTTGAGTACCTTGGAGCATGCAGCGGTGCTTTGCCGCTGAATCAAGACTGTTCGTTCAGAGGTTTTGTATATTTTTATCTGACTACCGGGAAGGGGCCTCTTTCCCTCCTGCAACCACTACTCTCGACAGCATGCCGATGCCGAACAACGATATCCTCGGACTCAAGACAGAGACCCCGATGGTGCTCCTTCGCCAGATGCCGCGCCAGATGCAGGCGAAGGTCATGGCGAAGCTCGAGTACATGAACCCCGCCTGCTCACACTACTACCGGGTGGCGGCGGCGGTGGTGCGCGATGCAGAGGAAAAGAATCTCATCCACCCCGGCATGACGCTTGTTGACTGGACCTACGGCAACAGCGGCATCGCCCTGGCTATGGCCGGTGCGAGCCGCGGTTACAAGCTGCTGCTGATTGCTCCCGACAAGATCTCACGCGAAAAACAGGAGGTGCTGCGGGCCCTTGGCGCCGAACTGGTCATTACCCCGTCGGATGCCCTGCCGGGCGAGGCGCGAAGCTGCATGAACGTGGCCGAAAGCCTGGTCAGGAACCTCCCGAACGCCTTTTTTGCCGGCATGTACGACCACCCTCTCAACTTCGAGGTGCATCGTGACTCCACCGGCCCTGAGATCTTCAGCCAGACGGACGGTTCAATCACCCACGTGTTTGTTCCACTCAGCTCCGCGGCCATGGCTTCGGGAATCGGGTCGTTCCTTAAATCAAAGGACCCGGCGATCCGCGTAATCGGGGTTGAGCCCGTTGGTTCGGTATTTGCCGGTCTTCTCAAGAACGGGGTGCCGGGCCCGGCCGCATTTTCTGAACTTGAGGAAATCGGAGCAGCAACGCCGCCTGCGTTCTGGGATCCTTCGCTTATCGACGAGGTCGTGCAGGTATCGGACGCAGACGCAATGAACTGTGGGCGCGAACTGCTCCGCTCCGAGGCGGTATTTGCCGGGAGCGCTTCCGGCGCTGTCATGTTGGCGGCTCTCAATGCGGCCTCCGGCCTTGGTCCCGATGCCACGGTTGTGGCGCTGCTCAGCGACTTCGGCGGTTACAGCCTCAGCAAGATGTACCGCGACGAGTGGATGCGGCAGCACGGATTCTATCGCAGGGAAAAATCCTCTCTTGAGCAGATTACGGCAGAAGACATCCTCCGCCTCAAGGCGCAGCGCGACCTGATCGTGGCCTATCCCGAAAACACCCTTGCAGAAGTGTTCGAGATGATGAAGCAGAACGATGTGTCGCAGCTGCCGATCGTTTCATACAATGCACCCATCGGCAGCATCAGTGAGAACCGCATCCTATCCATCCTCATCGAGAACGATGAGGCGATGAATTCGAAGGTCGTGGGGTTCATGGAGCCCCCCTTCCCGGTGTGCCAGCCGGACGCTGCTATTTCGGAGCTGTCGGAAAAACTCCAGCAGAATGCCTCGGGCGTGCTTATCAGTATGCTTGATGGGAAATTACAACTCCTTACGAAATCAGATCTTATAGACGCCTTGACCCATAAATGAGGGCGCGGGAAATTATCGGGTTGTTTTTTTGGCAGTATTTCCTTAACTAGGCAGTCCTGCAAAGTCCGGTTTCAGTCCGGCCCTGTCCGGCGCCTGATGCCATGTCAGTGACAGTACCAGCTATGGCAGATACTTCCTGCAGTTCACCCGAGGAACGCAATAACCGAGCAATATGTTTATGCAATGAAGGTCGAGTCCAGAAAAAGACAGTTCATATTGGACGGGAAGATCAAGCCCTGTTATTGTGACGGGTGCGGTCAGGTGACCGAGAAAGCTTTTGTCGGGGAGTGGATGCCGAGCGACAAACCGAGAGAGGACGATCTCCTGCTTCCGCCGACGGTAAAAAAAGAGCGGAGCGGGAAGAAGAAGATTGCCGAAACGCCGGTTCCAGCAGCAGAGAACCAGTACTGGATCCGCTGCATGCAGTGCAATCAGGTGCATCTTCTGCAGGAGTGGCAGATACAGATCGACCGTGAACTGAGCCCCGAGGAACTCAGTGCTGAGGATTGCCAGATTTATTCGCCGCACGGCATTTATGCTACCGGCGACGCGCTCTACCACCAGTCGCTTGACGAGGTGGGTGTGGTGCGGGAAAAACAGGCTACCGGAAGCGGTGCCTATGTGATTATTGTTGAATTCTGTAAGAGCGGAAGGAAGCAGCTCCTTGAAAACGTGCAGCTGACCCCTGCCAAGGAAAAGAGCTCCGACAGCATTACGGATTTAATCAAAACGAAATTACGACGGTAAACCCGTCTCTTGCAAGGGGGTGAATTTCATTGGTCAGTGTGCAGATGAACGATAATGAATCTATCGACAAGATGCTGAAGCGCTTCAAGAAGAAGTACGAACGCGCAGGTGTTTTGAAGGAGTTTCGCCAGAACGCATACTTTGTCAAACCTTCGGTTGACGGTCGTTTGAAACGGTCTCGCAGCAAGCGCAGAGCGCAGCGTGCGAACGAAGAACGCAACTCGTAATCGAGGCTTGTTGAAGTCAGCAATGCTCGCAGCAGCTCCTTTCGGGGGCTGCTTTTTTTTCGCCACTTACTTACCCGTTTGACTCATGAGCGTTTTCAAGGGCGAGGTCACCTCGCTTCCTCCTGACAAGTCGATTTCCCACCGCGCGGCCCTGATTGCCTCCCTTTCGGACGGTGAGACCGAAATCATGAACTTCTCGGCAGGATTCGACAATCAGTCGACCCTCGGCGTGCTCCAGGCCTGCGGCATACCGGTACGACAGGAAGAGGTGCCGGGGCCCTGGGGGGCAGCCGTTCGCCGGGTGGTAATCCAGTCGAAAGGGCTTTGGAGTTTCACCCCGCCCTCTGCACCGCTCCAGTGCAACAACTCGGGAAGCACCATGCGCATGTTCTCGGGCATTCTTGCCGGCCAGCCGTTCCAAAGCGAGCTGGTCGGTGATGCTTCACTCTTGAAGCGCCCCATGCGCCGGATAGCAGATCCCCTTATGCAGATGGGTGCCGGGGTGTCGCTCTCGCCGGTCGGTACGGCGCCGGTCGTCATCACCGGTACGAAAGACCTCCGCGCAATATCGTACCGCCTTCCGGTCGCTTCGGCACAGGTGAAGTCGCTGGTGGCATTCGCCGGTCTGCATGCCGAGGGTGAGACTCGCATCTACGAACCGCTGCTGTCGCGTGACCACACTGAACTGATGCTCGGCCTTGAACCACGAATTGAAAACAATGAGAGGGTCATTGTGGTTCCGGGGCGTCGGCAGTTAGATGCCCGGCCCTTCCAGATCCCGGCCGATCCCTCTGCTGCGTGTTTCATCGTCGCGCTCGGCCTTCTCGGCAGGGGTTCTGAAATCATGATCCGCGACGTCTGCCTGAACCCGACACGGGCGGCATTTCTCGATATCCTCATCCGTTCGGGTGCTGCCGTTACAATCGAAAACCGCAGGACGGTCGGTGGTGAATCCATCGGCGATATTCTGGTCGATGGCAGTCGGGACATGGAGCCGCTTGTCATCAGCGACCCGCAGGAGGTGGCCATTGCGATTGATGAACTTCCGATGCTCGGTGTGCTTTCCTCTTTTGCAACCGAGCGCTTCGAGCTTACAAACGCAGCAGAGCTTCGGACGAAAGAGAGTGACCGCATCGAGGCGCTCGCCATGAACCTGGAGCGGCTCGGGTTCGAGTGCCATCAGGAACCCGCGGGGCTCAGCGTGACGGGGCGGAGGGAGCGTCCTGCAGGACCGGTCGAGGTGGAGTGCTATGATGATCACCGCATCGCAATGAGTTTCGCCGTGGCCTCGAAAGCGTGCGGTGAAGATATCGTGCTGTCCGACCGGGAAGTGGCCGGCGTGTCCTTTCCTAACTTCTTCTCCCTGATCGACTCTCTGGAGGTTTAGGAGTTCAGTGTCCCCGGCCTCAGGAGGGGAGGCCGGTGAGGTGGGCGAAGAGTGCTTTGTTGAAGGCTTCGGGCTGCTCAAGGTTCGAGATATGGCCCGCTGCGGCTATGATTTCAAGTGTTGCTCCGGGTATGGCCCGGGCCATCGCTTTGGCGGTTTCGGGCGGGGTGAGGGTGTCGTGTTCTCCGCAGATCACCATCGTCGGGCAGTTGATGCGGCTCTGCATCGCCGTGCTGTCGCTACGCTGCATGATTGCCCGCATGGCGGAGGTGATGGCACTTGCCGGCTGAACAGCAATCATCTCGGCCGCCTCTTTCAGCAGCCTTTCGGGTGCTCCTTTCGTAAAATAGTTCGGCACCATCCGTTTCACTGCTTCCCCGGCTCCGTGTTTTTCGACTCCGGCAATGAAGTCGGCGCGTGCCGCAGCCGCTTCCGGTGCGTCCGCCTCGGGACGGGTGTCGGCGAGGACAAGGGAGCGGACCCTCTTTGGGTGCCGTTTCTGGAGCGCAAACGCCTGATAGCCTCCCATCGAGAGACCGAGAACGGTGGCTTCGCTTATGCTGAGACTGTCCATAAGCAGGACGAGTTCGTCTGCGTACTCATCAAAAGTCCATCCGCTCCGCTCCGGGGAGCCTTCTATGCCCCATGCATTCGGGGCCACTGCGAGGTATCCTTCCTTTTCCAGGGCCCGCAGCTGAGGGTGCCACATCGCCCCGGAAAGTGGAAAAGCGTGCAGAAGGAGCACGCTTTTCCTGGTATTTCCGTCGTTTTCCGTATTGACGCCGATCCAGCTCAGCATGTCTCAGTTCTCCCCGACTTTTGGATGACCCTTGATCTCGCGGATGATGCTGTTTGCCTCATCAAGAATCTTGCGGGCTTCCTGGCGTGCGGTGTCGATGATCTCCTGCGAGCGTTTCTTTGCGTCATTGCTGTAGAGTTCGCCCTCTTCATCCCCTTCATAGAGTTCCGAGGCTTTTTCAAGCGCGTGTTTCAGCTTTCCTGAGAGGATCTGCTGGGTTTCACTGCCCTTGTTGGGTGCGAAGAGAAGCCCCATGATGGTTCCGCCTGCTGCACCGAGGACTGCTCCAAAAAACATCCCTTTGTAGAATTTATCCTGCTGCTGTACCATGGCCTGATGGGTTATGAGGTGAACGTGGCTCTGTGTGTTGTTATTTAACTTGCAACAATATAAGGATTTTTGCCGTTCCCCTTCAGCGTGGCATCATCGCCATGATCTCCTCGCGTGCGGCAACGATGTAGCGGGTGAGGTCGGGGCGGCAGAGGAGGCGGAACTTTTTCGTGTATCGCTCGAAAGCAAGGATGAAGTCTGAGCTGAAGACCGACTCGTTGAGATCGTCGAAGCGGATATACTCTCCTTCAAGCTCGAGCGAGTAATGCACGTGCTCGGAGCGGGTGGGGTAAACGCGCAGTTCTCGAAGGTCGGCGTAGTCGAAGATGTCTTTTTTCGAGGGCGGGTCTATGAGCACCTCGTGGCCGGCAAGCGAGAGGTTGTGGCGTTCGTTCAGGAACCTGCATATCTGCTGCTCCATCTGGCGGCGGACGTCGCTGTCGCCGTTGTAGGCGAACCACCGTTCATCTGCTTCCCCAGACTCCTTGATGTAGGGCTGCACGGTGATGGCGCGCTTGTAGACCCTGCGCATGATGATGTCCTGAAGCAGAGCCTGCAGCGGGTGGCTCTTTCTGCCAAGCAGCTCGCGGAGTTCATGCAGTACCCGGTCGTCGGCGTTGCCATAGAAGAGTTCGCGGAGTGTTTGCGGTGCCATGAGCCCCAGGGATGCGATGTCCTGGAGCAGGCGGCGGAGCATGGCCGAGAGCGCACGGCTGGTATGGTGCCAGTAGACGTTGCGCATCATCATGTATTTGGCGAACATGAGGCTCTCGAGCGGAGCTATGCCTTTTTCGGTGATGGCGAACCGTTCGCGCAGGGGGTCGGGAACGAACGATTCAATCAGCCGCTCAATGTCGATGCTGCCGTACGGGATGTTGCAGTGATGCGCATCGCGCATCAGATAGTCCATCTTGTCGGGATCAAGCGTGCCGCTGATGAGCTTGCCGAACCGGTTGCCGGCCCCATCTTTGATCAGGGTGATAACGGCCTCTGGCGATACCTTCCAGTCTTCAAGGAGGATCTCGGCGATCGTCGGCATGCCGGGGTGCTCTTCGTGGATGAAGTGGCCGCAGAGGTCCTCGTGATGAGAAAACACCGGCTCGCCGTCGGCCACGGGGATCTGGTCCTCGATGATGTGGGCGTGCGGGTAATGGCCGATGTCGTGCAGGAGGCTTGCGGCCAGCAGCAGTCGGCAGTTGTGGTCGTCGAAATGGAACGTTTCTCCCTGCAGGCTGAGGGCCAGGGGGTTGGTCAGCATGCGCTGCAGGATCAGCTTCATCAGGTGGTAGACCCCGATGGAGTGCTCGAAACGGGTATGGGTGGCTCCCGGATAGACCTGCTGGGAGAACGAGAGCTGGCGGATGCCCTTCAGGCGGAGAAACGAGGGGTGCGAGATGATCTTTTTCAGTGGTCCCGAAAGGGGGATGTGCCCCCATATGGGAATGCGGATGAACCCGCCGTCGGATTGGAAAAGGAGATGTTCGGCAATCATGGGGTGCGGGGATGTTTCAGTACCGCTCAAGACTGAATTTTTCGCCGAGGTACATTCGTCTCACTTCCGGATGGTTGGCGATCTCTTCCGGAGTGCCGTGCATGAAGAGGCTTCCATCGAAGAGCAGGTAGGCGTGGTTCGTGATGGAGAGCGTTTCGTGCACATTGTGGTCGGTGATGAGGACGCCGATGTTGCGTTTCACCAGGCCTTCTACGATCTGCTGGATGTCCTCGACCGCGATCGGATCGACGCCGGCAAAGGGCTCGTCGAAGAGGATGAACTTCGGATCAAGCGCCAGGGCGCGGGCGATTTCCGTCCTGCGCCTCTCACCGCCGGAGAGCGCGTAGCCCATGCTTTTGCGGATGGCGGAAATGCCGAGGTCCTCGAGCATCATGTCGGTTTTTTCCTGCCGCTGCGATTTCGGCATGTCGGTGAACTCCAGCACGGCGAGTATGTTCTCTTCGACGGTCATGTTCCGGAAGACGGATGCCTCCTGCGGGAGGTAGCCGATCCCGAGCCGTGCACGTTTGTACATCGGCTCTTTTGTGATGTTTCGGCTGTCGAGGAACACGTCGCCCCGGTCGGGACGGACGAGGCCGACAATCATGTAGAATGTGGTTGTCTTGCCTGCGCCGTTCGGTCCGAGCAGCCCCACGATCTCGCCCTGGCTGACTGCGATGTTCGAGTCCCTGACGACCAGGTGCTTGTTGTAGGCTTTCTGCAGTCCGGTGCAGCTGAGGGTTGCGCTCATGGAATGGGATGTGTTGCTGTTGCCGGGTTCCCCCCGGGAATCCGCGTCATGGATCAATGTACAAATAAATCCCGCCTTTGTTCCGCTCTGCGGCCGCTTCAGCTGCCGCCGTATTTCATGTTGAACGACTCTTCACTCATGATGAGCAGGAGGACTCCCTCAATGAATCCGGCGATGGTGGGTATGCCGGTCCAGCAGAAGAGGATGTACATGATGCCCCAGCCGATGCTGCCGAGATAGAACTTGTGGATGCCGAGGCTGCCGAGAAAGAGTGCGAAGAGGGCAGCGGCGAGCCGGCTCCTGCCGTTCGGTGCAATCGCTCCGAGGCTTGAGGTGAATGGGGCCGGGGTCTGTCGAACGCCGCATTTCGGGCATATTTCAGCTTTCCGGTTGATCTGCGCTCCGCATTCGGTGCAGTATTTTTCGTCAGGTTGTATTGCCATCGTTCAGTGTGTGGTTCAATGGTTCAAGGCGCGTCAGCTCAGCAGAGCATGTTTGAATGAAAATACGGACTCGGGCGGCAAGGGGCAAGACTTTTCCCCAGAAGATTGTGTACTTTGGTAGTGGGCGCAGTTGGACGAACGGGCGCCGGTATTTTTCCAACCAGCAAGTTCCAAGAGGTTTATTATGGGCAAGGTGATGCCGTACAAAGGGGTATGGCCGGAGGTGCATGAAACGGTTTTCATGACTGACGGTTCGTATGTGATCGGGGATGTGAAGATCGGGGCGGATTCGAGCCTCTGGTTCAATGCGGTGGTACGCGGGGACGTCTGCCCCATCCGTATCGGGGAGCGCACGAGCGTGCAGGACAACGTGACGCTGCACGTGACCCATGATACCGGACCGCTTGAGATCGGAAGCAACGTCACCATCGGTCACGGTGCGACCCTGCATGCCTGTACGGTCGAGGACTATGTGCTGATCGGCATGGGTGCCACCCTGCTTGACGACTGCGTTGTGGAGCCCTGGTCAATCGTTGCTGCCGGGGCGCTCGTGCGCCAGGGGTTCCGGGTGCCTTCAGGGATGCTGGTCGCCGGCGTGCCTGCCAAGGTGATGCGCCCGATCACCGAGGAGGAGAGGCGGAACATCGAGGAGTCGCCCGAGAACTATGTGCGATACTCGGCCCACTACCGTGAGGGCAACGTGCTCGGACAGGCGATTGAGCGTTAGCGCATCAGGGGGCGTCCGGACTGCCGGAATTAGGGTGGTGTTTTCTTGGCTGATTTCGCTAAATTGAGCGGGGTGGCGGGACCGTCCCTCCAGGCGGGAAAGGCCTTTCCTTTTCCCCGATGACTCTTTTTAAAATGGTTTTTCTGAAACTCCCTGGACAACCCATGATGGAATATGATGTAGTGATTGTTGGAGGCGGCATCAGCGGCCTGAGCATGGCGTTTTATTGTGCGGAGGCCGGCATGCAGCCTCTTCTGCTTGAGCAGGGTTCCGAAGCGGGCGGCTCATTCGCTTCCCCCCGGTACGAGATCGGCAGGAAGTCGTTCTGGCTTGAGATGGGCGCACACACCTGCTACAGCTCCTACCAGAACCTGCTCGGCATCGTAGAAGCCTGCGGCATGATGGGGGAGATCACCCCCAGGGCGAAGGTGCCGTTCTCGCTCTTCATTGACGGCAAGGTGAAGTCCCTCGTTTCTTCGCTCCATATCGGCGAACTACTGGTCTCGGCACCGAACCTCTTCAAACTCAAAAAAGATGATCAGAGCGTCCGCTCCTACTATGAGAAAATCGTCGGTAAAAGGAACTACGACGAAGTGATCCGCCATTTCTTCAATGCGGTTCCCTCGCAGCCCACCGACGACTTTCCAGCCGATATGATGTTCAAGAGCCGCCCGAAACGCAAAGACGTACTGAAGAACTATACTTTCCGCGATGGCCTCCAGAGTGTCGCCCGGGCGATTGCCGGCCGGAAGGGCATCACCGTTGCCACGGACAGCGAAGTCACCCTTGTTCGCAATGAGGGCGGACGCTACCGGGTCACTACCGCGAGTGGAGCGGAATATGCTGCCGCGAGCCTTGTGCTGGCTACGCCGTCGGCTGTCTCCTCGAAGCTGCTTGAAGGAGTGGCTCCGGAGCTGTCGGGGCACCTTTCGGTCCTCAAAGCTGCTGAAGTCGACTCCATCGGCGTCATTGTCCGCAAGGACGTGGTGGCCCTCAAGCCGGTAGCCGCGCTGATTTCCCCCGACGACGTGTTCTATTCGGTTGTTTCTCGCGATACCGTACCGGACGATCATTTCAGGGGTTTCTCGTTCCATTTCAGGCCGGGCCTTCCTGAGAAGCAGAAGAAGACCCGCATCATGGAGGTGCTCGGCATTCCGATGGCCAAAATGGAGCATATCAACGTAAAGACGAACACGGTGCCTTCGCTCCGCCTCGGCCACCGCCAGTGGCTCGAAAAAACTGACTCCATGCTCAAAGACGTCAAAGGTCTCGGCCTGTCGGGAAACTATTTCGGTGGCATGGCCATCGAAGACTGCGTCAGCCGCTCAAAGAGCGAATTCGACCGGATGAAAGGATAGGCCTATGGATGGTGCTCTGAAGAGTTGGTCGGTTCTGCAGGGAGGAGGCTACCTCATGCCGGCCTTGCTGGCCCTTTCCGCCATTCTTCTCTATTTCGGGGCGAACACGGTTTTCGGGCGCGTTGTCCGTAAGGTCCGCCGCTCGGTCAAGGGGACGGGGCTGCCGGTTGAGCTGGTCGCCCCTCCGTTCCGACTGCTTGTCGAACTTGCCGGCATATCGCTTCTTCTCAAGTACCTGCCGTTGCCCGACGGGCTGTTTCCGGTGCTCCGCCACCTGCTTCTCATTCTCGCCATCATCTCCTCGGCATGGTTCATGATGCGCATGTTCGTGGTTCTCGAACGGTTCGTCATGCTCCACTACGAGTCGAAAACCCTTGAAAACAGCGCGGCAAGACGCAGGGTGGCAACCCATGCCAGCCTGGCCCGCAAGATTCTCAACGTGGTTCTGGTCGTTCTTGCCCTTTCCTCCGTCCTCATGACCTTCGACACGGTCCGCCAGGTCGGGGTCAGCATCCTTGCTTCTGCCGGCATCGCCGGTGTCATCATGGGTTTTGCCGCCCAGAAAAGCCTTGCCACCCTCATTGCCGGCGTGCAGATCGCCATCACACAACCTATAAGCATCGATGATGTGGTCGTTGTGGAGAAAGAGTGGGGAAAGATTGAGGAAATCACCCTTACCTACGTGGTTGTGAACATATGGGACCAGCGTCGTCTCATTGTCCCCATAACCCGCTTCATTGATCAGCCGTTCGAGAACTGGTCGAGGGTTTCTGCTGAACTGCTCGGAACGGTATTCTTTTATGTCGATTATGCCATCCCCATCGAGGATCTGCGTCGCCAGCTGGAGCGTATCGTCTCTTCCTCCCCGCTCTGGGACAAAAGGGTGGTGAGGATGCATGTGACGAACACGACAGACCGTTCGCTTGAGGTCCGTGCACTCATGAGTGCCAGAAATTCTTCGGATGCCTGGGAACTGCGCTGCCTCGTCCGCGAAGAGATGATCGGCTTCATCAGGGAGAACTACCCTGGAGGGCTGCCGAGAGTCCGCATGGAGATGGACCAGGCAGGCTCGACTGCCTTCGGGGGATAAAAAAATGTGATGTTTGCGCTTTTTTGGCTAGCTTCGCTTTTTGTCAGGAGCAGTGCCGGTGATTCCAGATGCTGAAGGCCGCGTAAGGGTTCTGATCATATTTTCAACATGACCGCAAGCGGTACAAAAAGGAGGACGCGACTATGGCACAGGCCAAAACAGGAGATAAAGTAAAAGTACATTATACCGGCACCCTCAGCGACGGTTCGGTGTTCGATACCTCTGCGGACCGTGATCCGCTGGAATTCACCGTTGGCGGCGGGCAGGTCATTGCGGGATTCGACAGCGCGGTGATCAATATGGCGCCGGGTGAGGTGAAGGTGCAGGTCATTCCGGTCGAGGAGGCATACGGGCCGCATAGCGTGGAACTGGTGACTGACGTGCAGCGTGATCGCTTCCCGCCGGACATGGAGCTTGAAATCGGCCAGCAGCTGCAGGTAGGGCTTGCCGATGGTCAGCAGGCGATTGTGATGATCGTGGACCTGAAAGAGGATGCGGTGACGCTTGATGCCAACCACCCGCTTGCAGGCCAGGAGCTTACCTTCGAGATCGAACTGGTCGAGATCCTCTAAGCTTCCCCTCCCTCTGGAGTCTCAACGCCGTTCTTCCAGCAGGTAGACGGCGTCGTGTTTCCGGACTTTTCGGCATTGCAGGGTGATGGTGTCGCCCTTGGACGCAGTGGGTGAGCCTTCCACGTCATTGGTGCGGAAGCTTTCAGGAGTGAAGGTTTCCACGCCGGTGACGGGGCCCTGTATCGAGAGTTTTCCCCCCGCCGTAAGCTTGCCTGCCTGGATCAGGATTTCAGCTACTCCCGCCTTTGGATAGTATTTCACCACCTTGCCGAGATAGGTTTTTCGTTCAAGTGCCTGCGACCCGTAGGACTTCGCCCAGGCGTCAAGCGGCCGGCCGAAGTAGAACCCGTCGGAAAATCCCCGGTTGTAGACCGTTCTGAGTTCCTGTTTGAGTCCGGCCGTGAGTGTGCTGTAGCGTGCTCTGAAACCAGGGCTGCTGCGATCACTGATGCAGCAGTCGAGCGCCCTGCGGTAAGCAGACGTCACAGTCTGAACGTATTCGGGGCTGCGGCTTCTGCCCTCGATCTTGAACGCCCCGATGCCGGCATCCATCAGCCGGTCGAGAAACTCTACGGCCGAGAGGTCCTTCGGGCTCATGACGTAGTCGCTGCCGAGTTCGAGGCTGACACCCTCTTCCGGGTCGGTGACGATATAGCTTCTTCTGCAGGGCTGTACGCATTCCCCCCGGTTCGCCGACCTGCCGAACAGCTCCTGCGATAGGAAGCAGCGGCCTGAGACGGCGACGCACATCGCCCCGTGCACGAAGCACTCGATCTTCAGCGGAAGCTGTTCCTCTTCGACCATGGCGGTAAGCCGTTGTACCTGCTGCAGGGTGAGCTCGCGGGCGGGGACGATCATGGTTGCGCCAAGTGCGGCAAAGTGCCGGATGGCGTTGGTATTGCTGATTGAAGCCTGTGTCGAGAGATGGAACGGCATGCTTTCTTTCCGGCAGGCGTCAATGACCGCCATGTCCCAGCAGATGACGGCATCGAGCCCTGCCGATTTCGCGGCGGCGACGTAGCTGTTGATCATCGGCAGCTCGCTGTCGTAGACCGTGGTATTCAGCGTGAGGTAGGCTCTGGCTCCATAGCTGTCGGCCAGCTTGCGGATGGCGGGGAAGTCTGTGGGCAGGAAGCTTTCGCTGCCGGCACGCATGTTGCAGCCCTCGGTGCCGAAATACACTGCATCCGCCCCCGCCTTCAAGGCGGCCTGCATTGCGGTGTGGCTGCCTGCCGGGGCAATCAGTTCCGGGTGCTTTTTTGTTGTGGTGTGGTCTCGGGCCATACTCTCCAGTGTCCTTCAGGGGTTCCGATACGTCGCCCGGATGGCGGCGCAGTATGGGATAATAGCGAATAAGGCGTACATTTTCATTTCGTGTGTTATAGTACCTGGAATTCCTCCAGGGACTCTCCGCCATCTTTTTTTTGATGCTCTTATGAACGATCGTCTGTTTGCCTTGCTGCTTTTTTCCGTCTCCCTCGGTCTTGCTGCTGCGGAACTGGCGCTTCTTGCCTCCGCCTTCCCCCCGGATTTCTCTGTTCTTGTGCTTGCCGTCGCCATTTCACTTGCCGGAATGCTGTTCTCGGTTCGTCTGCTGCTTGGAGCCCGCCATGCGGTGGAGTCCGTTTCAGCCCGCCGGAAGAGGGCGATGCAGGATCCGGTGATGCGCGAGCGGTTCGAGGGCTATGCTTCTGACGAGGAGTTCCTGGGCGGCGCCTGCCGATGCACTCAGAGCACATCCCCGGCTTCCTCCCGTCTCAATCTTGAGTCCTTCTCGCTTGACAGGGAGGGCTTTCAGGAGTATATCGGCCGGTCCATGGGCGGTTCGGGTGAAAATGAAGAGTGCGGCTTTTCCGTTGACCTCGACTGCGACGCACTCTCCCGCGGGGGCGGCACCATGCCCTCTGACTTTTCCCACGATCCCGCCTCGGTGATGGCTGGGCTCCAGAGGGCAGGGAGAAAGCCGTGAAGAACCGCACTGTGCCGGAAGTGAGCCGCGCTCTTCTCAAACGCCTCGCCCGGCTCCAGCAACGCAAATACCGTGATCGGGAAGGACTGTTTCTTGCCGAAGGGCTTCGAACGGTGCGCGAGCTGCTCGGGCAGATGACCGATCCTGATACCCTCGACTGTCTTGTCTGCACTTCTGAAGGGCTTGCTCTCTTTCCTGAGTCATCCCTCTACAGTGGAGCCCTCTTTCTTGCCTCAGAGGACGATTTTACCCGGGTTGCCGGCACCAGTTCCCCCCAGGGCGTGCTCGGTGTGTTCCGTCAGCCGGTATTTCCTTTTCCGCATGAACGCTCGTATCCCGGTCAGGCGATTCTCGTGGCGCTCGACGAACTGCAGGATCCCGGCAATGTCGGTACGATTCTCCGTACAGCTGCGTGGCTCGGGGCGGACGGACTGCTTGCGGGACCGGGAACGGTCGACTTTTACAACACTAAAACCGTTCGCTCATCAGCCGGCAGCCTGCTCGGCATGCCCCATACCCGTACAGGGAATCTCCCGGAGGCGCTCGGTCAGCTGCAGAAAGCGGGGTTCGCGGTCATCTGTTCATCACTTGACGGAGTGGATTTCAGGAGCGGGGGGGCGTGGCCGGAAAGGATCGTGCTCGTCATCGGCAACGAGGCCAACGGCGTGGGGCCCGGCGTGATCGCTCTGGCGGACCGTCTGGTGAAGATCCCTCACGGCAGGGGAGCGGCGAAGGTCGAGTCGCTCAATGCAGCCGTATCAGCGGCCATTCTTATGGAACGTATCCTGCTCTAGCTTTTAGGATGCCGTTCAATCCTATACCAGGAGGATCGGATAGTCCAGCACGCTGACGAGTTCCCGAATATCTTCCTTTGCCATCCGCATCTCATCACAGAGGACCACGAGCCCCGAGTCGAGCATGCGGATGAATCGCGCAATCGTTTTGGCATCCTCTCCCGCCAGGTGATGGAACTCCATTGCGTCCGCTCTTTCGGGCTCCTGCTCCCGTATCGACGTCTCCATTCTCCATGCTTCTTCGGGATCATTCTCGAGGATGAGGACGTGCAGCAGTGCTTCGGGCGGTGTCAGGAAAAGAGCAGCCTGCAGCGCCTTTTCAGCTCCTTCAGACCCATCGTAGAGTGCCAGGCATGGCTCCTCTGTTGCTGAGATTCCATGACGCATGATGAGCAGCGGTTTTTTGCCTTCAACGAGTGCCTTTTGTGCGGTTGAGCCCAGGCCCCTGCGGCAGGTGGGCGACTTGCCGCTTCTGCCGAGTACCAACAGGTCACTCTCCAGAGCTGCCGCCACCACTTCTTCGGGTACAAGACCCCGCCGGGTTATGAATGAATGGCGGAGCGTCGAATTTTCGATAGCGGCCAGGAGGGCTGACTCGGCTTTTTGTGCCTGCCTTCGCACGGCCCGTTCAAGTTCTGCGGGCTCGATTACCCGGGGTTCCTGATTGTAGGGGCGGATCTCACAGCTGAACGGAAGTTCTGCGAGACGGAACAGGTTGGAATCTTCAACGAAGATGCCCTGGATGTCGGCCTGCAAGCGTTCGGCCAGTTCCCTTGCGGCCTTGAGTGAAGCCATGCTATGCGGTGAGCAGTCTATGGCGACTGCAATACGGCGGATGATCATTTCACGCTTCGGGGGTTTCGGAGTTTGCGGAATACTGCCTGATTTTTTCGGCCATTCCTGCCAGTCGTGCAGCGATTTTCCCGTTTATGCTCTCAGGGGGCCACTGATTGTTTTCATCCTGCTTTCCGGCTGCCACTCCCGTGAGCAGCTCGATGCCCTCATCGACATGGGCTGCGGCATAGATCGAGAACCTCTCCTCCCTTACCGCCTCGACCACGTCCCTGCGGAGCATGAGGTTCAGGATGTTTGACTCCGGTATCAGCACCCCCTGCCTGCCGGTAAGGCCCCGGGCGTTGCAGAGGTCGAAAAAACCTTCAATTTTTTCATTGACGCCACCGATCGCCTGCAGTTCGCCGTACTGGTTGACGGAGCCGGTAACGGCGATCCACTGCCGGATTGGAACGTCGGACAGCGCTGAGAGGAGGGCGTAGAGCTCGGCCGATGAAGCGCTGTCACCCTCAACCCCCCCATAGGACTGTTCGAATACCAGCGATGCCGAGAGTGAGAGCGGCTGGGCCATGCCGAAGCGGGCGCCGAGAAATCCGGAGAGGATCATGACTCCCTTAGAATGAATCGGCCCGCCGAGCTCTGCTTCCCGTTCAATGTCGATCACTTCTCCTTTGCCGAGCCGGATCCGTGCAGTGATCCGGCCAGGATGGCCGAACAGCTCGCGTCCTGCCGGGTAGACGGCAAGTCCGTTGATCTGTCCGGTTTTGGCCGTGTCCGTATCGATGAGGATGGCGTTTTTGAGGGTAGCTTCCCTGATCTTTTCACTGATGCGCGATGCCCGCATCACCCGTGCTTCTACGGTACGGTCTACATCGTCGGCGTCGACAGTGCTACGGCCAGCCGACTCGGCATGGAAATCGGCTTCATGTACCAGGTCGCTGATCTCCTGCAGGCGGGTGGTCAGCTTTCTGCTGTCTCCGGCCAGCCGGCCGCCGTATTCCACTGTCCGGGCTACAGCCTCACGGCTGAAGTGGCGGAGACGGTTCTCTTTGGCCACCCTTGCGATAATGCGGGCATAGGAATGTTTGCCTTCAGGGTCCGCTTCCAGCTCGTCTTCAAAATCAGCCGCCACCTTGAAGAGTTCGCTGAAGTCAGGATCATAGGCGTTGAGCAGGTAGTACAGTCTGCGTTCCCCGAACAGGATGACCTTCAGGTCGAGCGGGATCGGCTCAGGTTCGAGGGATACGGTGCTGATGAGGCTGTAGAGCTGGCCGAGCGATTCGATGCGGATCTGGCGGGTCCTGAGCGCGTTTTTCAGTGCGTCCCAGGCAAACGGTTCCATGAGAAGTCGGCGGGCGTCAAGCAGCAGGTACCCGCCGTTGGCCCTGTGCAGGGCACCGGGCTTGATGAGGGTGAAGTCAGTGACGAGGGTACCCATCTGCGAGAGGTGCTCGATGTCGCCGACCAGATTCCGGCAGGCCGGCTTGTCTTCGTAGACGATTGGTGCTCCGGTGGTGCCGCCGTTATCAACCGCTACGTTGACGCGGTAGCGGTTGAACGTGCGGCTTTTCTTCGCGGGCTCGCCCGGCTCCTGTCCCTTTTCAAGGAACTGATAGAAGTTTTCGACGATATCGTTTTCGACGGCATCAAGGTAGAGGCCTATGTCGGGGAGCGTTTCGTACCGGTTTTTGAGTTCGTCGACAAGCGGCCGGACGGCAAAGTCGGCAATGGTGCGGTTCAGGCTGTCGATTTTTTCCTGTGTCTCGCGCTGCCACTTCGGCATCTGGGACATGACCGACTGCAGATCGGTTTTCAGTTTCCCGATTTTTTCCTCGATCTCCTCCCGCTTTTGTTCATCAAGCCGCATGAACTCGTCCGGCTTGAGCACCTCACCTTTCCTGATAGGTGCAAACGCAAACCCGGCCGGAGTGCGTATGAGGGCGATGCCCTCATCTGCTGCTTTTTTCTCGAGTTCGCCAATCGCTTCGGCCTGCCGCTCCTGTAACTGTTCGTGGATGGATTTTTCCTCAGCCTGGTACTCTTCGCTGCTGAAGGCTGCCGGGATGACGGTGAGAAGGGCTTCGACAAGGCGGTCCATGCTTCCTGACAGTTCCGGGGCTTTTCCCGGCGGAAGGCGGAGGGCTTTCGGATGGCGCGGCTTTTCGAAGTTGTAGACGTGGCACCAGTCATCGGGAACCGGCGCTTTAGGAGCGACGGTTTCAAGGTGGTGCATGAGTGCGGTCTGTTTGCCGGTACCGCTGGGCCCCAGGGCGAAGAGGTTGAACCCGTCATGGCGGATAGCCATCGAGAAGGCTATCGCGTCGAGGGCCCGTTTCTGTCCTGCGGCTTCTGTTCGGCCGTCAAGTTCCGCGGTGGTCTTAAAGGTGAAGTCCAGCGGGTCGCATTTCCTGCGAAGCTGTTCCGGGGGGATTTTTCCCTGCTGCTGCGTCATTTCCACTCCTGTTCCTGCCATCGGCGTCCGATGGCTTTCCCGTTTCCGGGTCAAGTGCCGGAACCTGCAGCTGGGGATCTGGTCATTCCGGATGGGTTCTCTTATACCCTTGCAATGTACGAAACTCTCAGCGTTATGGGAACTCTGGATTTCAGCGTTCCTCTGTGTCTGTTGGAAGCGTTGGGCGCAGGTGTATGGGTTCGGCTGCTTTTGGCCTTAACCGGAGGTTGAGCATTTCGACTCCGACTGAGAAGGCCATGGCGAAATAGATGTACCCCTTGGGGATCTCATATCCGGCGCCTTCGGCAAGGAGTGTCACCCCGACAAGGATGAGGAAACTCAACGCAAGCATTTTGATGGTCGGGTGGCGTTCGACGAAATCGCTGATGCTTTTTGCCGAAAGCATCATGACAAGTACAGCGATGACGATCGCTATGACCATCACCGGGAGGTCGCGCGCAAGTCCTACTGCGGTGATGACGGAGTCGAGTGAGAAGACGATGTCGAGGACTGCAATCTGCAGGAGGGTGAAGAGAAAGCTGCCTGCCGCCTGGCGGGTTCCGCCCTCTTCGCCTCCTTCAAGGCTCTGGTGGATTTCGTGAGTGCTTTTTGCGAGGAGGAAAAGTCCTCCGGCAAAAAGGATCAGATCGCGGCCTGAAAAGCCATGTCCTGCAAGGCTGAACAGTTCGCCGGTAAGGCGCATGACCATGCTGATGGAGAGCAGGAGGAGGATGCGGGTCACCATGGCAATGCCCAGCCCCATAACGCGTCCCCGCTGCCGCTGGTGCTCGGGAAGCCGCCCTGCCAGAATGGAGATGAAGATGATGTTGTCGATGCCGAGAACGATCTCAAGTACGGTCAGGGTTGCCAGTGCGACCCATGCTTCAGGTTGCAGTATCCAGTCCATCTGTTGTCGGTGTGGGTGAAGGGTTGATGCAGTTTGTTTCAGAATGTAGACAACATTTGCTTTCCTGCAATGGGGTGTTTTTTCGTTACTTTTATGTCGTTACTTTCTTTTGACCCCGTTCCATCAGCCTTCTTTCTTATGGGTGAAGCATTTCAACAGCCGGTTGTGCAGGCCCTGCGAACCGCTTTCGATTCGGGGCTGACCCGTCCCCGTGCCTGGCGCATCCGACAATTGGAGGCGCTCGGGCGGTTTCTACGTGAGCGGGAAGAGGATCTTGCCGCTGCGGTGCAGGCGGATGTCGGCAAGCCTCCTCCGGAGGTCTTCTTTACCGAGATTGCTTTTCTTCAGGGTGAAATCCGTTACGCCCTCCGCCACCTCGGAGCGTGGATGCGCCCGAAACGTGCAGCACTGCCCCTCCTCTATCAGCCTGCGGCAGCTTCATATACCTATGAGCCCCTTGGTGTGGTGCTTATCATCGGTGCCTGGAACTACCCGCTCCAGCTCGTTCTCTCTCCGCTCGTCAGCGCGATTGCCGCCGGCAACTGCGCTGTTCTCAAGCCCTCAGAGCATGCGCCCCGTACCTCCGCCTGCATTGCCGATGGAATCGGGTGCTACCTTGATGCTCAGGCGTTCCGGGTGGTCGAGGGCGGGCCGCGGGAGGTCCGGCAGCTGCTCCGGGAGCGCTTCGACCATGTGTTTTTTACGGGAAGCCGGGCTGGAGGCCGGGAGGTGATGCAGGCGGCAGCCATTCATCCCGCGTCGGTGACACTCGAACTCGGCGGTCGGTGTCCCTGTATTGTAGATTCCGGCATGCATATAAGGACGGTTGCACGCCGCATCGCATGGGCGAAGTTCCTCAATGCCGGACAGACCTGCATCGCACCGGATTATGTCCTGGTTCGCCGTGGCCTTGAGGGCATGCTTGCCGATGCGCTCCGGGAGGCTTTGGTGGCATTTTACGGGCCATCACCCGGCCGGAGTCCCAGATATGCTCGTGTGGTCGGTGACGACCGGCTCCTCCGGCTTGAGGAACGGTTCCCGGGCATTGTGGAGAGGGAGCATAGCGGAGGGCGAACTATTCCGCCAACAATACTGGAGGATGCAGGAGAGGAGCATGCCGGTGCAGGAGAAGAGATTTTTGGCCCTGTCCTGCCGCTTGTCCCATACAAGGTGATCGGGGACGCCATCGCCATGATCAGGAGCGGTCAGGAGCCCTTGGCCATCTATCTTTTCAGCACTGACCGCGAAGTGCAGCAGAGGGTGCTCGGCGAAACCCGGTCCGGTGGAGTCTGCATCAACGATCTGCTGTTCCAGGCCGCCGTGCCTTCTCTTCCCTTCGGCGGGGTCGGACGGAGCGGGTTCGGCGCTTATCATGGGCGGGCAGGGTTCGAGGAGTTTTCCACCCGGAGGAGCGTCATGAAACGCCCGATTGTTGCCGACATATGGCTTCGCTACCCGCCATACGGGAGCAGGAAGTTCCGATTCCTGCGTTGGTTGATCGGCTTTTTCCAGTGAGGTGGCAACGCCATCCGGCAGTAACTTCAAAGAGGGTTGAGAGATGATGAAAACGGAATCGACGGGACTTGCTTTTGGCGGCGGCGCGGTGCTCGGCGCTGCGCATGTGGGTGTCTTGAGGGCGTGTGATGAACTGGGCATAAAGATTGCCATGGTCAGCGGCACGAGCATCGGCTCGTTCATCGCCTCACTCCATGCGTTCGGCAAAACCTGGCAGGAGATCCGCGACGTCACCCTTGAGCTCGACTGGTTCGACCTGTCCGGTCTCGTGCTCTCGCAGTTCGGGCTGCTCTCGAATAAAAAGTTCGGAGGGATCGTCAATGACCTCCTCGGACAGAAAAACATAGAAGATGCACTGATTCCGCTTGCCATGATCGCTGCCGATGTATCAACCGGGCAGAAGGTGGTGCTTCGAAGCGGGGACGTGGCTGCCGGTGTCATGGCCAGCAGCTGCATTCCCGGGCTCTTTCGACCTGTGGAACTGAACGGCTCCATGCTTGTCGATGGCGTGCTTCTCGAAAATGTGCCGGTCTCACCCCTGATTGATCTCGGCGCCCGGCCGCTTATCTGCGTTGACCTGTTAGCCTGCCACGCTTTTACGAAGCCCGAGAGTATCGTCGGACTCCTCCTGAACTCCTTTTATACCGCTGTCACCAATACTGCGGCAATGCAGACCGGCATGGCCGATCTGTGTATCGCCCCCGATCTTGCGGCCTTCAACCTCATCAATACCACCCAGATTCCCGAAATCATTGAAGCGGGCTACAGTGGCGCCATGAAAGCGCTTTCTGTGTTCAAGGAAAACTCTGCCTTTTTGGTTTGACTCCTTGCCGAATTTGCTTTAACTTTTAAAGTGAGTTGTGCTGTCCCGGAGGAAAGACTCTCCGGCGGCATGGATGCATATCGGGTTGAAACGATGAAAAAAGGAGTGTGTACCATGAAGAGATATGTTGCGGGAACCCTTTTTGCTCTGCTGGCACTCGCTGGCTCGGGGTCGGTGGCTTCGGCTGCTACGCCGTATGCCACCGGCTCTCTGGGTCTTGCCATGCTGCAGGATTCGGACGTGGAGTTCGCCGGCGACCGGTCTTACAACACCGGCTACAGCTTGTCGGGCGCTTTAGGCCTCCGGAGCGGGGAGTACAGGATTGAGGGTGAACTGGGCTATCAGCAGAACGGCATCGAGAGTTTAGGTGATGATGTGTCCATTCTCAGCTTCTTCGGCAACGGCTACCTGGATTTCGAGATGGCCTCGTCGCCGTTCACTCCCTATCTGACAGCAGGTTTCGGGTTGGCATCGATTGATGACAGCAGCGGGCCGGGTTCAGTAGATGATACGGTGTTTGCCTGGCAGCTTGGGGCTGGCGTAGGGTACCGGTTTGCTGACAATATGCTGGTCGATGTCAGGTATCGCTATCTGGGCACCGGGGATCCGGAACTTGCCGGTGGACGTGAGTACAGCATCGATACCCATAACCTCATGGTCGGCCTGCGGGTCGAGTTCTGAGGCGGAGGGGAGTACCGTTCCCCCTTTTCATGAACGCTCTGACAGGGAACCATGCCATGCCGATCAGAAAACTCAGGGAGTTTCTAGACAGCCACGGGGTACGGTATTTTGCGGTGAGCCATTCTCCGGCATATACGGCGCAGGAGGTTGCAGCTTCAGCACATGTGCCCGGAAGGGAAATGGCCAAAACGGTTATCGTGCGGCTTGAGGGCAAGATGGCGATGGCGGTGCTTCCGGCTTCCCGCCAGCTTGATTTCGACCGGCTTCGAGAGGCTTCGGGCGTCGCCGATGTGTGTCTTGCCGGTGAGGCGGAGTTCGCCGGCCGTTTTCCCGAGTGCGAGCCCGGCGCAATGCCGCCGTTCGGCAATCTGTACGGCATGGATGTGTTTATGGATGAGGAGCTCGAGGACGATGATGAAATTGCCTTCAATGCAGGTACGCACCGGGAGCTCCTGCGCCTTTCCTATAGCGATTTCAGCCGTCTTGTGCGTCCTAAGGTTGCGGCTCTCAGCGCTGGAGGTGGTTGATTCCGACCATCAATGATGGTTTTTCTTGGGGGAAATGTTACCTTTGGGGCACGTCTGCTGATACTTCGGGGGCCATCTGCTACCCCTATCGGGCAGGCATGCGGCCGGGTGTACTCAAGAACTGGTTTCCTGTCATGAAGATTGCCTTATATGCCGGTACCTTTGTCAAGGACAAGGACGGAGCCGTCAAATCCATCTACCAGCTGGTTGCTTCATTCAGGAAAAACGGCCATGAAGTTGTAGTCTGGTCTCCTGACGTATCCCGTTCTGATGATCACGGCGGGGTTACGGTGCACGCTATGCCTTCCGTGCCGATTCCACTCTATCCAGACTACCGGCTCGGGTTCTTTTCGGCTGAAACCCGCCTCCAGCTCGACCGGTTTGTGCCTGACATCATTCATATTTCGACCCCCGATATCATCGGGCGGAAGTTTCTGCTCTACGCCCTGAAGCACCGGCTGCCGGTCGCCTCGGCCTACCATACCGATTTCCCTTCCTATCTCAACTACTACCGGCTGGGCTTTGCCGAAGGTGCCCTATGGAAATACCTCGCATGGTTCTACAATACGTGCGAAACCGTTCTTGCTCCTAATGAGATCGTCCGCAGGAACCTTCTCTCGCACGGGATCCGGGATGTCGGCATCTGGTCGCGTGGCATTGATCGCGGGCTGTTTCATCCCGGAAGACGTTCGGACGCATTGCGACGCACATGGGACGCAGAGGGACGTAAGGTTCTTGTGTTTGCGGGCCGGTTTGTCTGGTATAAGGATATTCGGGTTGTGATGGACCTTTACCGACGCTTCCAGGAAAACGGAGAGGGTGGCCGGGTCCGGTTTGTCATGATTGGTTCCGGACCCGAAGAGGACGAACTCAAGCGGGCGATGCCCGAGGCGGTATTTACCGGATACCTGACAGGTACGGCCCTGCCGGAAGCCTATGCCAGCGGCGATATCTTTCTTTTTCCATCGACGACCGAAGCGTTCTGCAACGTGTCCCTTGAGGCAATCTCATGCGGTCTGCCGGCCATAGTCTCGGACGAAGGGGGATGCCGCGATATCGTCGAACTATCGGGAGGGGGGCTTGTGGCACGTGCTGGTGATGTCGACAGCTTTTATCAGCAGTGCCTCGCTCTTCTTGACGACACCCGGCGTTTCCATGTGCAGCGAGACGCCGGACTTGCTTATGCGGCATCCCAATCCTGGGACGCCGTCAACGGAGCATTGATCGAACGATACCTGCAAATGACCTCCTGAGCACCTCGTGCCCTCACATGTTCCTTCTCCATTGGATTTTTTCTCCCCGTATAAACGCATATATTTCATATATAGATTGCGTACCTTTCAATAAAGGAAATTTCCCATCCCCTCTCCCTCATGGCTACAGGCAGGCCGTCATACAGTGACCTTGAGCGTCGGGTGGCGGAGCTTGAGCGCCATGCCGTAGAAAGCCGTGTTTTCGAGCAGGCTTCGCTTGACCGTCAGGCCCTGTTGAGGGACCAGAACATCAAGCTGGTCAGAAAATCGATCGAGCTATCCGATGTCAAGCGGCAACTGGAGCTGAAGAACCGGGAACTCGAGCTCTCCCGAAGCCAGGTCGAGGAGACAATGGCTTCTCTCCGCAGGAATGAAAACATCCTGAACTCCATTCTCGGTAACAGTCCGGATACCATTGTTTCAGTTGACAGTGCTCACCGCATCATCTACATGAACCGGCCTGTGCCCGGGTTCGATGCCGCTTTTCAGATGGGCGATTCGCTTTGCCTTCACCTGCATGGCCCAGGACAGGATGTTTTCTGCATGACGGTCGACCGGGTGTTTGCATCCGAACGGCCGCCCTCGATCGAATCCGAGTTCACCCTGCCCGATGGGGGAACGGCTGAGGTCGAGTGCCGGTTCGGACCCTGTCTCCAGGGCGGCGAGGTCGCGTCCGTGGTCATCATCATGTCGGATATTTCGCCGCGCAAACGTATGGAGCGTGACCTGAAACGCTCGTTTGGTGATCTTGAGCGTTTCAACCGGCTTATGGTCGGCCGTGAAATGCACGCCATAGAGTTGCAGAAGGAGCTTAAGAGGCTGAGCGGCAGGGTGGCCGATCTTTCTGGGGACGGGGTGCGGGTTGACGCCGGCCCCCCGCCCTCGCTCTTGAGCGCGGGTGAGGATACGGGATCGGACCGGAACTTCCAGCGCACCGTGCTGCTGAACCTCATCGATGAAGCCAACCAGACCCGGAACGAACTGCTCGAGGCGAACCGGCGGCTGGAGGAGTCGGTGCTTAGGACCCAGCTCATGGCCGAGGAGGCGCGTGAGGCGAATGCCGCAAAGGGGCAGTTTCTTGCCAATATGAGCCATGAAATCCGGACCCCCATGAACGGCGTCATCGGCATGGCCGATCTCCTGCTTGAAACCGATCTTGACCAGGAGCAGCAGAAGTATGTGCAGACTATCATTTCGAGCGGCCGGAACCTTCTGAAGATCATCAACGACATTCTGGACTTTTCCAAGATCGAGGCAGGGCGTCTTGAGCTGGAGCATGAGGAGTTCGAGCTTGCCGAACTGCTTGAAGATGTCGGCTGTATGCTGGGGCCCGAAGCGCAGGCAGCCGGACTGGAATTGACCCTCTCTATCGCCCCCGGTAGCACCTTGCGGCTGAAAGGTGATCCGCAACGGCTCCGCCAGGTGCTTGTGAACCTGCTCGGCAACGCCGTGAAGTTCACCAATGAGGGTGGAGAAGTGGTCCTGGAGTCGACCTTGCAGCAGGAGACCGAACGGTATGCGGTGGTACGCTTCTCGGTCCGGGATACCGGGATCGGCATCCCGCAGGAGCGGATTGATTCGATTTTCGAACCTTTTTCCCAGGTGGACGGTTCTTCTGTCCGCCGCTACGGGGGCACCGGTCTCGGCCTGTCCATATCCAACCATCTCGTTGGCCGGATGGGCGGACGCATCAATGTGCAGAGCGTTCTGGACCAAGGCTCGACCTTCTGGTTCGACATCGTTCTGGAAAAGCAGCCGGAGCAGCCCTCATCCGATCACGCGGTCGGCCACGGAGCATCGCCCGTCATTATTGCTGCGCACTCGAGCATTCTCGGGGATGCACTTTCTGCTTTCATCGAGTCCATCGGCCATCCATGCCTGCGGGCGGACGGGCCGGAGGATGTGCCCGGGATGCTCTCCCGGGAGACCGCCGGATCGATGCCGCTGGTTATGCTCGACATGCGCTGTTTCGGTCCAGAGGCGGAAGGGTTCAGTGATTTCCTGCCGGCACTTAAGGCATATGAAGGACTGCATGTGGTGCTGCTCGTTCCGATGGGGTGTAACGAAGAGATGAAAACCCTTGCCGGAGGGCTCTCCGCTGTTTTTCTGGAGAAGCCGGTCCGCCGGGTTGATCTTGCCGGAATCCTCAGGGACCATGTCCGGGTGGACGGGGATGCCGGTGCTCCGAAAGCCGAGCAGAAGGCAGTCCGCTCTGGTGCCTCCCAGCCCCGGTCTTCTCTATCGCCTCTCAACGTTCTTGTCGTTGAGGACAGCATGGTCAACCGCAATGTGGCGGTGTCCATGCTCAAAAAACTCGGCTATTCGCCGGACGTGGCGGTGAGCGGAACGGCAGCCCTCGAAGCCATGCGGCGCAAGGCATACGATCTCGTGTTCATGGACTGCCAGATGCCGGAGATGGATGGCTATGAGGCAACGCGGCATATCCGCGAAGATGACGGCCTGAAAGGGTCAAGGAGCGTGCCCGTTGTAGCGATGACTGCCAATGCGATGAAGGGGGACCGGGAAAAATGCATCAATGCGGGCATGGACGACTACATTGCCAAGCCTCTTCGCAAGTCTGATTTCCAGACCATCATGGATCGCTATTTCCCCGGCATGGACCGCCCTCTTTCGGAAGATGGTCGGGAGCAGCCCATGCCGGTTGAACAGGCGGCTGCCGACAGCGTGTTCATGGTCGACGAAGTTCTGCAGCGGCTTCAGCAGGACCGGGAGATCGTCCGCATCATCCTCAGTCAGTTCATCTCTTCTGCCGAAGAGGAACTGGCGGCAATCGCCGATGCGGCAGAGCGCAACGATATGGCGCGTTTCCGTCTCCTCCTCCATACACTGAAAGGCGCTGCGGCAACGGTTGGTGCTGTTGAGCTGAGCCGGAATGCCGCCGAACTCGAGGCGGCCGAGCGCTCAAAGGACCTTGAGACATTCGGGCGGCTGCTCGGGAATTTAAACGGGTGCTTCCAGCGTTTCAGGCAAAGGGCTTCGGTCTCCGGTTGGTATGATGCATGAACATGTTAAATGACTTTGTATGAAAATCGGGTTCATCGGTCTTGGTAAAATGGGATTCAACATGGCCTCACAGCTCCTCGAGCGAGGCCATGAACTGGTCGTGTTCGACCTGCTTCCCTCCGCAATGGCGCGCATCGGAGATGCGGGTGCGGAAGTTGCTGCTTCTCCTGCCGAACTCTGCGGGAGCCTGCCCTCTCCCCGCATTATCTGGATGATGGTTCCGGCAGGGGATCCTGTCGACAGCACCCTTGAGATGCTCGAGCCTTCGCTAGCGCCGGGCGACATACTCATCGACGGTGGCAACTCCCGGTATCTGGATTCAGAGGAACGGGCCTGCCGGCTTGCCATGAAGGGGATTCGTTTCCTTGATGCGGGAACCAGCGGCGGACTGGATGGTGCGCGCCACGGTGCCTGTTTGATGGTGGGAGGTGAGAAATCGGCATATGAGGCCGTCGAACCGATTCTCAAGGACCTTACGGTCGAGGGTGGCTATGGATATATGGGCCCTTCGGGTTCCGGGCACTTCGTGAAGATGGTGCACAACGGCATCGAGTACGGCATGATGCAGGCGATGGGGGAAGGGTTCGGGCTTCTTGATGCGAGCCGATATGGACTTGACCTCGAGGATGTGGCGCGGGTCTGGTCGCATGGATCGGTGATTCGCGGCTGGCTGATGGAGCTCGCCCGTGATGCGTTTTCAAGGGACGGATCCCTCAGTTACCTTGAGGGGAAGGTGGCGGATTCGGGAGAGGGCCGTTGGACGGTGGAGTCCGCCCTCCAGCATGAGGTATCCATTCCCGTCATTGCAGCATCGCTCTTCAGCCGCTACCGTTCCCGTAGCGACAACACGTTTTCAGACCGCGTTGTTGCTGCTCTCCGCCATGAATTCGGCGGGCACGGCTTCACTCCTCCACCTACCGCCGGGCAGTAATGGACAATTTTACCATAGTTATTTTCGGCGCAACCGGCGATTTGGCCCACAGAAAGCTCTTTCCGTCGGTGTTCGACCTCGCCCTGCACCGCCATCTCCCGGACGAGTACCGGGTGATAGGGTGTGGCCGCAGGGCGTTTTCTCATCAGGAGTTTCGCGATATGGTGCTTCGTGCGCTTCAGGACGCATCGGGAAGCGCCGGTTTCGATGACGAGGCTCTTTATCTGTTTCTCCGCCGCCTGTTTTATGTCCAGCTCGATATAGCTGAAAGTGATGGTTACCACCGGCTCTACCGGGAAATCATGGATGCGGCAGGCGAGAGCGGGGTATGCACCCATCTGCTCTACTATCTTGCCGTTTCACCGGGCCTGCTGCCTGTCATCGTCGGGAACCTTGCCGCTGCGGGCCTCGGAGGAAAGGACCTGCCGTGCCCCGGATGGCGGAAAATAGTTGTCGAAAAACCCTTCGGCAGCGATCTTCAAAGTGCCCGCCTGCTGAACGCTGCCGTCGGCGGGGTGTTCAATGAAGATCAGATATTCAGGATCGACCACTATCTCGGCAAGGAGACGGTGCAGAACATTCTGGTCTTCCGGTTCTCAAACGGCATTTTCGAGCCACTTTGGAACCGGCATTACATCGCCAGCGTCAGCATCACCATTGCCGAGGATTTCGGCATCCGCGGACGTGGCGCATTTTACGAGGAGGTCGGTCTCCTTCGCGACATCATCCAGAACCATGCACTGCAGCTGCTGGCAGCCGTTGCCATGGAGCCCCCTGTCGACCTCCAGTCCGACTCGGTGCGCGATGAGAAGAGTAAGGTGCTGCGTTCGATCCGTCGCCACACCCCTCTAGACGCCGGAAGTGCCATTGTACTCGGGCAGTATGATGGGTACCGGAACGAAAAAGACGTCAACCCGCACTCCACCGTTGAAACCTTTGCCGCACTCAGGTTTTTTGTCGACAACTGGCGGTGGCAGGGCGTTCCGTTTTATGTGAAAGCGGGCAAGAACCTGTCGGAAACGCGTACCCAGATTGTCATCACCTTCAAGTGCCCCCCGCAGAACTTTTTTGGTCCTGCCGACAGCTGCAGCTACACGGCCAATCAGGTCATCATGACCATCCAGCCGGAGGAGACGATCGCCCTTCGCTTCGGAACCAAGCGGCCGGGCGAGGCGGTGCTGACCGATCCGGTCTACATGAAGTTCGATTACCGCGATGCGTTTCCGGGCGAGGGGCTTACCGCATACCACCGGTTGCTGCTTGATGCCATTACCGGCGAGCGGATGAACTTCATCCGACAGGATAGCGTGGAGCACGCCTGGGAGGTGGTCGACGCCATCCGCCATTCGGTTGACGGCACTCCGCCTGCGCCCTACCCGGTCCATTCGGACGGCCCTGCCGATGCCTCCCGGATTTACGGCTGAGCCTTGAACCAGATGGCCTTTCCGTTTACCGGTCGGACCATCGAGGCCGGCAGCTCCGGCCGGCTGCCGCTGATGATTGATTCGGCAAGTTCCTCACGCTCGTCTGAAGGAACGAAAAAAAGCACTGTCCGGGCCTGGTTGAGCACCGGGAGCGTTAGGGTAAGGCGCGGGACCCTCGGCTCGAGAGCGGGCGGGGGGACCGCAATGACCCAATGGCTCTTTTCTTCAAGTGCCTCCGTATTGCCCGGAAAGAGCGATGCGATGTGCCCGTCGGGTCCCAGTCCGAGGAGCACCAGGTCGAACGTGGGCATCCCGCCATGGAGACCCCCCCCGGAGCCGGCAGGGGTCTTTCTGATACGTGCTTCATATGCCGCCGCCGCTTCATGGGCCACTTTTTCACCCTCCATCCTATACACCCTTAGCCCGCCGTTTTCCATCCCCCGGAAAAGGGTTTCCTCTGCCATCCGGTAATTGCTCCGGGGATCGTCGGGTGGTACAGAGCGCTCATCACCCCAGAAAAACAGGCACTCATGCCACGGCATGCCGATCGTGCCGTTTTCTTCGGTCGTGACCTTTGGGGGGGTAATGCCCTGGCGCAGGAAGATGTCGGCACCAATGCCTGTTCTCAAGAGGCGGTAGAGCGGCCGGGGGGAATTTCCGCCTGACAGGGCCATGGCAAAGAAACCGTGTTCCCTGACACATTGCCACGCTTCAAGAATGATGCATGCTGCGGCCTGTTCTGTCAGTTCCGGTAGAGTACCGGTGAAAATCTCCATTTGTTTATCCATAGGGCTCCGGGCGTTCATGTTGCTGTTTCCTTGAGCTCGCGGACCGTTTGGGCGATGTGGTTTGCAGTGAAGCCCAGCGCTTCCATAACAGCCTCCCCCGGTCCGGAAGCTCCGAACCGGTCAATGGCGATGATGCGTCCCCGGGGGCCGCTGAAGCGGTCCCACCCGAACGGGGAGGCCGCTTCGACGACGACACGGGTGGTGACCTTCGGCGGCAGCACCTGCTTCTGCCACGCTTCCGTCTGGCGGAGAAACAGCCCGCTTGAGGGCATGGAGACCACCCTGGTCGGGATGCTCTCTTTATCCAGCATTGCCTTTGCCTGAAGGGCGATGTGGACTTCGGATCCGGTTGCTATGATGATTGCCGCTTTTTGCGGGGACGGCTCATTCTTCCAGTCGGAAATGATGTAGCCTCCCTTTGCCACACGCTCCATGCAGTCGTCGTTATCCCTTTCCAGCAAGGGGAGTTTCTGACGGCTGAGGACCAGGGCGACGGGGCCTTTGCTCCGAAGCGCGAGAGCCCATGCCGCTTTCGTCTCGTTTGCGTCGGCAGGCCGGATGAGGGTGAGGTGCGGCATAGCCCTGAGCATGGCCAGCTGTTCGACCGGCTGGTGCGTCGGCCCGTCCTCTCCGAGGGCTATGCTGTCATGGGTGAAGATGAATACCACAGGGAGGCGCATGAGTGCCGCCAGACGGATGGCCGGCTTCATGTAATCGGCGAAGATGAGGAACGTTGCGCCGTAAGGACGGAGGATTCTTGAGAGCGCGATGCCGTTGAGGATTGCTCCCATGGCGTGTTCCCGGACTCCGAAATGGATGGTGGATCCGCCGGGGTTTTCGGCAGTGAAGCTCGCTGCTCCCTTGAGGAGTGTGCCGCAGGAGGGGCCGAGATCAGCTGAACCGCCGATGAGGAATGGAATTCTTTCCGTTATTGATTCCAGGCAGGCCTGCGATGCCTGACGGGTTGCCCTCTCCAGCGGGGGCGTGAATGAGGGAAGAGCACTCTGCCAGTCATCGGGGAGCTTCCCATTGAGCTGTTCACGGAGGCTATGGGCGTTTTCGGGGAATTGGAGGGCATAGCGGTCGAGCATGCTGTTCCATGTTTCTTCGAGGGCTTCGCCCCGTTCCCGAACAGGGCGGAAGTGTTCGCGGACTTCGGGGGGGACGTGGAACCGGGCTTCCGGCGGAAAGCCGAAGGCTGCTTTCAGAAGCATAGTCTCTTCCGGACCGAGCGGTTCGCCGTGCGCTTTTGCCGTGTCCTGCCGGTTGGGACTGCCGTAGCCGATGTGGGTCCGGACCCTGATGAAGCTGGGCTGACGGGTCTCTTTTCTGGCAAGCATCACCGCATCATGTATGGCGTTGGTGTCGTTGCCGTCCTCAACCTCCAGAACCTGCCAGCCGTAGGCCCGGTACCTGGATACGGTGTCCTCGGTGAAGGAGAGGGAGGTTGGTCCCTCTATCGATATTCCGTTGCTGTCGTACAGGCAGATCAGTTTGCCGAGCTGCAGGTGGGCGGCAACCGAAGCCGCTTCGCTGCCGATGCCTTCCATCATGTCCCCGTCGCTGCAGATGACGTAGGTATAGTGGTTGATGATCTCAAACCTGCCCCGGTTCAGGATGGCTGCAGCATGCCGTTCCGCAATGGCCATGCCGACGGCGGTTGCAATACCCTGCCCGAGTGGCCCCGTGGTGGTTTCCACTCCCGGCGTCAGGCCGTATTCGGGATGTCCCGGCGTGCGGCTTCCAAGCTGGCGGAATTGCTGCAGGTCCTCCATGGTGAGGTCATATCCCGATAGATGGAGCATTGCATAGAGGATTGCGGAGGCGTGCCCTGCGGAGAGGACGAACCGGTCCCGGTTAAGCCACGAGGGGTTCCGGGGATTGTGGTTCATGATGTGCCGGAAGAGTACGAAGAGCATCGGGGCTGCACCAAGCGGCATGCCGGGGTGGCCGGACTGCGCCCGCTCAACCATGTCGACGGCAAGTAATCGGGCGGTGTTGATTGACAGCTGGTCTGAAGGATCTCTTGCCATCACGGGTTCCGGCGGTTTGGGTATCTCCTCTTCATCGGCAATATACCAACCCGTCCGGCCAGCCGAAAGGTTTCATTGAGACGCGCCTGACTTTGCGGGCGGCGGAAGTGTTGCGTACCTTTCTGTACGGGTCCTCGAACGAAAGTACATGCATATGCCCCTCAACGACGGCTACGGCGTTCTTGCCGGAACGCTCGGCAACTGGTACTGCGACCACACAAGGGAGTCGGGGCAGTACTATCACTGCAACCTCAGGGTAAGGGCGAGGGGCCGGTATTTCCGCTGCCCGGTCGACCTTGACAGCAAGCACCTTCCGGACGGGCTGGAGTGGCGGGTCGTTGATCCCGTTCCCTCGTTTCCTGTTCCGCTGGAGCGACTGGCCGACGGGTGGCATGCGCTTGAATCCCGTCCCGGCACCGGGGCCGTTGATTACTACCGCAGCCCCGAGCTTCAGCCTCCTGCATCGGATGCTTCTTCGCCAGCCTGGATGTCGGGAACCGGTGCCAGGGCATTCAGGGACCTTGAGCCCCTGCTCCAGCAGTGCCGGAGGATTTTTGTATTTGGCGAGCCGTTCCGTCATGGCAGTGGAGTGCACAACATCCACCAGAACCAGGGCGACCCGCCGCATTCACGGTGGCGGAGGGAGAACGGCACCTGGCAGGACGGCGCCATATTCATCTTGCGCCATGATGGCACCTTCGCGGCATTTTTATGTAAATTCAAGACGCAGAAAGTTTTTTCTCCTTCAGAGCAGGATCTTTCTCATGGCGCAAGTGAAAACAGGAATACTCGACCGTTACGCAAGGACTGAAGAGGGACGCGTGGTGATAGACGTTTCGGCCCCGCGCGTGGAGGATCTCTATGCGGATTTCGACAAAAAAGCTCCGTATCACCGCAAGGATCTTGACGACGACCTTGTCGAATACCTTGCGGGCTGCGTGCAGGAAATCGGTCGCGCTGATTTCGTCATCCGGTTCGCCTTCGACCAGCAGCCTGAAGACGTTCTGATGGAAGAGGTGCGTTCGGGCGTCAACTTTTTTTTCATCTATCAGCGCGAACTTGAGCTGGCGGCCATACGAAAGATGCTGCAGGTATCCTTCATGCTGCTGTTGTCGGGTCTTGTGATGCTCGCTGCATCACTCTGGCTGCCCGGTCAGTTCGAGATTCCCGATGCGGGCGCCGCACCCTCGAGAATTCTTGTCGAAGGCCTCACGATTGCCGCATGGGTTGCTATATGGGAGGCATTGGTCCGCTTCCTGATGGACTGGACTCCGAAAATCCGTCGCGCCCGGCGATTCCGACGGATTGCCTCCGCACCGGTCGTCTTCACCCCTGCAAGGGATCCGGTGGACATCGCCGCCACCTCCCGGAGTCAGAGATAGATGTAAATTTTATATATATTGAATGTTTATTGTCATGCTTGAGCCCTTTCGGCATTGATGCCTTAGGGTTTTCCTCAATGTATAAGTGATGCGTATGGCCACGATGAGAACGGGCGCGTCCGGCGCCCTGCTTCTGGTATACATGCTTACCCTCTCTCTTGCGGCACCGGCTCTGGCGGCCGGCCCACCGCCGTCGCGCGCAGCCGATATCGCCGCCTTTGCCGCGGCTCCGGCCCTTCGCGCCGAGCTCAGCCCTGATCTTCTCGCAGCAGCGCTTTCCGGGTATTACCGCATGCTCGGGCAGGGGAAGATCCTTCGGGAGGGAGTCATGACTGTGATTGATTTCAACCGCCCGTCTGCTGAAAAACGACTGTTCGTTATCGACATACGGAACAGAAGCATCATCTATTCCTCCCTTGTGGCACATGGCAGCGGGAGCGGTGGCGCTACGGCCGACCGCTTTTCCAATGAGCCGGGATCATATCAGAGCAGTCTGGGATTTTTTACAACGGGTGATACCTATGCAGGCCGGCACGGTTATTCTCTCCGGCTTGAGGGTATGGAACAGGGCGTCAACGATAATGCCACGATGCGGAGCATTGTCATCCACGGAGCCGACTACGCCACCAGAGGATTTATATCGAAGTATGGGCGGCTCGGCCGGAGCCAGGGGTGTCCGGCGCTGCCTCCCGATAGTTCAAGGCCGGTGATTGATCTTATCAAAGGCGGAAGCTGCCTGTTCATTTATCACGACAGTGCGGGGTATGCTTTCTCGGCTCACCTGCCGGGTCCCGACAGCACGTCCTGAGGACACCTCAGTGACCAACCGGAGGGTTGCACATGCTTCTCTTGCTCCTGATCCTCTTCGCATTCAGTCCGGCCCCGCCGGCACCGGAGGCCGCACGGCCTCAGGATGATGTGCCGGCAGCCATCAGTCTCTGCATCGCAGGCCTTCAAAGAGCGCATCCCGCCCCGGATCCTCACCATACCTGCATCCGCCAGCTGTACGACCTGTATGCCCCAAGACAGTTTCGGCCTCTCTGGACGCAGCGCCGTTTCGTTGATGCCCTGCTTCGTGAAATTGACTCCGCCGGCGCCGACGGCCTTGATCCGGATGACTATCACCGCGAAGCCGTTTTCCGCCTGACGCATTCTCCGCCCTCGACTATGGAGGAACGGGTGCAGGCGGAGCTCCTTCTCTCTGACGCATTCCTCACCCTCGCCGCCCATCTCCGTTACGGCAAGGTCGATCCCCTGCGCCTTGATCCGAACTGGAACTTTCCTGGTTCAGGCGTCCGCTCAGCCATTGGCCTCAGGATGCCTCGTGCACCCGGCGAGGATGGACCTGCAGTACTCTTGCAGGATTTCCGTCCCCGTCATCCCAAGTATCATATGCTCCGCCGCGCGCTTGGCCGTTACCGCGCCATCGAGGCTTCGGGCGGCTGGCCGGTTGTACCGCCGGGCCCCGCCCTCACGCTCGGCATGAGAAGCCCGCGGGTACAGGCTCTTCGCCGTCGCCTTGCCATTGTCGGTGACCTTGAAAGCACCGCCACGGACACTTCGACGGTCTTTGACAGGGAACTCTCTCTCGGGGTACGCCGCTTCCAGAAGCGCCACGGCCTCAATGATGACGGGGTGCCGGGCACCGCGACCCTGAGCGCAATGAATGTGCCGGCTTCGGTGAGGGTCGAGGCGCTTCGCGTGAATCTTGAGCGCTACCGCTGGTTCCTCAACGACCTGGATTCGACCTATGTTCTGGTCAACATCGCCGGATTCAGTCTCCAGTATGTGGAAAAGGGAGACTTTCGCTGGGCCACGAGGGTGATTGTCGGCAGGCCATACCGGAAAACGCCTGTGTTCAAGGCCGATATGGTGTCTGTCGTGTTCAACCCCCGGTGGGTTGTTCCTCCAACCATCCTCGTCAAGGATGCGCTTCCCGCCATCCGGAAGGATCCCGGCTGGCTGAAGGCTAACAACATGTCGGTCATCGACAGCAAAGGCAGGACCGTTGATCCTGCATCGGTCGACTGGCACGCCCTTAAGGGGGCATCTTTCCCCTACCGCCTGCAGCAGGCCGCCGGGGATGAGGGCGCGCTTGGCAGGCTCAAGTTCCTTCTTCCGAACCCGCATATCGTCTACCTGCACGACACCCCCAAAAGAGAGCTCTTCAAGCAAAGCGCCAGGACATTCAGCTCCGGCTGCATCAGGGTGGAAAACCCGCGCCACCTGGCCCAACTGGTTCTCGCCGACAGCGTGAAGTGGAGTTCACGACAAATAGATTCACTTATCGACGCCGGCAGGACCCGGACCATAAGCCTCCCGAGACCCGTACCCGTCCTCATCCTTTACCTTACCGCGATGTCGGAGGGTGAGGTGGTGATGTTCCGTAATGATGTATACCGGCGGGACGCCGCCGTCCTCCAAGCCCTTCAGGCACCTCTTCCCCACTATAAAACGGAAAGCTGCGGCTTTTGATGCCATGTCATTCACTGTCGAAATCACCGTGCGGCGCGAGTTTTGCACCGCATCCAGCCCGGAAGATGTTTTCCGGCTTCTTGCCGATGTACCCCGTTCGGCATCCTATTTCCCCCAGGTCCTGCAGCTGGTTGATATCGGCGATAATGCATACCGGTGGGAAATGGAGAAAATCGGTGTTGGCGGCTACACGCTCCAGCAGACCATCTATGCTTCCCGGTACGCTTCCGACCCGGCGGCCCTCAGTGTTTTCTGGACTCCGGTGCCAGACGTCGGCAACGCTCTTGTGGAAGGACACTGGACCCTTACGCCTGCAGGCGGCGGAACTTCGGTCGCGCTGTACTCCAAAGGGCTCCTTACGGTCGAGCTGCCAGGTTTTCTCCAGCTTCTGCTCTCCCCGCTCGTTGCGATGGAGTTTGAGAGCCTCATCGGCCGCTACATCCAGAACCTTTCGGCAGCCCTCGGCCCGGAATGAAGAAACCGGATATGGGCTCCGGTTTCTTCATTGGTGTTCTCTTGGGCGGTCCCTGTGTCTATGGTTCGTAGGCGAGGTTGGGCGCAAGCCACTTCTCGGCGTCCTGCAGGCTGAGGCCTTTGCGCCCTGCATAGTCCTCCACCTGGTCCTTCTGGATTTTGCCGAGTACGAAGTAGCGGGCTTCGGGGTTGGCGAAGTAGAGTCCACTGACCGAAGCTGCGGGGTTCATCGCATAGGTCTCGGTGAGGGTGATGCCGGTGTTTGCTTCGGCATTCAGCAGCGCAAAGAGCTCTGCTTTTTCCGTGTGGTCGGGGCATGCGGGGTAGCCGGGTGCAGGGCGGATACCCTGATAGTTCTCGCTGATGAGGGATTCAGAGCCGAGGATCTCAGCGGGGGCGTAGCCCCAGAGTTCCCGGCGCACTTTTTCATGCAGCATTTCGGCGAAGGCTTCTGCGAGCCGGTCGGCGAGTGCCTGCAGGAGGATTGCGCTGTAGTCGTCATGTACCTCGCGGAATTGCTCGAGAATGGGTTTGATGCCGAGGCCGGTGGTTACGGCAAACCCTCCGATGTGATCTTTAAGGCCGCTCTCTTTGGGTGCCAGGAAATCTGCCAGGGCAAGGTTGGGTTCTCCTTCGGGTTTTTCCTGCTGCTGGCGCAGGGTGTGGATGGTGCCAAGGAGTGCCGTATGCGTTTCGTCGGTGTAGACTTCGATGTCGTCGCCGTTGCTTGAGGCAGGGAACAGCCCGGCAACTCCCCGTATTCCGAGCAGTTTTTCCTTTTCGATGCGCTCAAGCATGGCATTGGCGTCTGCAAAAAGCTTGGTTGCTTCAGTCCCGACCTTGGGATCGGAAAGGATTTCAGGGTAACGGCCGTGGAGCTCCCAGGTCTGGAAGAACGGCGTCCAGTCGATATAGGGACGGAGCGTTCCGGCAGTGACGTTTTCAAGTACGGTGATGCCGGGTTTTTGCGGCAGAGGCGGGATTGTTGCGTTCCAGTCGGTACGGAAGCTGTTCCGACGGGCATCCTCAATACCGAGGTACCGCTTTGCCGCGCCTCTCTCTATGTGCCCGCGGCGCATGGCTTCCTGTTCTTCCTTCAGTTTGGCAACATAGGCGTCTTTCAGCTGCGGGTTGAGGAGGCTGCCTGCGACGGGCACGCTGCGCGAGGCGTCGAGCACCTGGACAACGGGGCCGGAGTAGACCGGGGCGATTTTCACCGCAGTGTGGATTTTCGAGGTGGTGGCGCCGCCGAGGATAAGCGGGATTTTCATGCCGAGACGTTCCATTTCCCGTGCGACATGCACCATTTCGTCGAGAGACGGGGTGATGAGTCCGCTGAGGCCAATGATGTCAGCCTTTTCGCGCTCTGCAGCCTCGAGGATCTTTTCACAGGGCATCATGACCCCGATGTCGATAACCTCGTAGTTGTTGCAGGAGAGAACGACGGAGACGATGTTCTTGCCGATGTCGTGCACGTCGCCCTTGACAGTGGCGAGCAGGATCTTCGCTGCGGCTTTGGTGTCTTTGTTCCGGGCCTTCTCCTCTTCGATGAAGGGGATGAGCCATGCGACCGAGCGTTTCATGACGCGGGCGCTCTTGACTACCTGCGGGAGGAACATCTTGCCTTCTGCAAAGAGGTCGCCGATGGCGTTCATGCCGTCCATGAGCGGGCCTTCTATGACCTGCAGGGGGCTCAGGTAGAGCTTGCGCGCCTCTTCTGTATCCTCGTCGATGTACTCGACGATGCCTTTGATGAGGGCGTGACGGAGGCGTTCCACAACAGGCAGCGAACGCCACTCTGCGGCTTTTGCCTCAATTTTTTCTCCACCGTCCCGGATGGTTTCTGCAAAGCTTACGAGACGCTCGGTGGCCTCAGTGCGCCGGTTGAGGAGCACGTCTTCCACGCGGACCAGGAGTTCGGGGTCGATGTCTTCGTAGATGGCAAGCTGGCCGGCGTTGACGATGCCCATGTCGAGCCCTGCCTGGATGGCGTGGTAGAGAAATGCAGCGTGCATGGCTTCCCGCACCGGCTCGTTTCCACGGAAGGAGAATGAGACGTTGCTGATGCCGCCAGACACTTTTGCGTGCGGGAGGTTCTCCTTGATCCAGCGAACGCTTTCGATGAAGTCGAGGGCGTAGCTGTCGTGTTCTTCGATGCCGGTGGCGACGGTGAGTACGTTGGGGTCGAAAATGATGTCTTCGGGAGGGAACCCGACCTCCTCGGTGAGGATGCGGTAGGCACGCCCGCAGATCTCTTTCCTGCGTTCCAGGCTGTCGGCCTGACCTGCTTCGTCGAAGGCCATGACCACGGTTGCAGCACCGTATTCAAGGATTTTCGCGGCTCTTTGGCGGAAGGGTTCTTCACCCTCCTTGAGGCTGATGGAGTTGACGATGCTCTTTCCCTGGACGCACTGCAGTCCTTTTTCAATGACGGACCACTTCGAGCTGTCGATCATGACGGGAACCTTGGCGATTTCAGGTTCCGAAGCGATGAGGTTCAGGAACTCCTCCATCACGCGTTCGCTGTCGAGCATGCCTTCGTCGACATTGACGTCAATCACCTGCGCGCCGCTTTCGACCTGCTGGCGGGCTATCGAGAGGGCTTCGTCATAATTGCCCTCACGGATGAGGCGGGCGAATTTCTTCGAGCCGGTGACGTTGGTCCGCTCTCCGACATTTATGAATCCGGTGGTGGCGTTGACCCGGAGTGGCTCGAGGCCTGAGAGCTGGAGTTCATGCGACGCCGTCGGCCGTTTTCTCGGCTGGAGTTCATTCACGGCTTCGGCGATGGCCTTGATGTGGTCTGGCGTGGTGCCGCAGCAGCCGCCAACAATGTTTACGAAGCCGGACTCGGCGAAATCGGCGATCTGGGCAGCCATGTATTCGGGGGAGTCATCATACTCACCGAACTCATTCGGCAGGCCGGCGTTCGGATAGACGCTGACGAAGCTTTCAGCAACGGTGGAGATCGCCTCGATGAACGGGCGCATCTGTTTGGAGCCGAGTGCGCAGTTCAGTCCGACCGAGAGCAAGTCCGGCATGTGGGCGATGGAGATCCAGAAGGCTTCGGTGGTCTGGCCGGAAAGGGTTCGGCCGCTCTGGTCGACGACGGTGCCGGAGACCATGACGGGGACACGCTTATTGGTCCGGCTGAAGAACTCTTCTATGGCAAAGAGCGCAGCCTTGCAGTTGAGGGTATCGAAGACGGTTTCGACGAGCAGCACGTCCACTCCGCCTTCCATCAGCCCTTCAATCTGCTGGAGGTAGTTGTCGACCACGTCGCGGAAGCTGACGGCCCTGTAGCCGGGGTTGTTGACGTCGGGGGAAAGAGAGAGGGTCTTGTTAGTCGGGCCGATTGATCCGGCAACGAATCGCGGCTTTTCGGGGTCTCTTGCGGTGTAGGCGTCGGCTGCTTTCCTTGCCAGTCTCGATGCTTCAAGGTTGAGTTCCCTGATGAGGTCTTCGGTTCCGTAGTCGCCCTGCGAAATAGGGTTGGCGTTGAACGTGTTGGTTTCAATGATGTCGGAACCCGCTTCGAGAAAGTCGCAGTGGATCTCGTAAATGATATCGGGACGGGTCAGCACCAGAATGTCGTTGTTGCCGAGGAGCGGGTGGGTGTGACTCCTGAAGCGTTCCCCCCGGTAGTCGTTCTCGGTTAATTTATGGCGCTGGATCATAGTGCCCATGGCGCCGTCGAGGACGAGGATGCGCTCGTTGAGGAGATCTCTGAGTGTTGCCTTCATGCTGTATGCTGGATCCGGTTTTAAAAATGGGAATATACGGATAAGTCGGCAATTCCCTGTGCATGCCTGTGGCCTATGGAGGGTTTAAATCGTATATTGTTGATGACGGTAACCCCAAGCAACCTGCAAACATGCAACGCCCCATGCGTACCCTCACATTCAAGGCCATTGTGCCGATGCTTTTCATCCTGCAGCTGATGCTGCCTTTTTCCGCCCGCGCAGGCTTGCCCCTCGGCGGCTTCGGCTTTGAGGCGGGACCCCATATGTCGTGGTTTTCTTATGATGAGCCCGGAGTAATGGAAGAGTCGGGACTGATGTACGGCGTTTCGGGGGCCTGCTCTTACCGGGCCGACAATCTGCCGGCAGGCATAGACATGCTTCGCCTTGAGGCGATGATTGCCAGAGGTGAGGTGGACTACTCCTCTTCTGGTTCGGGGGATTTGAGCGGAATCGATGAGCGGATGTATGAGATCAGGCTGCTTGCCTCCAGGGATATTTTCAAAGGGCTGCGCTCAACCCTGTCCTGGTACACCGGCATCGCCTACCGCAGGCTGGATGACAGCAGCGGAGGAATGGTCTCTACGAGGGGTTACTGCGGCTACGACCGCCACAGCAACTACTGGTACAGCCCCATCGGCATGGAACTGGTTGCCAGGCAGGGTGCCGGCTGGTCGATCGGCGGCACCCTTGAGTATGATGCCTTCTGGGGCGGGAAGCAGGTGAGCGACTTGACCGATGCCAACAACGCTTCCTATACGTACTCCGCTGATCTTGAAAACAGCCAGTCGAGCGGGTACGGTTGGCGCGCGGCACTGATGTTCCGTCAGGAGCTCGGCTTCGGCGCCATGTCGTTCGGTCCGTTTTTCCGGTACTGGAACATCGACCGCTCCGACGTTGATACCATTGTCGTCACCGAGAACGGGGTACAACGGGTCACAGGGTTCGTGGAACCCGACAACAACTCATCCGAATACGGGATGGCGGTCTCTATCAGCTTTTAGCCGCCGTCCGCTTCTCGATCCATGAGCGTATGGTGGCGACCCCTTCACCCGATATCTGGTGCGCCACCGGGTATTCGTGGTAGCTGAGGTCGCTGACCCGCTCTTTGAGCCAGCGCTCGGATGCGCGTCCTTTTTCAATCGGCAGCACATCGTCATAAATGCCGTGCATCACCAGAAACGGCAGATCCCTGAGCCCTTCGGGGCCGCTTGCTTCAGGGAGGTTCGATTCGGGGAGCTGCCCCGAGAGGGCTATGACGCCGTGCAGGAGTTCCGGGCTCCTGAATGCTGTGAGATAGCTCATCACCGCCCCCTGGCTGAACCCCATCAACAACACTTTCCCTCCCGCCGGGCTGAACGTCTCGATCAGTTCCCGGGTGAATAAAATGAACCGGTCCAGTGCGAGCGCTGCGGCTGCATAGTCCACCGTGATGCCTGTCGGCGTGAACTCAATCGGAAACCAGCCGAACATGTCCATGTCGAGCATCACCGGCGCTCTCGGGCTGACATAGCGGCACGTTGCCGGGAGATCCGGGGCAAGCTGGATAAGGTCTTTTTCGTTGCTGCCGTAGCCGTGCAGCATGATGACGAGGGGGGCTGGTTCAGGGCCTCTGGGGTCGAGTTCAAGGGTGGTGAGTGAGCGTTGCTGTCGCTGGAGCATGGCTATTGAGGGTCGTGTTGCGGTTATGGGTGTAGTTCCATGGGCAGGGTGCCCTCTATGATGCCGCCGCCGAGCACTTCATCGCCGCGGTAGAAGACGGCTGCCTGGCCGGGGGTGAGGGCGCTTTTTGGTTCCTTGAACATTATTCTGGCTGTGACTCCGGCCGGACCCGGCTCCAGCGGGATTATGGTGCAGGGGGAGGCGGAGTCTCGGTACCTGATCTTTGCTGTGGCTTCCATCGGCATAGAGGGCGGATCAACCCCGATCCAGTTGAGGTGCCTGACTTCAACCGCAGTTGAGAGAAGTGCGCTTTTCGGACCGGTATGGACGATGTTGCCGATGGGGTCGATGGCTGTTACGTAGAGAGGCTCCCCGGTGGCGGTGCCGAGTCCCCTTCGCTGGCCGATGGTGTAGAACGGGTAGCCTTTGTGGTGGCCGATGACCCGCCCTGAAGGGTCGAGGATCTCCCCGCCCTCGACTCGCCGGCGAAGCCCCGGCACAGCGTTTTCCAGAAAACTGCAGTAGTCGTCGTCAGGTACGAAGCAGATCTCCTGGCTTTCTTTTTTTTCTGCAGCGGTGAGGCCGAAGGAACGGGCCATGTCGCGTACTTCCGGCTTTGTAAGGGCGCCGAGCGGCAGGAGCGTCCGTGAGAGCTCTTCCTGTGTAAGCATCCAGAGGAAGTAGCTCTGGTCTTTCTTCCGGTCAATGCCGGCAAAAAGCCTGTGCCGGCCGTCGATGAACGCTGTGCGGGCGTAATGGCCTGTGGCGACCATGTCCGCACCGAGCTGGGCGGCTCCTTCCAGAAGGCCTCTCCACTTGATGGTTTTGTTGCAGACCATGCAGGGGTTCGGGGTCCTTGCGGCAAGGTACTCGCGCTTGAAATAGTCGATCACCTTTTCCTGGAATCTCGCCGACAGGTTGAGGGTGAAGACGGGGATATGGAACTCCTCCCTGTTGGAAATCCTCATCGGTGAGGGCTCGAGAACAGGTGATTCATCCCCCTCATTCAGCACCTTGAGATGCAGTCCCAGAACCTCGTATCCCTCGCGGACGAGAAGGCATGCCGCGACCGAAGAGTCCACGCCACCGGAGAGGCCGACAATGACTTTTTTCTTCTTGCGTTCCATCGCTTCAGCTGATTTTGTAGCCGGGCCCGCCAACGCCTTCGGGAGGTGTCCAGGTGATGATCCCGTATGGGTCCGCTGCTTCGCAGGTCTTGCAGTGCAGGCAGTTGGATGCGTTGATCCGCAGTGCGCCTCCCCCATCGGTGAGTTCATAGACGCCGGCGGGACAGAACCTGGTGCAGGGGTTGCCGTACTCGTGGCGGCAGCGATCGAGGCAGATTGCGGCCATGTCTTCGGGGGATATCCTGAGGTGGCAGGGCTGGTTTTCCTCGTGCACGGTACCTGAACGGTAGATGGCATCGGCCTTGGTGAAGGTGAGTATGCCGTCGGCCGGATGCGCCTTTTCTGCCTTCTCAAGGGCGGCCATCTCTTTCCTCGATTCCAGGGCGGAATCTTGTGCTTTTTTTGTGCTTTCCCCTTTGCCTTCTAAGAGGGTTGCTCCGGGGAACTGCAGGCTGATGCCGGTCTGCAGCAGGCCATGGTAGAGTCCCCGATCGAAAGCCTGGCGGTAGTTTCGGGCAAGAACGAGTTCGTCATGTGCCCACGATGCACGGAACCGCTCCTCGTATCCGGCGAGTCGCCCGGCCGAGAAGTCATCTTGGCAGAGTGCTTCAAAGAGGGTTTCTGCTGCGAGCATTCCGGACTTCATGGCAAGGTGGATTCCCTTCAGACGGCGCATGTCGAGCATGCCGGCGGATTCGCCGACGAGGAGAAACCCCTCTCCGGATATCCTGCCCATGGCATCGTACCCGCCGGAGGTGATTGTCCGCGCCCCCGCTTCCAGGATGGTGCCGCCCTCGAGGAGGCTCCGGACAAACGGATGTTCCTTGAATCGCTGCAGGTTCAGGTGTGGGTCGGCGGCCGGGGCATGCCGTTCGACAGAGGTGACGAACCCGACCGAAAGTTCAGTATCGGAGAGGGCATAGATCCATCCGCCGCCGTAACGGCTGGACGGAAGGGGGTAGCCGAAGGTGTGACGCACCGTTCCCGCGCTTATTCTGCCGGAAGGGATCCGCCAGCACTCCTTCACGCCGGTCTCCTGGTTGCCTGCGGTACCCGGCGGGCGGAGGTTGAATATCCGGTCCAGTTCTGCCGTGAGAGATCCGCCGGCACCTTCGCCGATCACCGTGGCCCGGGCTTTGAGGACAAGGCCCGGTTCGTATGCGGGGCCGGGGGTTCCATTCTTATCGATCCCCTTGTCATCCGTCAACACCCCTATAAGGCGCCCATCTTCAACCACGGTGCCGACTGCCGCCGTGCCCTCAAACAGGTCGATGCCCTCTTCCTCTGCCAGTCCGGCCATCCACGCCCCGACACGGGAGAGCGAGCAGAGGGTGTTTGCATGGTTGCTGAGTGCATCGGGGATGCTTGGGAACCTTAGTTTCCGGTTTTTCGTGAGGTACCAGATGCCCTCTTCTGAAACGGCCGGGCCCGAAGGGAATCCGCGTTCCAGATAATCCGGCATGAACTCCCGGAGAGCTCTTGGGTCGAGGATAGCTCCTGACAGGAGGTGAGCTCCAGGGTAACGCCCCTTGTCGATGACGGCAATCGATGGCTCGAGCGGGTCAGGAGCCGTTGCATTGTGCTGTCGGAGCAGACGGCGAAGGTGGATTGCCGCAGTGAGGGTTGCCGGCCCGGCGCCGATGAAAAGGATGTCGAATTCGACTGTTTCAGGTTCGGTGTTCACGGGCGGAAGGGTTATGGAAGAGACTCAGAGGAGGATGCCTCCGAGGAGCAGCGATGCCACGCTGAAGTAGATGACGATGCCGGTCACGTCGACCAGAGTGGCGACGAACGGTGCAGAGGAGGTCGCAGGGTCGAGACCCCAGTGCTGCAGGAGCAGCGGAAGCATGGAGCCTGCAAGCGTGCCGAAGAGGACGATGCCGACGAGCGAGATGCCGACGGTCAGCGAGAGGAATACCCATTGCAGGGTCAGCTGGCCGAAGACCATGGCCCATACGATGACCCGGAATACTCCTATGAGTCCGAGCAGGCCGCCGAGCGCCATGCCGGAGATTATTTCTCGGCGCATAACGTTCCACCAGTCCCGGATGGTGATTTCGCCGAGCGCAAGGGAGCGGATGATCAGGGTTGCAGCCTGGGAGCCGGAGTTGCCGCCGCTGGAGATGATGAGCGGGATGAAGGTGGCAAGGACAATGGCTTTGGCCAGTTCCTCCTCGAAGAATGCCATTGCCGAAGCGGTAAGCATTTCACCGATGAAGAGGACGACGAGCCAGACCGCCCGCTTCTTGATGAGCTGCGGAATGGGAAGATCGATGTAGGGCTCTTCGAGGGCTTCGATACCGCCGAATTTCTGGATGTCTTCGGTCTCTTCCTCTTCTGCGACGTCAAGCATGTCATCGACCGTCACGATACCGATAAGGTAGCCGTTCGAGTCGACGACCGGAAGGGCGACGGTGTCGTACTTCTTGAAGGCGTCGAGTGCGTCCTTCTGGTCCTGGGTTGCCGTCAAGGTGACGATCTTGTCTTCGGAGACGATATCGCGGATCTTTTTCTCCGGGCTCGAGAGCAGGAGCTCACGGGCCATCAGTTCGCCTTTAAGCTTGCCGTGGTCATCGACGACATAGATGACGTTGAGGGTTTCGCTGTCGTGGCCGTACGTGCGGATGTATTCGAGGACCTGGTTGATGTTCCAGTCCTTCTTGACGGAGAGGTAGTCAGGCGACATGAGCCTGCCGACGCTGTCTTCGGCGTATGCAAGCAGGGTCTTTGCGATCTTGAACTCTTTGAATGAGAGCAGGCGGAGCAGCTCCTGCGTCACGTTGCCGGGCAGTTCCTCGAGCAGGGCCGTACGGTCATCGGCCGACATGCTGTTGAGGATGTGGGTGACATCCTTCTGGGTAAGGGCTTCGAGGAGGTTCTGCTGGGAGTCGAGATCGAGGTATTCGAATGTCTCGGTGGCGACATCCTTCGGAAGCAGGCGGAAGAGTATGGCCTGTTCGTTTTCGGGCAGGTCGCTGATCAGTTCGGCAAGGTCGACCGGCAGCCAGTCGTTGAATATCCGCTGCAGGGCGCTGAAGTTTCTGCGCTCGATCAGTTCCCTGATTTCTGGAAGGAGTGGGGTGCCGAGCATTCCGGAAGTCGTTTAGGGTGGATCCTGCCTTGCCAGCCGTCCCCTAATAAAGGACATTTTTTTACAACTTTCCAACATCGTCGTGCCATTTTGTCCCCCCTCAGGAGGGGCGCCCTTTCGAGACATGGGGATTGTCGGCAAGGTATTTTCTCCAGGGAAGTTCGCGACTCCTCGTAATCCCGACCCGGGTTGAAGTGCAAATCATCGAGGGTGGCGGCAACGGTGCGTCCAGCAAAAAGAACTCGTTGCCGAACAGGTCCCTGCCGCTGGAGCTCCTGTCGATGCCAAGGGCGCTGGTGAGCTTGGCCGGTCCGCTCATGAGGGCGGTCTCGACCGTCGTATTGCGGCGTTCCTGCATAGAGGGTATTCCTTCGAGCGGTTCCATTGCCCTGATGAGTACTGCTCCGGCAATGCCTTCGGGCTCGGTGACGATGTTCAGAAGATGGTGGCAACCGTAGGAAAAATAGACATACAGGGTACCGGGCGCCTCGAACATGACCCGGTTCCGCTCAGTCTTTTTCCTCCACGCATGGCAGGCTTCATCGTTATTGCCGAGATAGGCTTCGGTTTCGACGATCCGCCCCTTCAGGACGGTGCCTGAGGGCGTTATGCGCATGAAAACCTTCCCGAGCAGGCGCTCGGTGAGCACCAGGGTAGGAGCCGTAAAGAATTGTGTCCCGAGCCTCTCCATCACCAGCGAATAGAGTTTGTAAAAGATGTACTAAGTAGTATAATGTAGTATGTCACTCTTGAACTTCAACAGCAGCAGATTCCCCTTTCCAGATACATGGGCCGAGTAATTGCGATTGCAAACCAGAAGGGCGGGGTCGGTAAAACGACCACGGCCGTCAATATTGCGGCTTCCATTGCGATTTCCGAGTTCAGGACGCTGCTCATCGACATCGATCCTCAGGCCAATGCGACCTCGGGATTTGGTATCGACAATGGTGAGGAGATAGACAACACCTTCTATCAGGTGATGGTGAAGGGGGGGGAGATCAGGGATGCCGTCATGCGCTCCAGTCTGGAGTATCTCGATGTTCTGCCCTCGAACGTGAACCTCGTCGGCATGGAGGTGGAACTGGTGAATATGCGTGACCGCGAGTATGTGATGCAGAAGGCCTTGAAGGAGGTCAAGAACGACTACGACTACATCATCATCGACTGCCCTCCCTCACTCGGTCTCATCACCCTCAATGCCCTCACCGCGGCAGATTCAGTGCTCATCCCTGTCCAGGCGGAATATTACGCGCTTGAAGGCCTCGGCAAACTGCTCAACACGATCAGCATCGTGCGCAAGCATCTGAACCCGAAGCTCGACATCGAGGGTGTGCTTGTGACCATGTACGATGCCCGCCTCCGTCTTGCGACCCAGGTGGCTGAAGAGGTGAAGAAGTTTTTCAAGGACAAGGTATACCGTACCCACATCCGAAGAAACGTAAGGCTGTCCGAGGCTCCGAGCCATGGCATGCCGGCTCTCCTCTACGATGCCCAGAGCATAGGGTCGAAAGACTACCTGGACCTTGTCCGGGAGATGTTCGAACGGGACGGCAACATCAAAAAATTTAAAGTCCGGCAGCAGTAGCCGCCGGCGGACGGGTCAGGGGATATGGCGAAAAACGCATTGGGAAAGGGCCTGAAGGCGCTGATCCCGGAAGAGGGGTTCTCCAGGGCAGGACGGGACGAGGTCGATGTTCCCGTGCAGGAGGGGGTGATTGGCAGTCTGCCGGTCGAGAGCATCCACGCCAACCCGTTCCAGCCCCGCAAGGAGTTCGACGAGACGGCACTTGAGGAGCTCATGAACTCCATTCTGGAGAATGGCATCATCCAGCCGGTGACGGTGCAGCGGGACGGAGAGGGGTACCAGCTCATCAGCGGCGAACGGCGCCTGCGCGCAGTGCGCAAGGCCGGATACAAATTCATTCCCGCCTATATCATTGAGGCCCGAAGCGACTCCAGCAAGCTTGAGCTCGCCCTCATCGAGAACATCCAGCGTGAAGATCTCAACGCCATCGAAGTGGCGCTGGCACTTAAAAGTCTGACGACGAAGTGCAGCCTCACCCAGGACGAAGTAGCCAAGAAGGTCGGTAAGAACCGCTCTTCGGTCAGCAACTTCCTCCGCCTCCTGAAACTGCCGCTGCAGGTGCAGGACAGCATCCGTAACCGTGAAATTTCCTTCGGTCACGCCCGGGCCCTCATCAACCTGCCGGGTGAACAGCAGCAGCTGAGGGTATGGAAGCAGGTGATCGCCCACCAGCTCTCTGTCCGCCAGACTGAGGCCCTTGTGGCCCGGATGTTCCGCGAAGATGGCAGTGCCGATAAAAAGACGAAGCCGGAGCGCGAGCCGCATGTCGCGGAGCTCGAATCGCTCCTTCGCAACAAGCTGGCCACAAAGGTCCGCATCATTGAGAAAAAGGGCGGCAAGGGGGAGATCCACATCCAGTATTTTTCCGGCGACGATCTCGACCGGATTCTTGAAATCATGGGTGACGACTAAGCCTTCGGCAGTCATCACGAAACGCATAGATCAGTACGACAGCGTATGAAGTTCACTTTGGTAGGGAATGGACGGATGGGCAGGGAAGTTGCCGCCGTCATCAGCCGTTCAGGCGTTCATGAAACCGCGGCAGTCCTTGATGTTGACGCCCGGATCACCCCCGACTCTTTCCTTGGCAGTGATGCCATCATCGACTTCACCGTCCGCGGTGCATTTCTTCAGAACCTTGATGCCATGCTCGCCTCGGGTGTGCCGGTCGTGGCCGGAACCACCGGCTGGGACGATGTCCGTGCCGAGGTCGCTGCCCGGGTAAAGGCCGCCGGCGGCTCACTGCTATACTCCGCGAACTTCTCCCTCGGCGTAAACATTTTCCTTCGTACCGTTCGTGAGGCGGCACGCCTCATCGCCCCGTTCGCTCAGTTCGACATTGCTTTCAGCGAACAGCACCACACCGCCAAGGCTGATTTTCCGAGCGGAACGGCCATTGCCGCTGCAGAGCACATCCTTGCAGCAAACAGCCGGAAGAAAAGCATTGTGCGCCAGCTGTCCGATGGCAGGCCGATCCAGCCCGACGAGCTGCAGGTCGCAGCAATCCGGCTCGGCGGGGTCTTTGGCAAGCATACAGCCTTCATTGATTCAGAGGCGGACGAAATCACCATTTCCCACACCGCCAAGAGCCGCTCCGGCTTTGCATCCGGTGCCGTAGAGACCGCCGCCTGGCTGGCCGTGCGACATAGGACTGCTCCGGGTTTCTATACCATGGACGACTTCCTGAACGAAAGACTCGCATAAGCCACATGGTATTTCGTGAAAAACTTTTCGCCGTCATGCTTACGGCCTCCATCGTCGTCCTGACGACCACGGTTCCCTATCTGACGCTCGTCAACGTATTCCTGTTTGCGGGAATATTCATTGCCGGATCGGTTGCCCTCAACCGCAGCATCCTGCGTTTCCAGGTGCGTCTTCCCTATAATGAAGCCTTCATTCTCGCCTTCTTCGGTGGCGCGGTTGGCGGCATCCTCTCCGAAGCGGTATCATGGGTACTGATGGAGACACTTTCCTATCGCCCAGGGACTGAAAGCCTGTCGCTCGTCATCAGCTGGGTACTGGAAATGGCCCGTGACCGCCCGGAACTCAATCAGCAGGTGCAGGCGCTGCTTGAGGCCGAAAAGCTCGCCCTCGCTCCCCTTACGCTCTCCCTTACCGACATCCTTCAGAGCATGCTTTTCTCTGCAGCTTTCTATGCGCCGATTGCCGGATTCGGGGGGATGTGGGCCGTGTTTCGCCTCAAGCGCAAGGCAGCCCGCCGTTAGTGTCTTTTCCGCGGTACTCCGCAGCCATCAGCCTGTACCAGGCCCGATCCGTTTTTTCCGATCCCGGAAGCGTTGCCCACTGGCAAACCCTGAAAAACACCACCGGCGTTTTCAGCCGGCCGACCCGCTGATGCATTTCGCGGCGGAGGGTTTCGTCGTCAGGGGTGTTTCCGCCGGCTGTGCGTATGAATGCCGCAGGGCGCTCTCCGTATTCGGGGTCCCGCACGGGCGCGACTACGGCTTCAAGCACGCCACGTATCTCTGTCAGCGCCCTTTCCACCTCTTCGGGATGGATGTTTTCCCCGCCTGAGATGAACATACCGTCTTTTCTTCCAAGCACCCTTACCGTTCCGTCGGCGGCCAGACTGCCGATGTCGCCGGTATGGAACCATCCGTCCGGCTCCCCGACGGGGTCTATGGCGCCGTTTCTGAGGTAGCCTGTGCAGAGGCACTTTCCGCGGACCAGAAGTTCGCCGTCCGGTGCCTCGCAGACCTCCCTCCATTGAAGCACCCTTCCGCTGTCGGCTCGGTGCCCCGTCACCGGAGCGTCGGTGGTGGCAATCTGCGAGGCCATCTCAGTTGAGCCGTAGCTCAGGTAAATGGGGAGGCCTGCGGCTGCGGCTTCGTCGACGAGGCGGTCGGAAGAAGCGCTTCCTCCGAGGAGTACGGCCTTGATTCCGGCCGTCAGCTCCACACCGTTCTTCGGGTAGAGGAGCCGGTAAAGCTGCGTCGGAACAAGCGAGAGGTGCGAGATCGGGAACCGTTCGAGGGAGTCGGTGATGGATGCTCCCGGTCGGTCGATGGCAATGGAGCCGCCCGAGGCGAGTGAACGGAAGATGAGGGCGTAGCCGCCGACATGGAAGAGGGGGAGCGACAGGAGCCATGTGTCTCCGGGCTCGAACGGCAGGTTGCTGTTGGAACCGAGCGCATTGTACCAATGGTTCTTTAGCGAGTGTACCACGGCTTTTGCCCTGCCGGTGCTGGCAGAAGTGTGGATGATGGTGACGGGTCGGCCGGTCATGTCGTCGTCATTCAGCATCGCATTCCTGCGCTCCGGGATGAGGGCTGATGCTTCAGCGAGAAGTTCCAGGGAGTCGATCGCAGCGGTATCCGTGTCCGGAGGCAGGCAGCCCGGACCTGTGATGCATATGACCGGCTGCAGGTCCTGAAGCATCTGGCGGAGGCGTGCTTCAGGCAGCCGGTAGTTAAGAGGGGCTGCCACCATACCTCTTCGCAGGAGGGCAAGCAGGATGATGACCATCTCGGGTGTGTTCGGTGAGATGATTGCGACCCGCTGACCCTCCCGGATGCCCCTTTTCAGAAGCGCGGCGGCTATCCGTCCTGCGATGTCGCTGCACTCCCTGAATGAGCGGCTGCCTTCAGGCGTGAGAAGCATAGGCAGCGGGCCGAACCGGGTTGCGGCATCGGCCACCGGGTCCTGTGCAGGAGACCTCAGAGGGTCCATACCGAAGCGAGGCTGAGGTTCGTGGTCAGGACTTCCTGGGTGTCAAGGTACAGGCCTGCTGCGTCAAGCGATCCCCCTTCAGCGTGGAAGGGGATGGCCGGGAGGTCTCCCTGTAAATGGCGGAAGGTGTCCAGACCACAGGCTGCAGGCCTCGGGGAGGTTGCTGCGGCAAGCAGGGCATAGAAGCCGAGACTGATGCCGCTTTCAAAGGCAGAGCTGAAGACTGCCTGCATGTTGTGATCTGCCGCATAGCGAACCATGTTAAGAACGGCTGCGACGCCTCCGAGGCAGTTGGGCTTGAGCACCAGGGCTCCGATGCTCTCCGGGGGTAGTGCTCCGAGGAGTCCGGGGTTTTGCCAGAGGGTTTCATCAAGAGCGGCGCGGATGCCGGTTTTTGCATGGAATTCCGGAATATCGCGTGGCTGCTGGAGCGGTTCCTCGATGTAGGTGACGCTGTCTTTCGGCAGTGTGCGGGCGAAAGAGATTGCGTCGTCAAGCGGCATTGACTGGTTGGCGTCGAGCCGGAGTTCAATGTCCCCCCCGAACAGCCGGTGCAGGGCATGGACAGATGCGGCAGCTTCCTCGGCGTTCGCTTTTCCGACCTTGAGTTTGAACGCACGGTACCCTTCCCGGTAGCTGGCCTGTGCCCTCAGGAGGACGGCATCCGTCGATCCCATGAGGAGGGCGTTCAGCGGTACCCGGGGGAGCGCACTCTCCCTCGGTGCAGAAAACGGGTGCCGGCCGGTGATTGAAGCCTCAAGGTTCATGACAGCCATTTCCAGCCCCATGCGTACCGATGGAAACAGTCCTTCCGTCATGAGTGATGCGCCGTTTTCCCGGTGCATGGCGAGGGTTTCGATGATCTGGCGTTCTGCAGATTCCGTTGTCTCGCGGTGCAGCCCCGCGAGTGGGGCGATTTCGCCCCAGGCGCAGTGCTTCCCGTCTCCGGTCTTCAGGGCGAGCAGAACGCCATCGCGCTGCCGGAGGCATCGGCCTCTGAGGGTTACCGGCTCAGTGAAAGGAAGGGAGTACCGGTAGAGATAGGCATATGAGGCCGTCAAGGTCGTTTCGGGAAACGGCTGAAGTCGGGCTTGCGCTTTTCGACAAATGCGTTGCGTCCCTCCTGGCCTTCTTCGCTCATGTAGTAGAGGAGGGTGGCGTTGCCGGCCAGTTCCTGCAGGCCTGCCTGTCCGTCGCAGTCGGCGTTCAGCGAGGCCTTCAGGCAACGGATGGCCAGAGGCGAGTTCTGAAGGATCTCGCGGCACCACTGCACGGTTTCTTCTTCGAGTTTCTCAAGCGGGACCACTGTGTTGACGAGTCCCATGTCGAGCGCTTCCTGAGCAGTGTACTGACGGCAGAGGTACCAGATTTCACGGGCCTTTTTCTGCCCGACGAGGCGAGCCATGTAGCTGGCTCCCCAGCCGCCGTCGAAGGACCCTACACGCGGGCCGGTCTGACCGAACCGGGCGTTTTCTGCTGCAATGGTCAGGTCGCAGAGCATGTGCAGGACATGGCCGCCGCCGATTGCGTAGCCGGCGACCATGGCGATGACCGGTTTCGGGCAGGTGCGGATGTCACGCTGGAAATCAAGGACGTTCAGTTTGTTGACCCCTTTAGCATCGGCATAGCCGGCATTGCCGCGGATTTTCTGGTCACCTCCGGAGCAGAATGCAAGCTCACCCGCTCCAGTCAGGATGACTACGCCGACTGCTTCGTCGTTGCGCGCATCCTGAAGCGCTTCGATCATCTGCTCCACGGTCTGGGGGCGGAACGCATTGCGCCGTTCCGGGCGGTTTATGGTGATTTTGGCGATGCCTTCGGCTTTATGGTAGAGGATGTCGGAGAACTCCCCGCATTGGCTCCATGCTATGCTGCTCATTACGGCTCTCTGTCTTGCTGGTTGAAGAAATGCTGCAGGCGCTCAAGGAACCGTTCCCGTGCTTCGATGTGCAGCGTGTGGCCGCAACCGGGGAATGTTTCAAGGCGCGAGTGAGGGAACAAATTAACCATTTGACGGCCAATCTCAAGGTATTTGGGGTCTTTTTCCCCTGCCATGAACTGCACTGGCACGGGGCTTGCAGCCAGCTGATCCCAGAACGATGGCTGGTTGCCGGTGCCGAGCAGACGGAGTGAGCGGGCCAGGCTCCGGGGCGAACCTTTCCGGCGCAGTGTTTCCACCTCATGGAAGAGGGGATGGTTTTTCAGAGTGGAGAAAAGTGGCTGGCTGTACCAGAATTCCAGAAACCCCTCGAAGTTCCGCTCGATTTTGCGGGCGATTCCCCGGTCGCTTTTCCGCCTGGCCGCTCGTTCTTCTGCCGTCCGTAGCCCCGGTGAGGATGAGACGATCACTGCTCTTTTGAAGAGTTCTGGATGGCGAAGCAGGAGGGCGATGGCGATTCTTCCTCCCATCGAATAGCCTACGAGCAGGCCCGGCCGGGCGAGCAACGTTCGAAGGCCTTCGGCGAGGGTGTCGACAGTATGGAGAAAATATCCGTTTACGGTATCGTCTTCCGGATTCAGCTCATCCGGACCGTTGTCCCCAAATGCAGCCTCCCCGTGGCCCGGAAGGTCGACAAGGATGCAATGGAATCTCCCGGAGATGCCGGATGTGAAGGGCATCCAGTCGCTGCCGGAGCCGAGGAAGCCATGCAGGAAGACAATGGCGGGAAGCGACGGGTCGCCGATGGTGTTGAACCGGAGCGGAACGGGAATCGTGGTGGTGGTGGTGTCCATCGTGCAATATAATGATCCTCTGCCCCCCTCCATGATCCACTTGCGGGCTGAAGTGCCGGACGTTCAGCCTGCGGGTGTGACGGCATGCGCAGCCCGCCGCTGCCAGGGTCGGGGAGCATGACGTACGATGGCCGGGTCGAATACCCTGAAGTCCCGATCCACATGCAGGTCCGCAAGGGGTTTGAGGGAACGCACATGCTGGTGTTCGCGCTCGAGTACGCTCCAGCGATAGCCGTCTGTCGGCTCCTTGCAGCGCAGCATCTGGCTGAGTTTCGTGTCGTGATAGGTGAGGTCGATGAATACCCTGAGGTCCACTCCTTCCGTACGGATTGCGTACAGGCCGTCAATGATGAGCAGCTGGATTTTGCTGAAGTCGGTGAAGAGCTGGTCGACCTCTTCGGTGATGATGTCGATGCAGGGGATGGATACGCTTTTCCCTTTACGGAAGTCCTCGATGTTTCGGTGCAGCTGCTCCCAGTCGTATTCCTGAACCCCTACCAGTTCGAAGTTGCTTTGTATGCGGTGCTCCCGCCGCAGGAGCGGATGGACGTGGTAGTAGTTGTCGGTATGGAGGATCTTGACCCGTATGCCCCTGCCTTTGAGGAGGAGAGCAAGGGAGTGCGAGAGTTCGGACTTGCCTGCACCCGATTCTCCCGATATGGCTACAACGAACTTCTCTTCGGGCTGTTTTTTCCGGAGCAGTTCACTATCCAGCAACACCCGCTCAAGAATGGCGCCTGCCGCCGATTTGTGCTGATCGTTGATCAGCAGTACATCTCCCAACATGGCTAAAACTTCTTGGTTGCGCCGAGTTAGTGGGCATCCGTTTATGCCTGCATGAAAAGTTAACGCTTTTCTCCGGGAAGACACAAGAAAAACCGATTCAGGGGGCGGTGAAGGCAGCTTCAGCAAATGCGTTGAACCGGGCCTGCAGGGTACGGTGCTGTTCGACGTTTTCGCTGCGGGAAGAGGCAATCTCGATGATGGTGCTCCGGGGGGCTTCGCCGGCAGCGAGGAAACACTCCTCGAATTCGCGGTTGGTCCGGGGAGCGGCGTACAGGAGCCCGAACATCGCGGCGGCCGGCTGTGCCTGGAAGTGCTGCGGGGTGGCGAAGTGATCCTCGAAAATGTCATTGCAGGAGGCAACCGGGAGGAATGAGAATATGCCGCCTCCGTTGTTGTTGAGGAGCACGATACGCATCGGCCGGGATAGGGATCGAAGGAGCGAGAGGGCGTTGAGGTCGTGGAGGAAGGCGATGTCGCCGATAAGGAGCGTGACTTTCCTTCCGAGGCCTTCTGCGTACCCCGCTGCCGTTGAGATGATCCCGTCGATACCGCTTGCTCCACGGTTGAGCCCGCACGGCGGCCCGTCCGGCTGCAAAGCTGCGGCAAACGAGTCCAGTTCCCTGACCGACATGCTGTTGGATGTGAAGAGCGCCTCCCCGGGGGTAATGAGCTGCGAGATTTGTCGAGCGACCGAGATTTCGCTGAGCGGCAGGCTCGCTTCCGTGAGGGAGTCAAGCGCTCCGCTGCACTTCCGGAAGAACCCTTCGGCCGCTTCCTTGATCGGGGAGGGTTCGCTCCTGCAGCCCATGAGGCTTTCAGCGGCAGTTTGGAGAGAGGACTCAAGAGAGAGGTTCACCGGGAGATCGGGAGCGTATCGTTCCGGGTGCTCCCTGACGACTACATAATGCGCGGGCTTCCATGCTTTAAGGGCTGTCGATGGATGGCGGGCGATAAGCCGTCCCCCGAAATGCACGACGAGATCGGGACGGAACCGGTCGAGGAATGCCGGCGCAGCGAATGCCTGCTGCCATGCCCGGATGCCCTCCGTGAGGCGGAGGCCCGAGGAGAGGTCTGCGTAGAGTGGGATGCGGAGGTCGTCGGCAAGAGATGCGACAGCACGGGCGTCATCTGGAGAGGGCATGCTGCCTGCAATGAGGAGCGGCCTCCTGGCCGTGGAGAGCAGGTTGCGGATGGCCGAAATGGCGCGGGCGTCGGGCCGGCGTTCAGGATGAGCTGATGAAGTCCGGGGGCGTCCGTCGAGTTTCCATGCCTGGAGGGGCTCAAGCCAGGGGTGATGGCCTTCGAACGGTTCGGGTTCGAAGGGTTCCCTGAACGGCTGGTTCAGGTGGACGGGGCCCCGGGGTGCGCCGAGGCTTTTGGCGACGGCGTGTTCGACAGTCGAGAGCAGCGACTGAAGGGGTATTTCAGTTGATGGCTGCGGCAGCTGCATATGCCAGCGCGCGTAGCGTCCGAAGATGCCGTCCTGACGGATGGTCTGATTGGCTCCGCACTCCTGCAGGTCGAAAGGTCTGTCGGCCGATATCACGATCATCGGCATGAAATCTGCCGAAGCTTCGACAACGGCAGGGAAGTAGTTGGCCACTGCCGTGCCGGAGGTGCAGATGAGAACGGCAGGGCGGCCGGTCGCACGGGCGTGGCCAAGTGCGAAAAAGCCTGCGGAGCGCTCGTCCGGGAACATTTTCCAGCTCGCACGGGGGTTCCTCGCGACGGCGGCGGTGAGCGGGGTGGAGCGTGAGCCGGGTGAGATACAGAACATTGAGGCATTCTGGCGGATGAGCTCCTCGACGAGGACCGTGCTCCAGATCGTGGTGACCTGAGGATTGTTCATGCCTTCCCCTCTGTGATGGCCAGAAGGTCTCCGATCTTCTGCTCGACCTCGTTCCATTCCAGTTCGGGGTCGGATCCCCGGACGAGCCCTGCGCCTGAATAGAGCGAGGCGGTTGTGCCGTTGACAAGCGCCGAGCGGATGCCGACAGCGAACTCCGCCGCGTCCCTCATGATCCATCCGACCGGCCCGGCATACCAGCCGCGGCTGAAGGGTTCAAGCTCCATGATATGGCGCATGGCGTCTTCTTTCGGCACGCCGCCGACGGCCGGCGTCGGGTGCAGAATGGAGAGGACGTTCCCGTCATCCTTGCACTCGGGTTTCAGGACTGCCGAGCAGCGGGTGTAGAGGTGTGCGAGGCGGTTCAGCTGAAGCACCTGCACGTCATCCTCCATCTCGATCTGGCTGCATGCGGGGAGAAGCTCATTGTAGATCATGTCTTTGACGAACCGGTGCTCTCTGATGTCTTTTTCGGAGCCGAGGAGGGTCCGTGATGCGTACTCGTCGGTCATGGCAGCACTCTCTTTTGAACAGGTGCCGGCAAGGGCCTCGGTAAGAAGTCGGGATCCGTCCCGACGATAGAGGCGTTCAGGGGTGAAACTCAGGAATGCGCATCCCTCTTCAGGTTCGAAATAGAACCGGTATGTAGTGTTTCGCGGATAGGGGTGGCGGAGCAGGAAGAGCATCGGGTTGCAGGCTGAAGCGAACTCCAGCGTGGTTTTGCGGGCGAGCATGATTTTCTCGGTGCTGCCTTCTGCGAAAGTCGCAATGGCTTTTCTGCAGTTCCGTATCCATCCCTCCCGATCGGGGCTGCATGTACGGCCGGTCAGGGCAGGGAAACGCTCTTCGGTGTCGCCGGACTCGTTCTGGAGCGAGGCGATGAGGGCCCGGGCCTCATCTATTCTGGCGAGGGTTTCCGGGGGTGCGCCTGAATGGATGTGGCAGGTGAGTCTGCACTCGCCGTTTTCCAGGGAAAGCTCAAGTATCGGGAGAATGAAGGAAAACGCAGGAAAGTTCTTCCAGTCATGGTCCTGTTGTTCACGGCTGTTGAACGAGATTCCTCCGAAATACCTCGCGGCGCGGCTCTTTTCGGCCAATGCTTCACCGAGACGATTGAAGACGGAACTGTTCTGTTCTCTGCCGCTGAAGGTGAGGGCGTCGGCGATACCGATGCCGGCGGCGGCATAGTCCTGTTCCCGGTTTCTCCAGAAGATTCTGGGGCGGATGCTCTGGGCTGCGAGCCACCCGGCGGGGTCTAAGGGCTGCACCGGCTGGCGGAACATAAGAAGTGTACCAGGCGGATGGAGGGTGGCGGAGCCTTCGCCGCCATGCTGCTGGAGTGCTGTCTGGATGGCTTCGGCCGCCTGTGCTATGGGTAGGGGTGTCTCTCTCGGCGTGATGATGATATGGTGGTCACTCATAAGTATCAGTCGGCATTGTAGTGCCTGTTCACGGCTTTTGGCCGTCCGGCTTTCCCCCTTTCAGATGGCTTTGCAGAGAAACGGCAAGATAATTGTTTTTATCCAGAAGCCAGTCATAAATCTGACGGGCTTCTGCCATCCTGTCGAGATGTGTGAAGCATACGGCAAGGTTGTAGTGGGCTTCGGTGAAGGAGTGGCTGTTTGCAATCGCCGCCTCATAGGCCTCTGCAGCACGGCCGTAGTCTTTCAGCTGCATGAGTGCGTTGCCGAGGTCGTAGTTCCGCAACGAGTCCGTTGGCGCGCGATCAAGATGCTTCCGGAACCAGTCGCGAGCCTCACTGTAACGTTCCTGGTTGAAGCGGACCGCTCCGAGGGAGTGGTATGCCGCATCAAGCTCCGGATTGATCTTCAGGGCTCCGCTGTATGCCTCTGCTGCCTCGTCATAGCGCTTTGCGCGCGCAAAGGCGTTGGCAAGGTTCATGAGGGCTCCGGTGTCACCCGGATGCTGCCACACTTCCTGCTGGAGCGAGCGGATGTCATCATGCGGTTTCGTGCAGGATGAGAGGACGGGAAGCGCCAGAAGGCCGATGAAGATAAGGACCCTCTTGAACAGGGTGCGCGGCTGCGGCGTGGTTCGTTTCATGGGCCCTCTGGCTTGGTCGAAATGAGCCGGACCCCATTCTGTTTCAATCAACGTGCGGGGGAACGGTAAATAGCAAAATATACACACACGGCTGATCTTCTGCCAAGGAAAGATTTCGTGATGGTCCGCCGCCATTGTACCTTACCGGTAAAGGCAGAAACGAATTCACAGCGGTGCGGCATGAAGAAGGACGTGAGGGTAGAGGGTAGTTGGTTGCGGTGGTTGTGATCGGTTCGGTGAAGGATGCACTGATGGAGCTTGATGGCGTATCAGGTGCCGGGGCTACCTATCTGGAGAACGTGGTCCGGGTGGACTTCGATCCTGACATGATCAGCATTCAGGCCAATATGCCGGTCATCGGCAAACCGGGGCTCAGGGTCGTGCAGTGAGACCGCTTGCCGGCAGGGAAACAGGAACACATTTGACAGGGGAGAACAATCCAATGGCAGAGGAGAGATCGGACCGGCTGGCGGTGCTCATTGACGCCGACAATACCCAGCCTTCCATCATCGAAGGGCTTCTGGCTGAAATAGCCAAATTCGGCACTTCGAACGTCAAGCGCATCTATGGAGACTGGACTTCAACGGCCCTGAAAAGCTGGAAGGAGGTACTGCTCGAGTACTCGATCCAGCCCATCCAGCAGTTCGGCTATACGAAAGGCAAGAACTCGACCGACAGCGCCATGATCATCGACGCCATGGACCTGCTCTATACGGGGCGTTTCAACGGGTTCTGCATCGTTTCGAGCGACAGCGACTTCACCAAGCTTGCTGTCCGCATACGGGAAGCCGGCCTGACCGTCTATGGCTTCGGCGAGCAGAAGACCCCGGGACCCTTCGTTTCAGCCTGCGATAAGTTCATCTATACCGAGGTGCTTCGCGCCAAAATAAACGAGAACGAGCCGATAAAACGGAAGTCGGCGGCTGACCTCAAGCAGGACACCCGTCTCGTCCGCCTCCTGCGCAACGCAGTAGAGGCATCATCGGACGAGGCGGGCTGGGCCCATCTGGCGGCCACCGGAAGCAACATTGCCAAGCAGTCTCCGGAGTTCGATCCGCGCAACTACGGCTACGGAAAACTTGGAGAACTTATTGCCGCAACCCAACTGTTCGAGGTGGATGAACGCATCGGCGGGGACGGGCAGTCGAAATCAATCTATCTGCGCGATAGGCGGAAACGAAGCTGATGGAGGATGTCGGGGCGGAAATGAAAAAGGCCCCTCGGGTGGGGACCTTGTTTCCTTGCGGAGCTGACGGGGCTCGAACCCGCGACCTCCTGCGTGACAGGCAGGCGCTCTAACCAGACTGAGCTACAGCTCCGTGAAAGAGTTGTAAATGTAGGCAGTGGCCCTCTGAAATCCAAAAAGTATTTTCCTTTTTTTTCTGAGTATATTAACCGCCCGGGGACGGCCTCCTCCGGCTACTTTCAAGGACGTAACCAATCACGCAATGACCACTGTAAACCCTTCGGGCTCGCTGACAGTAACCGACAACCGTACGGGAAAAACCTATGACATCCCGGTGGAAAACGGTGCATTCAAGACGATGGATTTCCGTCAGATCAAGCTATCTGATGATGATTTCGGCCTTCTCGGCTACGATCCCGGATTCCTGAACACCGCGTCCTGCAAAAGTGCCATCACCTACATCGACGGCGATCGCGGCATCCTCCGATACCGGGGGTATCCGATCGAGCAGCTTGCCCAGCACAGCACGTTCCTCGAAACGGCCTATCTTCTCATCAAGGGGGAGCTGCCGGACAAGGAGCGCCTGGCTGTCTGGTCCTACAATATCCACCATCACACCATGACCCACGCCAACATCGTGAAGTTCATGGACGGGTTCCGCTACGATGCACATCCGATGGGTATCATGGTCGGTACCGTGGGTGCGCTATCCACATTCTACCCGGACGCCAAGAATATCATGAATGAGGACTCCCGCAAGCTTCAGGTGCGGCGTCTTATCGGCAAGATTCCGACGCTTGCAGCCATGAGCTTCCGCCACAGCATGGGCTTCCCCTATGTTCTGCCGGACAACGACTTGAGCTACCCCGGGAACTTCCTCTCTATGATGTTCAAGATGACGGAGCATAACTACAGACCGAATCCGGTGCTTGAGCGTGCGCTCGACGTGCTCTTCATCCTCCATGCCGACCATGAACAGAACTGCTCGACCAATGCGGTGCGGGCCGTCGGCAGCTCCGGCGTCGATCCCTACACAGCCGTTGCCGCCGGGTGCGCCGCCCTGTACGGCCCCAAGCACGGTGGCGCCAATGAGGCGGTTATCCGTATGCTGATGGAGATCGGTTCCATCGATAAGGTGCCTGAGTTCATCAAGTCGGTGAAGGCGGGTTCCGGACGGCTGATGGGGTTCGGTCACCGCGTTTACAAGAACTACGACCCAAGGGCGAAAATCATCAAGAAGATTGCCTTCGAGGTATTCGAGGAGACCGGCCGCAGCCCGCTGCTCGACATCGCGCTCGAGCTTGAGCGGATTGCACTCGAGGATGACTACTTCATTGCACGCAAGCTCTATCCGAACGTGGATTTCTATTCCGGCCTGATATACAAGGCGATGGGTTTCCCGCTCGACATGTTCCCCGTACTCTTTGCCATCGGCAGGATTCCCGGTTGGCTGTCGCAGTGGACCGAGCACGTCCAGGACAGCGACCAGAAGATTGCCCGTCCCCGTCAGCTCTATCTCGGTGAGGAAGTGCGCGACTGGATGCCGATAGAATCGCGTCCGAGGAACCGGATGGATGAAAAGAAGCTGGATATCTGCCGGCTGTAGGACCGGCGGGAAGTTTTTTTATTTATTACGAACGAGACTATACCCTTTTAATTATGTCGGTTAACAGAAAAGACGTCGATTACATTGCTGAACTTGCACGCCTCAGCTTCACTGATGAGGAGGCTTCAAGAATGACGGACGAGCTCAACAGCATCCTTCACTATGTCGAGAAGCTCGGCGAACTCGACACCGAAGGTGTGCTGCCGCTCAGCAATATCCATGACCAGAAGAACGTACTGCGCGACGATGTGGAGCGGCCCTCAATATCGAACGCCGAAGCGCTGCAGAACGCGCCCGATCGTCAGGACCGGTTCTTCAAGGTCCCGAAGGTGATCGGATAGGACGGCTGTGGTCGAGTTCCATGAAAAGAAGGGCAATGCGGTCTTCGGCGTGCGGGTGCAGCCCCGTTCCTCGAAGACCGCTGTTTCCGGTCCATATGGCAACGCCCTGAAGGTTACCCTGAAAGCAGCCCCTGTCGATGACGCTGCCAACCGCGAGTGCTGCCGCCTTTTCTCGAAACTATTCTCCATACCCGACTGCCGGGTATCGATTGTTTCCGGAGCTACGTCCCGAACGAAAAGCGTGATGCTTGAAGGGCTCTCGGCAGAAGAGGCCCGCAGCATCCTTCGAAACTCCTCCATCCCCGGACTATGAACGCCGTCATCCTCATTCCCGCCCGCCTCGATTCCAGCCGTCTTTCCCGCAAAATGCTCGCCGACCTTGAAGGTGAGCCGCTCATCGTGCGTACCTGGAGACAGGCCCTCCGCTCACGCCTCGCCTCACGGGTGGTCGTGGCTGCCGACAGCCCTGAAATCGCTGCGGTGCTTGAGCCCCTCGGAGCCGAAGTGGTGCTGACATCGCCAACGGCCTCCTGCGGCACCGAGCGGATCGCCGAGGCGGCCCGCAGCATTCAGGCCGATGTCTTCCTGAACCTTCAGGGTGATGAGCCGCTTATCAGCCCGGAGAACATCGACCTCGCCCTTCAGCCGTTTTTCGATGCTCCCATGGGCTCCGTCCTTCCTGACTGCACCACGCTGGTGTTCGCGCTCGGCCCCGATGACCGGGCCCAGATTGATGACCCGCATGTTGTGAAGGTGGTGATGGATAGTGAAGGCCACGCGCTGTACTTCTCCCGGAGCCCTATCCCGTATGTCCGGAACAGTTCCTCTTCCTTGAGGTTCTACCGTCATGTGGGGCTGTATGCATTCAAGGCCGATGTCCTTCAGCGCTTTGCTGCGATGCCGGTGTCGATGCTCGAGGCGGCCGAGTCGCTGGAGCAGCTGCGTCTGCTGGAAAACGGGTTCCGGATCCGTTGCGTAAACACAACCGTCGACAACCCCGGAGTGAACACTCTGGAAGATCTGGAGCTTGTGCGGAGCATCCTTCGCCGCGGCTCAAGGGCGTGAGCGCAGCTTTCCGGTAAGCGATGCCGGAATCGTACCGTCATGGAACCATATCTCCACGGCCTCGCCCTCTTTGAGCGAATGGCCGTCCGTAACCACTTTTCCCTCTTTCTGTACAAGGGCATAGCCACGCTTTAGGGTTTTGCGGTAATCAAGCAGGTTGAGGTGGCAGATGGCTGCCTCGTTGCGCTGCAGGGTATCGCGGTAGGTGCCCTGCAGGCTCCTTGCCATCCGTTCGCGCATTCCTTCTACCCGTTCTTCAAACTGCTGCAGCATGCTCAGCGGGCGGTTGAACGCGTAGCTGCCGCGGATGGAGTCGACCTCCCGTTCCGCCCCCTGGACTTTGGCCATGACCAGGCCTGCCTGGGTGGCTGAATGCGATGCAATATGGCGCAGCAGTTCAAGGCTGTCGGGGACGGCCAGTTCCGCAGCGATCGAAGGGGTGCCGGCTCGCAGGTCGGCCACCATGTCGGCGATGGTGATGTCGGTTTCATGGCCGATGGCGCTGATGACCGGGATGGCGGAGCAGTGGATTGCTTCGGCCACGCTCTCCTCGTTGAACGCCTGCAGGTCCTCCATGGATCCCCCGCCCCGGGCGATGATGATGACATCGGGCCGGTTCCGGGTCTCTCTATTGAACCATCCGATGGCTTCCCGGACCGACAGGGCGGCCTCCCGTCCCTGCACCTTGACCGGGTAGAGACGGAGTTTTGCCGAAGGGTACCGGCGTGAGAGCACGTTCTGCATGTCTTCAATCACGGCGCCGGTCGGCGAGGTGATGAGGCCGATGGTCTCGGGAAAACGGGGGGGCATCTTCTTGATTTCATCACTGAACCACCCGAGCCCGGCGAGTTTCCGGAGGAGTGCTGCAAATGCCAGCTGCAGGGCTCCCTCGCCCTCCTCGGTGAGTGAAGAACAGATGAGCTGGTAGCGGCCTGCCGGAGGGTAAAGCTCAAGCCGGCCTTCGGCAATGACGCTCATTCCATCCTCTATCGTGGTCTGTATGCGGGCAGCGGTATGTTTCCAGATGACGGCGGGAATCTGGGCCCCTTCGTCCTTGAGGGTGAAATAGATGTGCCCCGAACTGTGCTTCTTGCAGTTGGAGACCTCCCCCTTGACCCTTACGGCCGGGAATATGGATTCGAGTTCGCCTTTGATCCGCTTGGTCAGTTCGCTGACTGAAAGTGTTGTTTCCGCCATTGATTCCCCGGGGTGGATGGGTTCTGAAAATCGCTGTACAGGTAAGTAAGGAAAAAAAATGCATCGTGCGCGCTCTTTTCCTGCCTGCCATGCCTTCGGAAGGATTTGCTGTGTCTGCGGGGGGGCATTACGATGAATTCTGCCGGATACGCCTTTGAGGCTGTTGCCGGGACCAGATCCCCCGGACCATATCATTCGGACCTTTTTGAGGATAGAGCACCAACCGGTGCATGTGCATGTTTGTCGGGCAATGCCGAGCAGTGCGAATGTCGTTGTTTTTTCTCCTGAGGCCAAGTATATAGGTTGGTAGGCTGCGCCAGAGGGTCGGGGGCACCATCAGCTCCAGACTTGAGTGCAGTGGCGGGCTCTCTCATCGTGGCAGGAATCTTCAGTCTTCTGGCCGGAGTGGATGTCAAACGGGTATGTGTTATATTGGGTTTCATTTACGGCAATCACCCCATTTTCCCTATGGCTGCAACTGACTGCATAGAGCGCATCGCCGGCCTTCTCGCCCTTGACGAGGGCGCTGCAGGAAGCCTCCTCGCCCGTTTTTCCGCGGCGATGTCGGCCGAGCTTCTTGAGCGTGGCTCGGTGGCCATCAGGGGACTCGGCTCCTTCAGGATCAGCTACTCTCCTCCGCTCAGGGAGGCTTCAGAGAGCGGATGGGTCTACACCGCACCCTCGAACGCCGTTCTTCACAGCCGCCGGGCCGGTCGCGATCAGACCCGGGACCTGCTCCGGACCCGTCTGCAGATGGACGAGAGCAATCTGAAGCGGACGTCGAGGGCGATGCATAAGGCATTTTCGGGGGCGCTTGACCGCAATGAAGCCATCATCCTTCCGGGGTTCGGCCGCTTTACGGCAGAGGCTCATGGGCACGCTGTCTTCCGTCTTGAGCCCGGCCTTCTTCAAATCATCAACAGTGACTATCAGGATCTGCCTTCCATCGGGATGGCTACCCCGTTGAAGCAGAGGCGTTTTGCTTCCCTTGCCGGTGTCGCCGCTCTCGCTCTGGTCTGTTTTGCGGCGGGTTTTTTCACAGTCCGTTCCGCCATGGTTCCGGACCTGCCCCGTCTGCCGGCGGGCGTGTTCCCTCCTCAGGAGCAACAGCTGCCCGTGCCGCAGCCGGCTCCGGTTTCCGCAGTCGTTCCGGATGAAGTACTGCTTGATGAGGGGGAGTTCACCATTGTACTGGCCACCTTCACGCGGCGAATGACCGCCGAAAGGGAGCAGGTCCGGTTTGATTCGGCGGGTGTCAAGGCGGTGGTGTGGCCTGCACGCCAGGACGGTCGTGACTACTGGCGTCTCCGGACCGGCCGTTACCGGTTCCGGAGTGAAGCGGTCGAAGCAATGCGCGGCTTGCCGCAGCGGATTGCCGGTGGAGCATATATACAAAAGGTCATTAAACGGGTTGTCTCCCATGGAGAAAAAGAGCTGTAAGGCACTGCATCCGCAGTCGATGTGTCCCGCATTCGGGGGGCTGAGGGTCCTGACGAGGATCGATGGTTCCCAGGTCTGTCTTGCTGCCGACCAGGGGTGTTTGTACGGACTGACCTTCGTGTCGCAGTTTTACGCGGCCCGCAAGTCCATAATCTCCCCCGGGCTGATGAATGCAGAGATTTCCGGCGGCACGATGATTGATGACCTGCGCAGAACGGTCGAGGAGATCGCCCTGGACCCTTCGGTCCGGCTGATCCCTGTGGTCAGCACCTGCGTTGCAGAAACGGCCGGCATCGCCGAGGAGCTGCTGCCGCGTCGGGCGGGCAACGCAGAGGTGGTGCTTGTGCGGCTGCCGGCCTTCCAGATCCGTACCCATCCCGAAGCGAAGGACGTGACGGTTGCAACCCTGCTTGAGCGGTTCGGTGATTTCAAGGCCCCTAAGAAACCCCGTTCCGTCGCCCTCATCGGTGAAATATTCCCGCTTGACGCCATGACGGTCGGAAGCATCCTGCAGAAGATCGGGGTCAGTTCCGTCGTCACCCTGCCGGGCACGTCGATTGAGGATTACCGGGAGGCGGGCCAGGCCGAGGTTTTTGCCGTGCTTCATCCGTTTTATGAAAAGACGGCAGCCCTCACCCGTTCGAATGGCGGCAAGATTGTCGAGGGAAACCCGATCGGTGCCAATGCTACAGCGGGATGGATTACCCGCATCGGGCTTGCCCTCGGTCTCGACCCCGAAACCGTTGCCGCCGTTGCAGAGGAGGAGGCGGCTAAGGTTCGTGAGGTGATGGAGCGCTTCAAGGCACTTGAGGGGAGGGTAATCGTTGCCGGATACGAGGGTAATGAGCTTCCGGTCGTGCGCCTGCTGCTTGAGGCGGGGCTTGAGGTTCCCTACGCTTCGACCTCCATCGCCAAAACTCCGCTCTGTTTGGAGGACGACAGGGTGCTCTCGATGCTCGGCACCGAAATCAGGTACCGGAAGTTCCTTGAGGATGACATGCAGGCGGTGGAGGAATATGCTCCCGATCTTGTCATCGGCACCACCTCGCTCGACAGCTTTGCCAAAGAACGTGGAATTCCTGCCATCTACTATACCAACAACATCTCTGCCCGTCCTCTCTTTTTTGCTGCCGGAGCCGCCACGGTGCTCGGCATGTTGGACGGTCTGCTGAAGCGTAAAGACGCATGGCAGGTTATGCGGGAATACTTCGAGGGGACCCGGCAGGGGCTTGCATGAGACGGATAGATCCGTCCAGGAAACACCTGCTCCTTCTCCATCCGGCCTATCTCGGGGGCATCTTTTCCTTTCTTATCATCGTCTTTCTCGGCTCGACCATTTTCGAATACCGATACCGGCGGGCCGAGATTGAGCACATGATGCAGGAGGAGGCATCTCTCCTCATTCATGCACTGACGGTCGGTGCTGAAAACGCCGTTGAGGGCTACAATGGGAACCGTACGATTTTGACCGGCAGCCTCCTCGGAAGGCTTAGGCTGCTTGACCGGATTGACCGCCTGAAACCGCTCACATCCCGTACCCTTGCCGACATTGCAGGAACCGGCGGTATGTACCGGATCAACGTGTTCGACAGTACGGGCCGGCGCATTGCATGGAACGTCCCGCCAGACCATGCGCCCTCGCTTCATCACCGGGATCCGAAGCGGGAACTGGAGCCGATTCTGTCCGGCAGGGTCGACTCGCTCGTGCTTGGCATCAGGGAGAGTGTATCGGACCGGGGTCCCCGGCTCATCGCCGCCATCGCCAGAAGCCGGGGCGGCGCCATTGTCGGTAATGTCGATGCATCCGGGTTGCTTGAGCTTCGCCGAAGTATCGGGGCCGGGAGCCTGATACGGAAAATCGGTGCCGGCGAGGCGGGTATCGACTACATCATCTGGCAGGATACTACAGCGATTCTGGCAGCGACCCCAAACGTGTCGGGCGCCGATCCGCTGCTTGCCGATCCGGTGCTTGCTCTTGCCTTGAGGGCCCGGAAGCCGACAACTCGTATGACCGAATTTGACGGAAGAACGGTGTTCGAGGTCGTCAACCCTTTCTATTATCACGGCAAAAATGTGGGCCTGCTTCGCGTCGGGCTCAAAACCGACCATTTCAGCGCGGCCTTCGCCAAGCTCCGCAACCGGTTTTTCATGATGCTCGGGCTGCTCTTTTTCGGGGGACTTGCCCTGTTCAATCTGGTGATCACGAGGCGAGACAGGGCCCTTGCCGCCGGGGCCTATCAACGGGTAAGTACTTTTTCCTCGTCGATGCTCTCAAGCATGGCTGATGCGGTGCTGTCGGTTGACGGTGCGGGGATCCTCACCCTTCTGAACGCTGCTGGTGAGCGTCTGTTCGGGGTTAGGGCGGATGAGGTTCTGGGCAGACCTGCCGCATTGCTCTCGTTGGAGCTTGCATCGCTTTTTGCCGAGGCTGCTTCAGGTGAGTCTCTTTCGATGAAACGGGAGTTCCGCTACCGGGTCGGAGGGCGTGAGCATGTTCTTGAGGGAAGCTTCAGCAGACTCTCCGGGGGAGAGGGTTCTGCGGTTGGAGAGGGCATTGTTGTTGTGCTGCGTGACCTTACGGAGCACCATGCCATGCAGGAGCGTCTTGAGCGCCACGGGAAGCTTACCGCGATGGGGGAGCTGGCTTCAGGGGTCGCCCATGAAATCCGTAATCCGCTGAACGCCATCGGTCTCATCGCCCAGCGCCTTGACATTGAGTTCACCCCGAAGGAGGACGAAGCGGAGTTTCGTCACCTGCTCCGGACGGTTGTGTCCGAAGTGCATCGCCTTAACGCAATCATCCAACGGTTCCTTGGCTTCGCACGACCGCCTGCGCTTGAGTTGGTCCCGGCTGATCTGGCCGCATTTGTTGCCGACTATCGGGCGGTGCTCGAGGGGGAGGCATCGGACAAAGGGGTTGCCTTCAACCTTTACGGCGAGCCGGGGACCATTGCCATGATCGACAGGGAGCAGATGCGGCAGGTACTGCTCAACATCGTCCGCAACGCCGTGGAGGCCACACCCCGCGATGGCGCTGTGTCGGTTGCGGTGTCAAGAGATGCCGGGATGGCCGTAATTGATGTTGCCGATACCGGCAAAGGTACAACTCCGGACGAGCGCAAACAGATGTTCAACCTCTACTTTACGACGAAGGACGAAGGGACCGGCATGGGGCTGAGCATCGCGAGCCAGATTGTGCAGTCACACGGAGGGACGATCGTGGTGGAGGATCGCCCCGGGGGCGGAACCCTGTTCAGGATTCTCGTTCCGACGGCCCCTTTCTCGGCCGAAGTTTCCTGAAACTGCTACCCTTAATGCATAGAGAGAACAGCATGGGATATACGATTCTTGTCGTTGAAGACGAACGGGTGCAACTTGAAAGCGTTGCAGGATTTCTTCTGAAGCAGGGCTACAGGGTCCTGACTGCGGACCGTCCGGACAAGGCGCTGGTCATTGCAGGTGAAGAGGCGGTGGACCTTGTGCTGAGTGATTTCAGAATGCCGGGCATGAGCGGTGTGGAGCTGCTTGCCGGACTGAAGCAGCTTAATCCCGACATTCAGGTCATCATCATGACCGCATTCGGCAGTGTCGAATCGGCGACGGAGGCAATGAAGCTCGGCGCGATCGACTACATCACCAAGCCTGTCGACCTGCATCGGCTGATGGTTATGATCCGCAACACGCTCGAGCGGAGGCAGCTTGCCAGCGAGAACAGGCAGCTCCGGCGTGAACTGGCGGGAAGAACGGGGATGGCGGGCATCGTGTCGCAGTCGGCGGCCATGAACCGGGTGATGAGTATTGCTTCAAGGGCGGCATCAAGCAGCGCCGCGGTTCTCATTACCGGTGAAACGGGAACCGGCAAGGAGCTGGTTGCCCGGGCTCTTCACTACGGGGGAGAGCGGAGAGACGGACCGTTCATTGCCGTCAACTGCGCAGCTCTGCCCGAAACCCTTCTCGAAAGTGAACTGTTCGGCCATGAAAAAGGCGCTTTCAGCGGTGCTGACAGGCAGAGGAAAGGCCGGTTCGAAGCTGCTGAGGGAGGGACCCTTTTCATCGACGAGGTTGGCGACATACCCCAGCCGCTGCAGGTAAAGCTGCTCCGGGTGCTGCAGGAGAAGACTTATGAGCGGGTTGGCAGCTCGTTGTCCCGCAAGGCTGACGTGCGCATTGTGGCAGCCACCAACCGCGATCTCGAGGCGATGGCTGCAGACGGGACCTTTCGCAGCGACCTGTACTACCGCCTGAATGTGGTTCCCGTCAGGATCCCGCCGCTGAGGGAACGGCGGGAAGATATCGGTCCGCTCATAGATGTTTTTCTCGAACGCTTTTCGGCAGAAAACAGCAAGCCTTTATGCGGGTTATCGCGCGAGGCGCTGGACCTGCTCATGAAATACCCGTGGCCGGGCAATGTCCGTGAACTTGAAAACGTTATCCAGCAGGCTGTCGTGCTCTCCCGTGGAGATACCATATACATGGAGGAGTTGCCGATGAGGGTCCATGAGCCGAAGGCTGATGTCGCCTCCGCAGCTGATGGCGGGTTCACCCAGCGGGTCGAGGCGTTCGAGCGTGCGCTCATCCGCGAGGCGTTGAGGGATGGCGGCGAAGTACAGACCAAGGCGGCGGAGCTGCTCGGAATAAGCGAACGCCACCTTCGCTATAAACTGAAAAAGTACGGTATGAAACCCGGCTGACTCAGACCATGGTTCGACCATGCGGTCGAACGGGCGACGGCATGGTCGCTGCAGGCGGGGGACAGAGCAGCTCGGGGTTGGTGTGGTCTCCTTATTCCGCGTGCTTTTGCGGGCGAATGATGGCGAATGACGGCGAATGACGGCGCTGGCACGGATATTGATGGAATATGGGCGGACAGGGGGATTTCTTCTCCCTGCACGTGAACCAAAAAACATATGCTCCCATGAACAAAATCATCCGTTTTTCGCTCGTTGCCCTTGCCCTTGCGGCATTCCTGCCCTCCGGAAGCCTGCAGGCAAAGCAGTGGTTCGGAGAGAACCCCCTGAAGCAGGTGCTCGGAATCGGCTTCACCGATGCCGATCTTGACGGCTATAACGACAACGCTCCCGATGCCGACGGCGACGGCATCCCGAACGGTCAGGATCCGGATTATGTGGCTGTTCCCACCGGAACCCCGACGGCAGAGTGTGACGGTACCGGCAGGCTTCGCTGAACCATCCATCCGGAGCGGCAGCAACCCTGCTGCTCCGGTTTTTATTCCATTGCAGATGACTCTGCCACCATGAACGCACCGACAAAACATCTTCTGATTTTCATTCCGGCTCTCTGCTTGCTGCTTCTGCTCCCGGGTGCCTCTCCCTCCGGTTCCGCCGTGGCTGTACCTCCATTGCTCGCTGAAAGCAGCGGGGGTGGTGTCCGTCATGAGGGGCGCCTGCGCTTCAAGGACGAGGACGGGGACGGTATCAACGACCTCATCAGGGACAGCGACGGAGATGGCATTCCCGACGGTCGTGACGGGGATGGCAGCGGACCCGGAGACTGGCGGTTTCGGGAAGGGGGCCTGCAGGGGGATGGCCGCAGCATTGAGCGCCAGGGCAACGCGATGAGGACGGCTCCTTCGTCCGGTCGGCCGGCCGGAAGCGGCGGCGGCAGCAGAAAATGACCCGGTGATGATCATCTACCCCCTTTCGGCAACAGCAGCCCTGCTGTTTCTTGCGCTTTGTCCTTCAGGTGTTTTCGCTCTTGACCGGTGGGATGTTTCCGCATCCGTTTCAAGTAGTGTTGAAGAAAACATATCCCACACCGCTGGCGGTGAAGATGATATGGTCCAGACATTCTCGGCCGGCATCGCTCCGCACTGGAAGTGGCCGGGTTGGGAGAGTGAGCTTTTCTACGATGGCACGATGGTGGACTTTTCCCGTCACAGCGAAAGCTCCTATGCCGTCCACAAAGCCGGTGCTACCCTCTACTATTCTCCGACGTCCGCCATCCGGGTTCGTGGCGGCATGAATCTCGCTGTTCGGGAAGCCGGCGGTTCGACGGACATGTATGATTATACGGGGAGTGGTCTTTATTGTGACATGCAGTTTCCGCTCTCCCTTGACTGGACGGCCCGGGGCGGCCTCAGCCGCCAAACGAGGGACTACCGGATGATCAGCGATCTTGATAATAGGGAATCGCTTGCTTTCTTTGGTTTAGAGCACCGTTTTCAGGGCGGGGCTTCTCTCGGATTGAGTGCTGAGGCGGGTGCAAAGGACTATCTGGGCAGAGAGGGCCCCGAAGCATGTCAGCTCCGGACCTTCATACGCGTGTCTCTGCCGTTGGCTGAAGCGACCGGTCTTCGGCTGAGGCTGGTTGATCGGCTCAATTTCGGCGGTGATGCACTTGTTGCTGCAGGTATTGCCGAGGATGGCTACATGATCGAGGATCTTTATGATGATCCCTACAGCTACGAAAGTCTGGAGGCGGACGCCATGGTTTCGCAACTGTTGTCGGGCGGAGTGATGCTGCGCATCGGTTGCGCTGCGAAATGGAAATCTTATGATCGGGCTGTGCTGGATGCAGCGGGTGCTCCGCTTGCGGACCTGCGTGAGGATGCATGCCTGGAGGTGTCTATGGGGGCTGAGAAGACCCTCCGCCTCAACAGGCAGGGTACGCTTTTAAAGCTTTCTGCGGGGTGGTATGTGAACTGGAATGATTCGAATGACGCACTCTACCGATACCGGGCCTCATCGGCCGGAGTGGGGGCGGAGCTGGAGTTCTGACGGGGAGGGGGGAGTGGAGGTCTCAGACCTCCATGATCTCCTTTTCTTTCTGTGCAATCAGTTCGCTGATCTGTTTCTCGAAGCGGTGCAGAAGATCATCGGCTTCTTTCTTCCCGCGGTTGCGGTCATCTTCACTGATGGCCTTCTCTTTTTCGAGCTTTTCGATCTCCTGGATCATGTCGCGGCGATGGTTGCGCAGGGAGACTTTCGAATCCTCGCCGAACTTCCTTGTGAGCTTGACGAACTCTTTGCGGCGCTCTTCGGTGAGCGGGGGAATTGATACCCTGATGCTCTGCCCTTCAGCGGCGGGGTTCAGGCCGAGGTTGGCGTCGCGGATTGCTTTTTCTGCGGCAGAAACCATCGATTTGTCCCAGACCTGCACAAGGAGGGTGTGGATATCGGACACTCCGATGTTTCCGACCTGACGGAGCGGCATTGTCTGGCCGTAGGCTTCCACCTTCACCCTGTCGAGCAGGGCTGTTGTGGCCTTTCCGGTCCGGATCGAAGCGATTTCATGCTGAAACGCCTCGATGGTCTTTTTCATTTTCTGCTCGCTCTTCTGGCTTACCTCTTTGACGCTCATGGCTGCTGGGATGAGTTGGTGCGGGTTTGCTCAATAGCCGGGACCCGATTATTTTGCCTGTGCCTGGGCTGCTGTTGATTTGGCGAAACGCTTGTTGAAGCGGTCGACGCGTCCGGCGGTGTCGACGAGGGTCTGCTTGCCGGTGTAGAACGGGTGGCAGTTGCTGCAGATGTCGACCTTGATGGATGGCCGGGTGGAGCGGGTCTCGAACGAGTTGCCGCAGTTGGCGCACACAACGGTGACTTCAGTGTACTTCGGATGGATATCAGATTTCATGTCGGTCGTTGACTTTGTTTGTACTATACAATAAGGGTGCTAATATACAAGAATTCCATTCCAGTTCCAACCAAATTGCCATGGCGGAAAGTTCTCCCTTCTCTTCCCTGAAAGGGATGGGTCCGAAAAAAGTCGCAATCCTCCAGGACGCGGGTCTCAACTCGTTCGAGGACCTGTTCGAGCTGTTTCCCCGGAGATACCTTGACCGTCGGGCGATGACGCCCGTCAGGGCGCTCAGGGCGGGGGAGACAGCCACGGTGGTCGGAACCATTACTGCGGCCTCGGTTGATACAGGCCAGCGGGGGCGCTCCCGGTTCCGGGCGACCCTCTCCGATGGTTCGGGGACGCTGGAGTTGACCTGGTTCAGGGGCGTGCGTTATTTTGCACGTGCCGTTATCCCCGGCTCGGCGCTCGCGGTGCATGGCAAGGTCAGTTATTTCGGTGCGAAGCCGCAGATGCAGCATCCCGACTTTGACCGGCTCGGCAGCGACCGTCATGATGAGGGGGGGAGCGATTTTTCTCTCTATAATACCGGCCGTATCATTCCTCTCTATCCGACCACTGAGGCCATGAAGCTGTCGGGGCTCGGGTCCCGCCAGCTACGCTCCCTCATAGCCCAGGCGTTTGAGCTCCGTCCACCGGGCGCGAGGGAGAATCTCAGCCGGGCGCTGCTTGATTCGAACGGACTCATGCCGCTTTCCGAAGCGTATCGGGAGATCCATTTCCCATCCTCTCCGGAGCGCCTCGAGCTGGCAAAGCGTCGGATGAAATGGACCGAACTTTTCTACGCGCAGCTGCTCTTCGCACTCCGCCGCCATACGGCCCGCCATCTCCGCCAGGCACCTGTATTCACCCACTCCGGGGAGCATACCTCGCGGCTTTATGCATCCCTTCCCTACGAACTGACCGATGCGCAGAAAGCAGCAATACGGGAGATCTACCGGGACCTGCGGAGCGGAAGCCCAATGCAGCGCCTCCTGCAGGGTGACGTGGGCTCCGGGAAGACTGCCGTTGCCATGTTCGCCATGGCGCTGGCCGCCGACAACGGGCTTCAGTCGGTCTTTATGGCTCCGACTGAGATTCTCGCAGTGCAGCACTGGCTCGGCATGCGGCGTTTTTTCGAGCCGCTCGGCCTTGAGGTTGCGCTTTTCAGCGGCCGTCAGCCTAAAGGGTTGCGTGAGGAACTGCTCCTGCGGCTCCGCGAAGGGGAGGTGCATGTTGCTGTCGGGACCCATGCGCTCATTGAAGATTCGGTCCGATACCGCGAGCTCGGTCTTGTCATCATCGATGAACAGCACCGGTTCGGGGTTCTCCAGCGCAAGGCCCTGCAGGAAAAGGCCCGGAACCCCCATGTCCTGTTGATGACGGCTACACCCATTCCGAGAACCCTCACCATGGGCGTCTTCGGTGATCTCGACGTGTCGGTGATCCGCCAGATGCCGGCCGGCCGTCAGCCAGTGAAGACCATCGTCCGCCCCGATTCCGAGCAGGCGAAGGCCCACCAGTTCCTCCGCCGGGAAATCGCGGCCGGCCGTCAGGGCTACATTGTCTACCCGCTTGTGGAGGAGTCGGAGAAAATCGACCTGCAGGCTGCCGTGGAGAGTTTCGGGGAGCTTTCGGGCGCGGTATTCCCGGATCTCAGGCTCGGCCTCATCCACGGACAGATGAGCCCCGAGGAGAAAGATGGGGTCATGCAGCGATTCCGTTCCGGGGAACTTCATATCCTTGTCGGCACGACGGTCATCGAGGTCGGTCTCGACGTTCCGAACGCGACCGTCATGCTGGTCGAGCATGCTGAGCGCTTCGGGCTTGCCCAGCTCCATCAGCTCAGGGGCAGGGTCGGGCGTGGAGAACATCCTTCACACTGCATCCTTCTTTACCGGAAGCTCACCGAGGATGCCCGGGAGCGGCTTCAGGCAATGGAGTCGACCAACGACGGGTTTGTTATTTCCGAAATGGACGCACGGATCCGCGGTGCCGGCAACGTGCTCGGCAAAGAGCAGTCGGGGAGTCTCAGTGGATTAAAGATTGCGGACCTCAGCCTTGATTTTGATATCATGCAGTCTGCCCGCAGTGCGGCCTTCGCTCTTGTCGAAGCGGACAGCCGGCTTGAACGGCAGGAAAACGAGCCGATCCGGCGGTGGTATATGCAGCACTTCGCCGGTCGCCAGACCCTTGCCGATATCGGATAGGGCGAGGATACGGGATGGAATGCCATATTGAACGATACAACGCAACAGCGAGATGAACCCTGAAGAGACCGGCGGTACCCTTTCGGCAGCACTCCCGGCCTGCATGGTCGTCGAAGCGGCAGGCGCCTTCTATATGGCCGAAGCGCCGGACGGGACCCTCTACCGCTGCCGCACCATTCCCCTGACGAAAACCGAAAACGAAGGAACCTCCCTTGTCGCCGTCGGCGACATGGTGCTGCTCCGGCTCTCTCCGGGAGAGGGCGAAGTGCCGGAGGCCGTCATCGTCATGGTACTCCGGCGTCACAGTGCCCTCTGCAGGAAGCGGGATATCAGGAGGAACCGGAGCAAGGAGAAGGTGCAGGTCATTGCGGCCAACATTGATCAGCTCGTGGTTGTATCCTCCTCCTTTGATCCGCCGCCGAATCTCCGGCTCATCGACCGCTATCTTGCATTTGCAGAGTCCGAACAGCTCGAGCCGCTGATTGTCGTCAACAAGGCCGACCTTGATCCGATGGGCGATGCCGTCCGAAACATGGAGCTATACCGGGATCTCGGGTTCCGGGTTCTGCATCTGAGTGCGAAGAAGGGCGCCGGCATGGACCGGTTCCTCGCCGCCCTCGAGGGCAGGGTCTCGGCGTTCAGCGGCCATTCCGGAGTAGGGAAGTCGAGCCTCATAAACCGCATCCTCGGCCAGCAGCTGCTCACCACCTCGCGCACCAGCATCAGGACCGGCAAGGGGGTGCACACCACCAGCCGCTCAGTGATGCTGCGCATCCCCGGAGGAGGTCACGTCATCGATACGCCTGGCATCAGGGAGTTCAGTCTGTCGGGCATCAGCCGGGAAAACCTCCGGTTCTTATTCCGGGAGTTCCTTCCGCTCATGCCATCCTGCGCCTTTTCCTCCTGCTCCCACACCGTCGAGCCGGGATGCGCGGTTCGCAGTGCCGCTATGGCGGGGCTCCTGCACCTCTCCCGATACGAAAGCTACCTCGCCCTTTATGAAGGCCTTGAAGAAGGGGAGTGAAGAGAGGGGCTCTCAAGGGTTTCCCGATACCGCTGAAATCCTTACCTTTACAGTTCAACCAGTTTTTTGAGCCCTTGAATCGACAGCTACCCATGATCACCACCATCAATCCCGCTACGGAAGAACAGCTTGCATCCTATCCCGTAATGGATGCCCGGGAACTCTCGGCCCTCATCGCACTTGCCGATATCGATTACCGCAAGTGGCGGACTGTGGCGCCTCTGGAGCGCAGGGCAGCCATGTACCGTCTTGCCGCACTGCTTGAAGCTGAAAAGGAACAGCATGCGGAGATGATCAGCCGGGAGATGGGCAAGCCCCTTTCTCAGGCTGTGGCCGAAGTGAAGAAGTCGGCACTGGTCTGCAGCTACTATGCCGAGCATGCCGAACGGTTCCTGCAGCCGGAAGAGAGCGATCTTGACGGCATGCGGGGCATCGTGCGGTTTGATCCCATCGGTCTGGTGCTCGGTGTCATGCCCTGGAACTTTCCCTTCTGGCAGGTGTTCCGGTTTGCGGTGCCGGCCATCATGGCGGGCAACGGCATTCTCGTCAAGCATGCTCCCAACGTGACCGGCTCTTCGGTCGCCATGGAGTCATTGTTCCGGAGGGCTGGTTTCCCCGAGCATCTCTACCGCGCGGTACATATCGACCTCGAGGATGTCGACCGACTGACGGGTTTCATCATCGATCATCCGGCGGTGAGCGCAGTTTCGGTGACCGGCAGCACGGGTGCGGGGCGCGCCGTTGCCACCAAAGCAGGCCATGCACTGAAACGGAGCGTGCTGGAGCTTGGCGGAAGCGATCCCTACATCGTGCTCGACGATGCCGATGTCAGTGCGGCCGTCAACCACTGCGCCGCGGCCCGCTTGCTCAACAGCGGTCAGAGCTGCATTGCCGCAAAACGTTTCATCGTGCATGCTTCGGTAATGGGAGCGTTCGAGGATCAGCTTCTTGGGCGGATGCGTTCGGCTGTGATGGGTGATCCCTTTGATCCTGCAGTCGAAGTGGGGCCGATTGCCCGTCTGGATCTGCGCGATCAGCTGCACCTTCAGGTGGTGAGGAGTGTTGAGGGAGGAGCAAAACTGCTTTGTGGGGGTTCCGTCCCCGATCGGACAGGCTACTATTATCCTCCCACGGTGCTTTCAGGCGTCAAGGCCGGCATGGCCTGCTACAGCGAGGAGCTGTTCGGGCCGGTTGCAACCCTCATCGAGGCCAGCGACGACGACGAGGCTGTGCATATTGCCAATGATACACCCTTCGGTCTGGGCTCTGCGGTCTTCTCCCGGAACATCGAACGGGCCACGGCTATAGCTGCACGCCTGGATACGGGTAATTGTTTCATCAACGGGATGGTGAAGTCCGATCCCCGCCTTCCATTCGGCGGCGTGAAGCAGTCGGGGTACGGGCGCGAACTTGCCCGCTATGGCATCAGGGAATTCGTCAACGTCAAAAGCCTCTGCATCGCCTGAAGGTGCGGCTATGCCGCGGGCCTTCTTTCCGGCAGAAACCTGCCGTACGTCTGGAAAGAAGGCCCGCGGTACTCTTTTTTTCTCTTCCTGACTCCCTTACATGGTGATGGCGAGGTCTGACAGGTAGGTTTTGATCGACTGATGTTTGCCGAGGCCGAGTTTCTTGTGCATACGGTAGCGGATGCTCTCCATTCCTCTGGTCGAGATGCCGACCGAACGGGCGATTTCGCGCGTATCGTAGTTCAGCTTCACGAGCAGGCTGATGCGCAGTTCTCGCTGGTTCAGGTTCGCGTGCTTTTTCTGCAGCTTCGAGAGGAACACTGAATCGGCTTCGGTGAGCTCGATGTTCAGGCGCTTCTCAATGGTCTCGGTTTCAATCAGGCTCAGGCATGAGTCCGTCATCTGCCGTTTCTGCGTCGGGTCGATGTCCAGCGCATAAATCTGGTCGAGAAGATTGCGCAGTGAAGAGGTCTTTTCGGCTATTGCCGTCGACACCCTGGTCAGCTCCATGTCCTGGGTCGCAATCCTCGACTTCAGCTCGGCAATCTCCTTTTCGAAATCCCGGCTGGACTTCCTGTTCAGTTCCGTCTGTGCATTCATTTTGATAACCATGTGTGTGAGTCGTTGTTCCAGGTCTTGTTTAAGTTGATTCAGTTCCATCTCCTTTTCATTTTCCTTGGCTCGAAGGTCCGACTGCATTGCCTCCACCGCCTTGAAAAATGAATGGAACCGGTTGTCGGGTTGAGGTATGGGGATATGCTGATCAAGCATATTCATCCATGATATTCTTGCAATCGCTGCAAGAAATTCGTTTTTGGTCCGGGTGTGGATTTCAGTCGGTTCCGCTCCGTTCTTTTCGGGTTCCTTTGCTGTGGCTTTTGCTTCGGCCTCCAGGTAACTGCCGGCCGTCATGACGGAAATTCCTTCGGGTACTACGGCCGCAAACGACTCCACGATGATCCGGACGGCTTCGGGAATGTTGAAGAATACGATGCGGCTGAAACCGGGACTCCAGTTGAAAATGATGTCGGCAATCGACTGCTTGTAGTTGAGGGTGATGGATCCGACATGGCTGAGATCCCAGATCAGGCTGATTGGACTGTTTTCAAGGCCGCACTCCTCAACAGCTTCCTCAAGCATCCGGTTGTCCATGGTGTTCAGCGCGATATCGCCTTCTGCCTCAACCCATGTGTGCAGGACACTGCCCTTCACCCGGCGGATTTTCTTGACGTACCCTTCCTCTCGGTGGCGGCTCTCCCAGTGCTGTCGTCTTGTTGTTTTTTCGTCGCCTGCGGTCATGGTACTGCCTTGAGGGGTAAAATACTTCCCACGTTACTGCGGGTTGCTTGGTGTAATATTGGTCTTTTTTGAGATGATATACAACTTTTTTTGACGTTTTCTGATAAAAATACTGTTATTTGATGATCAATACGGCGTTGGAGTAAGTGTTTCTGCGTAATCGTTATGTGCGCCGGAATACGGCGCTTTTTTTCATGCAACCCCTTTCCCCATGTCCCTCGAGACGGGTTACACTTTCATTGTCAATCCTCATGCCGGCAGGCGGCGGGCTGCCGGTCGGGTTTCGGACCTCCGCCGGGCGGTAGGCGGACGGGCCGATACGGAAGTATTGTCGACGGCCTGTGCGGGCCACGCGGCCGAGCTTGCAGCAGAAGCGGCAAGTGGCGGTCGTGCTGTCATTTCCTGCGGTGGCGACGGTACGCTTCACGAGGTTCTGAACGCCGTTATGGGCACCGGCTCAGCGGTCGGGGTGCTGCCCTTCGGATCGGCCAACGATTTCCTCAAGACGTTCGGCCCCGATGTGGCCGGGGATCGAAGTCCCGAGTCACAGTTCGGTGCTGTGCGCACCCGGGTGGATGTCGGCAGGGTCGAGTTCAGCGGGGGGGAGATGCGTCATTTTCTAAACTCTCTCGGCATCGGCTTCACCGGCCGGATTGCCAGTGCCGTCAAGAGGGCTCCCTGGCTGAAGGGTGAGCTGGCGTATGCCTATGCGCTTTTTCGGGTGCTTATAGGTTATGCGCCGGTAAAAATGCATATTGAAATTACACTTCCGGACCGTCTGGTGGTGCTTGACGAGCGGGTGTTCGCCTTCTCGGTCGGCAACGGGAAAGTAGAGGGAGGGAAGTTCCAGATCGCCCCCGCAGCGGATCTTCGGGACGGTCTTCTTGATGTCTGCATCCTCCGGGCTGTCCCGAAATGGGAAATCCCCGGTCTCGTTCTGCAGTATCTCCGCGGCGTCCAGTCACAGGACCATCGTGTCCGCAGTTACCAGGCAGAGCGTATTGACGTGTCTCTCGACGGACCTGACGTGATGCACATGGATGGCGAGGTATACGAAGGCATCGACGGAAAGATTACGGTTGCAGTGGTTCCCGAAGGTCTGGAGATGCTTGCTCCAGGGAGGCATGGGTGAATGATGAGGAGAGTCCGGTGAAGCCAACAGTATCGATCGAGCTATCATGCAGGTCCTAGTATTTGAAGATGCGCTGGCCGAACGGCTGATGCCCCTTGCCGGGCTCAAGCCTGTTTACGGCCTTACGACAGGCTTTCGAACCCTGCGCGAAAAATTTGAACATTACGCTCCCGGGATCTCTTTCACCTTCCATATGCGCCGCCGACTGGCTCCATGGTACGCCATGGCGTATCCTTCAGCCCCGGTGAATCTCCTCATGGAGGACGACATCCTCCTTGTCAACGGCAGACTCGTCTGTGACGCTGTGACCGGCACCCTCATTGAAGCAGGTGCATTCACCCCCGGAACCGCCTCGATGCAGGACGACGAGCTGCTTTTTGCCCGCATCAGGCCGGGCCTCATCATGGAAACTGATGGATCCCTCCCGGACCTTATCGACACCAACCGGCTGGTTGAGGGGCTGAGGGTTGAGCGGGCAGGAGGGTTCAGACTTCTCTCGAACCTCTGGGATCCGGTCGCGTTGCACCCGGCCGAACTGCTCCGTGATGCCGAGTCACTGCCGCTTGGCCGCCTGGAAGGCGAGGTGCATCCTTCTGCAGTCATTACGGATTCTTCTGCAACCTGGGTCGCCCCGGGGGCAGTTGTCAGAGCTGGCGCAGTGCTTGATGCCGACGGAGGGTTTGTGGCCATAGGGCCGGGCGCCGTCGTGGAGCCGCTGGCGCTCGTTAGTCTGAACGTATACGCCGGTGCCGGATGTCGGGTGAAGGCTGCCGCGAGGGTATACAGCAACGTCTCCATTGGCACCGAATCGAAAGTCGGCGGCGAGGTCGAGGACTCCATTATCGAGCCGTTCGCCAACAAGCAGCATGACGGGTTCCTCGGCCACTCCTACATTTCCTCCTGGTGCAACCTCGGGGCCGGTACGATTACCTCGGACCTTAAAAACAACTATAGCTCTGTCCGGATCCTCTGCGGCGGGCGGGAAGAGTCGACCGGGCTCCGGTTTCTCGGCCTCTTGATGGCAGAGCACTGCCGCTCGTCAATCGGTACCCTCTTCAACACGGGGACCGTTGCGGGTTATGGCTGCAACATCTTCGGCGCCGGCTTTCCCCCGAAGGAGATCCCATCCTTCTCGTGGGGCGGAAGCGGCGGATTCATCCCCCATGAGGTCGATCGGGCCTTCGAGACAGCCAGAACGGCCATGGCGCGCCGGGCAGTTGCGGCAGGCCCCGAGTATGAGGCCATGTTCCGTTCCGCCGCCTCAGCGACGGGTCTCCATTCAGTATCCGTTTAACATCATAAGCACTGTTCTGCATGATCCTTGTCATTGACAACTACGATTCGTTCACCTACAATCTGGTACAGTACATCGGGGAAGCCGGTGCGGAAGTCTCTGTCTTCCGCAATGACGAGATCTCGGTGGAGGAGGCACTCGCCATGGCTCCCCGGGGAATTGTCATCTCTCCCGGCCCCGGCACGCCTGACGACGCAGGCATATCGGTTCCGCTCATCCACGCCGTGAAGGGCCGGATTCCGCTTTTCGGGGTCTGCCTCGGCCACCAGTCCATCGGCGCCGCCCTCGGCGGCAGGGTGGTCAGGGCCCGCGAGATAATGCACGGCAAGACCTCCGAGGTTTACCACGATGGCGAAGGGGTGTTCCGCAACGTCAGGAACCCCTTTACGGCCACCCGCTACCACTCGCTTATCGTCGAAAAGGAGAGTCTGGCGAAGGAACTGACCATTCGCGCATGGACTGAAGACGGTGTCATCATGGGGATGGACAGTACAGCCCTTCGTCTCTACGGTGTCCAGTTTCATCCCGAGTCGATCATGACCGGAGAGGGGATGAAGATCATCGGTAACTTCCTGGAACTTTCCCGCTGACACCATGGACCCGAACCAGCATCAGCCGCCTTCCGGCGGCAGAACCCCGTCTCCACTGCCTCCGCCGCTGCCCGCAAACGGCCACGAGGGGGATTTTATGGTCGATGGTTGGCGGGTATTCAAAATCATGGCGGAATTTGTAAGCGGCTTCGAGGTGATGGCGGATGCCGGGCCGGCCGTCAGCGTGTTCGGCTCAACCCGTGTTGCAGAGGGGAGCGGGGAGTACCTGCAGGCCCGCCGGATCGGCGGGCTGCTTGCCGAGGAGGGGTTGGCGGTGGTGACCGGCGGAGGGCCCGGCGTGATGGAGGCGGCCAATCGCGGGGCACAGGAAGCTGGCGGCAGTTCAATCGGTTTCAACATCAAGCTGCCGAACCAGCAGACCCCCAATTCTTACATCGATCCCGGTCGCCTCGTCGGGTTCCAGTACTTTTTTGTTCGCAAAGTCATGTTCCTGAAATACTCCCAGGCTTTTATCGCCCTGCCCGGGGGATTCGGGACGCTTGACGAGGTATCCGAAGCCATTACCTTGATTCAGACAGGAAAAAGTGCGAGATTTCCTGTTATATTGGTTGGGAAATCCTACTGGGATGGGCTCTATCGCTGGATATGCGATACGATGCTCCGTGATCACGGCTTCATTTCTCCGTCGGACCTCGGCTTCATATATCTCGTCGACACCCCGGAAGAGGTGCTTCCCATCATCAGGACCTTCTACCCGGAAGGCTATTCGCTGAATTTTTAGAGAGCCGCAGGCATTCCTTCAGTGTTGCATGCCGGCTGCTTTCAGCCATGTGACGAGGGCAGCCTCTTCGCTGGCGGTGAGCCTTGCCTCAGGGTTGAGTATGTAGTACATTTGCTGGTGCCCGCTACCTTTTCCGATCACCATAAGGATGGTGTTCTTCAGCGAGTCGCTCTGCAGAATCCGGGATTGGTCCCAGTCGGAAAAGTTCAGTGCATCGCGGCCGTTTCTGACGCTGTGAGCGATGAACCATGACAGAGGCGCCACATAGGCAGCCCTCGGCCAGCGGGTCCGGTAGGAGTGGCAGTCGTAACAGGCCTTTCCGAGAGCTTGAAGGATCGGGGCCGGGGCTCTTAGCGGCGAGGGTGGATCGGGGTTCAGCCGACCCAGCGGAATGAACTGCATCAGCATGAGGGCGAGCACAGCCCAGCCTGCGGCGGAACGGAGTGTTGGTCTCATGGTGGTGCGTTTTGCTGTTAGTTTTTGCATTCAACTCTTAGACTATCGTCATCGTGATATTTCCCTGTGAAAAAGCGGTCTGGTACAACCTGCCGCAGATCCGGGCCGATCTTGCAATAGAACTGGTAAAAACCGGTATGACCCAGTCGCAGGCCGCCAAGCTGCTTGGTGTGACTCCTGCGGCTGTGTCGCAGTACATCCATAGGAAACGCGGCCTGCAGGTGGTGAAAACCAAGGTTTATCGCCAGGAGATCAAGATTGCGGCCAAAAAGCTCCAGGAAGAGGTTGCGCCTGAAGAACTCCGATTCATGGTCTGCAAGTGCTGCCAGATTTTGAGCCGCGAGTCGGGTGAAGGCCAAGCCGCCTGCGGGCCCGAGTAGGGGCGCGGAGTTCTATAGCTCCAGAATGATGTGCGACTCGCTCGAGTGCCCCTGCAGCTGCTCTTTAAGGGTGCCGATGAGGCCCGTTCCATACTTGTTCAGGAAGTAACAGATGTTCACGAGACGCTCCTGCGGTCCGCCTTCGGGAAAGAGCGCTGTTTCCGCCTTCAGGATCTGCTCAAGGAGCTCCTCGTGTTTTCTCCGCCCCGCCTTCCATGTCTTCTGTTCGATGTTTTCCACAATCTTTTCCGCCTGCGCCTTCGAAGCTCCGAGCATCGGCTCGAGGGTTGAATCAATTTTCGACAGTGTCGGCAGGAGCTTGTCGAGTGTGCGCTGGATCTCCTCTCTTGCCTCCTGGAACATGGGTTCCAGCGACCGGTTTTCGGCGGTTGCGATCGCCTTCTTTTTTATTTCATCAAGATCACTGAACACCGCGGCATAAATCTGTTTGCGTGAAAACCCAGGCCTGCCCGTAACCTGCAGCATGCGGTCCATGATGCGGCTGATCCTAGGCTCAACGAGTGTGAAGCTACCTCTCGGGACAATAAACGGCATGGTGATGCCGAAGTGTTCGTAGTTCCTGCGGTACTGTGCCAGGTAGCTGATTTCTCCCGGGCCTGCCACGTAGGCGAAGGTCGGCAGCACCGTGTCCTGCACGATTGGACGGAGCACTACGTTGGGGCTGAACCGTTCGGGGTGATCGCTTACAAGCTCAAGCATCTGGTGCCGGGAGTATTGCTGGTTCTCTCCGGTGAGGGTGAAGATGTCGGGGGATGGATGCTCAATTTTCTGGCGCTGACCGTGCTGGTTCAGGTGGAAGAGGTTGACCGCCCGTGGTTTGGTCTGCGCCCCGTAGCCGAGCTCTTCGAGCGTCGAGCTCTGGGCGACCACGTTGTAGGAGCTGGCCGGCGCAGTTTCGAGCTCTCTTGTGAACACCCCTGCAGCCATGCGCTTGAAGGCAGGGTCGAAGCTTGAGAGCAGAATGAGGGGCTCCTCGGGCATGAGGCGCAACAGCATCGAAGCAAAGGCCCCTTCGAAGGTGTTGCCGGGGAAGTAGCACTCCCTGAGGATTGAGGCCACCTCCTCACGGTAGTCGGAGGGCGGGAGCATTTCGAGGAATTGTTCGACGGTATTCCGGATCGAAGGGTCGAGCGCGGTGCTGCCGACCATCTGGTCCGGAAGACGCCGGTTTGTCTCCGGCCGGAAATGGGTCAGCCCCCCACCCGGGGAGAAGATTGCCGTGTGGGCCGGCTCGTCATAGTCGTGATCTTCGCCTTCGAGCCAGAATACCGGCACGAAGTCATACTCGGGGAAGAGGGCTTTCTGGCGCAGGGCGAAGACCACGGCGCTGAGGGCTTTGTAGATGGTGTAAAGCGGTCCCGTGAAAAGGCCGAGCTGCTGACCGGTCACCACCGCCATGCAGCGCGGGGAACGTAGTTTTTCGATCTCGCGCTCCCGCACTTCACCACCACCGAACCGGCGGTTCTGTGTCTGCAGCATATCGACAAGACTGTCGCGCTGGAACCGGCGTGATGCGAGCAGCCCGAGCTGGCGGTAGTAGTCCGCTTCTTTTCTGTCGTCGAGGTGGAAGCAGCGTCCGAGCAGGCTGTCGCGCTGTGCCCCTTCCGAGGTATAGTCCCTGAAAAGCTTCGGAAACCCCTTTTTCGGGGTCAGTATGGTGTTGTAATCAAGAAGAAAGGTGTTCACCGGCCTATTTTTGCAGTTTCCATTGTTCAAGGGTACTTCTGAACCCGTGCCGGGTCAGGTCGCATGAGAGCGGGGTGAGGGTGACGAAGTTCCTGCGTACGGCGAACTCATCGCTTTCCATCCCTTCGTCGAGCAGCATGAGGGTGCCGTTGAGCCAGTAGTAGGGGTTGCCGTACATGTCGTTGCGTTCTATTGCGTCTTCCGACCATCGCGACCGTCCCTGTCCCGTAACACAGACGCCCTGAATGTCTGCTTCGGGGACGTTGGGGATGTTGACCGACAGGATGGTATCATCCGGCAGCCCCTCCTGCAGCACTTTGCGCGCCAGTTTCCGGGCGAACTTTCCTGCGTAGGTGAAGTCGGCGTGTTCGTAGGTTGTCAGCGAGAACGCAAGCGAGGTGACCCCCTGTATCGCCCCCTCAAGCGCCGCAGCAACGGTGCCGGAGTAGAGGGTACTCATGGCAGTGTTGCTGCCGTAGTTGATGCCCGATACAATCAGGTCCGGCTTTACTTTCATGATGTGGCTCAGGGCCACCTTGATGCAGTCGACCGGAGTGCCGGAGACGGTGTGACCGAAAAACCGGTTGTTGCGCCGGAACTCCCGGATGCGGAGCGGTACGCCGAGGGTCATGGCGTGGCTCATGCCGCTGTGCGGTTCGGCCGGTGCCACCACCGTCACATTGCCGAGCTTCTTCATCGATGCGGCAAGCACGTGAATCCCTTCCCCCTCGATGCCGTCATCGTTGCATACCAGTATTTCGGGGCGCCTGTCCTGTTTTTTCATGGTGTCCACCGGTTCAGAAGTCATGGCCGAGACTGAAGTAATAGACCGTATCGGCAAAGCGCAGGTTAGAGGATTCTTTGTCTTCGGCATTTCTCATGAACGAGAAGGCTTTGGATATGGTAAAGCGGGCCGGGCCGATGGGGGTCGCCCAGACAAGGCTCGTGCCGATGCCGTGTATGAGCTGTGCCAATGCGATATCTTCGCGGCGGTCCCATACATTGCCTGCGTTGTAGATCAACCGGAGCGAGGTTGGAAAGATGATGTCTCCGGGGGGGCTGTACTGCAGCTGCACGCCGGCGGCCGCTATGTTGTTGCCCGGCAGTGCGCTCTCCTTCAGGCCGATGAACCGCCGGCTGTAGGCCGTACCGGGGCCACCCAGGAAAAACTGTTCCGAAAGCGGTACATGGCCGTTGCTCACTCCGAACAGACCCGAAAGCTGCAGGGTGGTGCGCGGCGCAATGGGGATGTTCTCTTCATGGTTCCCGGAGATCTGCCAGAACAGCTCCTCGTTGTCGAGGGTCACGGGGGTGGCTGAATAGCGCAGGTTGCTGAGGCTTCCTGTTGTCGGAATGAGCGGGCTGTCGCGTGAGTCGATCGTCAGCTGGGTACCGAGGGTGACGAGCGCTGCCTTTCCGGTTTCGAGCGGCAAGCCGTTTTCTGTCTCGTTTTCCGAACGGACGCTCTGCAGTGTTGCGTCAACAATAAGCTTCCCGTTTTTCTTCAGGCGGGTGCCGAACGCCGTCGATATGCCATATCGTTCGATGTTGTAGCTGCCGGTCTGCTCCGACAGGTCGGCGAGGAACTCTTTGTCGAAGGTGATGCTGGAGTGGTTGAACCGGTGCTGGTCATAGAATGCGCGTGACGACATTGTCAGGTTTGTGGCGGCAATGCGCGGCATGTTGAACTCAAGGTTCACGACATTGTTTTTCGTTCCTGTCTTCAGCCAGCCGCCGAGCGAACTGGTCGATCCCCAGAGGTTTTCGTTGCGGTAGTCGAGCAGGAACTGCGCATTGCTGGTTTCATCGTAACGCAGGCCTATTCGGAGCACGGTGGCCGGCTTCTCGTCGAGCGTGAACTTGAGGAGCGCGCTCTGCAGGTGTTCATCGTCCGGGTCGGGCTGTTCTGCTGCTACCGACACCCGGCTGAACACTCCGGTCTCATAAAGGTTTTCGACCGATTCCTTCGCTTTGCCATACACAACGGCCCTCGATGTGTCGATCTTGATCTCACGCAGCACAGGGGTCGGGCCCGTGATGTTGCGGTCCTGCGAGACGACGATGGAGCCTGCTTTGCCGGAGGTGAGGGCGACTGAGAGAGTACCGCCGGAGAGCGAAGAGGGCTTGAGGTTGACGAGGATATAGCCCTTCTTCCGATATGTCCTTACAAGATTCTCGAGCGCCAGGGTGCCCGCCCGGTTGGTATAGACCCTTTCCATTACCGGTGAGAAGCAGGCGGCCTGCTCATCGAAAGAGAGTACGCCTGTCGGTCCGCCGCTGATGCGCACCTGGCGGATGGCGGGCAGGGGCACAAGGTGAAACGCTACCCGTTTCTTCCCGGTGTCTAGTTCTGCCCAAACTCTGGTAAAGAGGTCGGTTTCAAGCAGTTCACGGAGTGCAGCCCTTGTGTCTGTGGCGTTGCGCACGATGCCCGATACGATGCGGTAGTGTTCGATGTATTCCGGACTCTCCTCCGGGAACCGCACCTCTTTACGCCATCCCCTGATGGGGGACGGGGCGCTTTTCCTGCCGCCATCAGCGATGCTGCGCTTGATGGTGCCGGCCAGTACCTTTCCCTTCTGGTAGCCGACTTTGACGAGCCCGTCGATGTCCGAGAAGTCTGTCGCCATACGGCCTTCCAGATCGGGAGCAATGACGATGTCGGCCCGTTCGAGCTGTGCGGGGTATTGCAGCTTGGTAAGGATGGTCATTGCCTGGTCAGCAGCCTTCCAGGGCAGGTCGAGCTCACGGCCTGTGGCGTACATGCTGCCATGGGTGTCGACGGCGATTCTGTAGCCTGCATTGAATGCGTCGAGCTCGTCGACCGGCAGGTTGGCCACGAGCCCGCCGTCCACCAGTTCCTCTGAACCGCGGCGGATGGGGGAGAAGAGCACCGGTATGGTGCTGCTTGCCCGCATGGCTTCTGAGAGCGAGCCGGAGGAAAGGGTGACGCGGCGGCCCGTGACGAGGTCGGTCGTTACTGCCCTGAACTGGACGGGAAGCTCATTGAACTCGCCTGAGGCCGGGTAGAGGGCGTTGATTGCAAGGAGGTCGAGTGTCTCTGTCAGGGACTGCGCTGAATTGAGCGAGCGCGGAATGACAAGTTTCAGTTTGTCGAAGCGGATGGCGACGGTGGAGCGGTCGCGGACCCGCTGCTGCTCGAGAAAGACGTTTGAGCGGGAGTAATCGTCCTTGCCGATGGTGACGATAGACTGCCATGGCAGGCTGTGGGCGATGGCCTGCAGTTCCGAAGGGGTATAGCCGCAGCTGTAGAGGCCGCCGATTACGGCGCCCATGCTGGTTCCGGCGATATGGTCGATGGGTACCTGTTCCTCTTCAAGTGCCTTCAGAACGCCGATCTGCGATATGCCGTTGGCGCCGCCGCCCGACAGTGCAAGGCCCACGGTTTTCCTGAAGGGGCGCATTGCCGGTGTGAGGCTGTAGCGACGGGAGGGCATACTGAGGGTGTCGGGCCACACGGTGAGGGTCCGTCCTTCGGCACAGGATGGTCCCGGGCCGCCGGAGGCGAAGAGAGCAGCCGCCAGAGCGAGGGAAAGGAGGAGGGGTCTCAGGTTCAGCAAGTGGTGCGCTCCGGGTTCATCGGCTTCAGACCAGGGGATCGTGAAGGACGCGTTTGAGTTTGTCGTGCCGACAGTATATCTTGTATCCTAATGTATAACCTTTAGCCCTAATTGTAAAGATGGTCTGGTTCAAACGGGTAAAACCCTCCATACGCACCACTGACAGGCGCGACGTGCCCGAAGGGCTCTGGTCTAAATGTGAAGACTGCGGTGCCATGCTCCACCGCCGCCAGCTTGAGGAGAACCTCAACACCTGCAACGAGTGCGGCCATCATTTCCGTATCTCCCCCTACCGCTACTTCTCCATCCTGTTCGACAACGAAGAGTTCTCCGAGTTCGATGACTGCCTGCGCGCAGCCGACCCCCTCACCTTCGTTGATACCAAGAGGTACCCTGACCGTGTGCACGATACCATCGAGAAGAGCGGCAAGACGGAAGCCTGCCGCAACGCCTTCGGCAAAAGTGCCGGCGCCGACCTCGTCATATCGGCCATGGACTTCGGGTTCATCGGCGGCTCGATGGGTTCTGTTGTCGGCGAGAAGATTTCGCGCGCAGCCGACAAGGCGATCGAGCTCAACGCTCCGCTTATCGTCATCTCTCAGTCGGGAGGTGCGCGCATGATGGAGGGCGCATTCAGCCTCATGCAGATGGCAAAGACCGCCGCACGCCTCACCCGCCTCGGCGAGAACAGGCTCCCCTTCATATCCCTCATGACCGACCCCACCATGGGCGGCATAAGCGCATCCTTCGCCATGCTCGGTGACCTCAACATCAGCGAGCCCAAGGCCCTTATCGGGTTTGCCGGTCCGCGTGTCATCCGCGACACCATCAAGCGCGACCTTCCTGAAGGGTTCCAGCGCGCCGAGTTCCTGCAGGAACACGGGTTCGTGGATATGATCGTCCACCGTAAGGAGCTCAAGCAGCGCCTCGCAAAGACGCTTGCGATGATGCGCGTGGAGGGCTGAACAGGAGCTCCCCTGGAATGGCCATAAACCAGTTAGCCCCGTTCGGAGCATGTGTGCCGAACGGGGCTTTTCCGTTTTGGAGCGGATGATGGATGATGGACGACTGGTCTTACGGATTGGGGGCGTGCCGGGCGGTATGGAACACCGCAAGAACCAGTACCCTGTCAGCATCTGCCCTGTAGACGATAAGGTAGGGCAGGTCTGAAAAATAGAGCTCTCGTGTTCCGTAAATGCGACCGGGTTTTCCGCTGCCGGGGTAGTGTGCCAGCTGCTCCTTGGTCTTCGTTACCAGCTTGAGTACTGTTTGTAGTGCGGCGCGTTCGCTGTCCTGTTTGACTGTAGGCCTCCATTTCAGCAAGGCGCAGCAGCGCCCTTTCAGTCCACACTATCTGCAATGCGCCGCTCCAGTTTCTTGATAAGAGTGTCGCTGTCGATGTACCTGCCGGCTCTTGCGTCCTCAAGTCCCTCCTCGATGCATTTGAGCTGCCATTCATTCATGTCCAGGTACTGATGCTCGAGCTCGACCGTCTTTTCGTCATCTGTCATGCGGAAAGCGAATCGTGGCCGATGGCCGAGGGGATAGATGCAGTACCGGCAGCGATGCTTGCTTCTGCCGACTGGCAGCCGCTGAAGGTCTGATGTTTTTTTGCGACAACATCGCGCACTATCGTTATCTTCAAGGAAAGGAAGCCGATACGTGATGCTTCCGATAACCCAAGCAGTACGGTTATGAAAAAGAGTACCCCCGCCAGTATCCTCCAGCAGCACAGAGAACAGCATTTTCCCGGACAGCAGTCCCCCTTGTCCCTGGGGAACGATGCTGAACTGCTTTCGCGGTTCGGAAGCCATGCCTATGACAGCCTGTATGATGTGCTTGAACCCCTCTCCAGAATCAGTGATGACGACCGGCACGGGCCCGGGTCGATCGATACGGATTTCACTCCAGGTGGCGCAGGCCGCAGGGTCGACAGGGTCGCTCCCGAGGTATTGGCGTTCAGCCCGTCGGACGGCAGCCTGAATGTAGCCCTCGATGCGGATGTCGTCGTGACCTTCAGCGAGTCGGTTGCGGCCGGCAGTGGCCTGATAGAACTTCACGCCGGCTCGGCCACAGGGGAACTGCTCTATACTTTTGACGTATCCGATACCAGCCAGGTGTCGTTCGCAGGAAATGTCCTGACGGTCGACCCGTCGTTCGATCTCGATGCCGATATCCACTATTATCTCACCATCGGGTTCGGCGCAGTCACCGATTTGGCGGGCAACGCCTATGTCGGCACCTCATCATACGACTTCACCACGATCTCCCTGGCGGATGCCACCGCCCCGACGGTTACGGCGTTCAGTCCCGCCGACGGGAGCCTCGATGTGGAGACGGACGCAAACATCACCATCACCTTCAGCGAGGCGGTAAGCGCCGGCAGCGGGCTGATCGAGCTGCATGCAGATTCGCCGGCCGGTGAGCTGATATACGGATTCGACGTCACCGACGGCAGCCAGGTGTCGTTTGATGGGAATGTCCTGACGATCGATCCGTCGTTCGATCTCGATGCCGCCACCCATTATTATCTCGCGATCGGGGATGGTGCGGTAACCGATCTTGCCGGGAACAGCTACGTGGGGACCGATGCCTATGACTTCACGACGGGTTTCGATGCCCCGTCGTGGGATCCGGTATCCGGATACGGTATGGTCGACGCTGCAGCCGCCATCGAGCTTGCCACCGGAACGGCTCTCGCCGATGCGGACCTTTTCGGCGACGGCTATGGCGTATGGGACTGGGGGCTGAACCTGATCGATGCACCCGATGCGTGGCAGGCCGGCTATACCGGAGAAGGTATCGTCGTCGCTGTCATCGATACCGGCGTCAACTACTTCCACAGCGACCTGTACGACAACATCTGGATCAATACGCTTGAGATCGAGGGAAACGGGATCGATGACGACGGCAACGGGTATGTCGATGACATTTTCGGTTACGACTTCGTCAACGACGACGGATACGCCTTCGATGACAATGGCCACGGGACCCATGTCTCGGGGATCATCGCCGGCCTCTATGACGACATCGGTGTGACGGGGGTGGCCTACGATGCGTCCATAATGGCGGTGAAGGTGCTCGATGCGGAAGGAACCGGAACCTTCCTTGACGTCTCCTCAGGCATATACTATGCTGTGGACAACGGCGCAGATGTCATCAATCTTTCCCTTGGGGCGTATGATGCAGTCTCGCTCGATCTGGTGCTTGCGCTCGAGTACGCCTTCGACAGCGGCGTCATCGTCAGCATGGCCGCAGGAAACGATGGCCTTTCGAGCCCGACCTACCCGGCGGTTCTTGCGGAAACGGAGGGCGGAATAGCCGTGGGCGCGATCGACAGCGACGGATCGGTTGCGTACTTCAGCAACGATGCGGGAAGCGTCGATCCGTACGATTATGTCGTGGCGCCGGGCGTGAGCGTCTACAGTACCTACCTGGACGACTCCTACGCCATAATGAGCGGCACGTCGATGGCGACGCCGTACGTTTCCGGTGTCGCGGCACTGCTGCTTGATGCACAGGCCGACTTCGCTTCCGACTGGACTCTCGACCAGCTTGAGGAGATCATCTCCACCTCCGCCCAGTCCCTTGACTCGCTCATTGCGGCCGCGACCGGAGACCCGTCTGCCGAGTCGGACGATGCCCTCGCTTCCGCTCTCCCGGCAGACACCGCTCCCGAGGGGGTATTCACGACGGATGTGGTGCTCGAAGAGGTCTCGATGATGGGCATATCCTCATTCCTTGACGACCTGCCCGAGGTATACATGGCCTGAGGCTTGGCGCCATAGGCCTCGAGTTCTCCGCAAAGTCAACGGTGCGCCGGATTGCCCGCCAGTCAGGCGCATGGACTCCGTTGCACTCGATGCCATGGGCGGGCAGGGCGTGACGGCCGGTATGTGATGTGTTATATTGCCTTCCCGTCCGGCGTGATAATACTCTTCGTGCTCTCTTTGAAACGGCGTCATGAACATCCTCTTCATCCATCAGAACTTCCCTGCCCAGTTCAAGCATCTCGCTCCTGAGCTCGTCCGGCGCGGCCACGCGGTGACGGCGTTGACCATGAGGAAAACGGACGCCGCCGAATGGCAGGGGGTGAGGGTGGTGAACTACGCCATAACGAGGGGGATGGCCGAGAACGCGCATCCCTGGGTGAAGGATTTCGAGGTGAAGGCGATCCGGGGAGAGGCCTGCTTCCGCAGAGCCATGAAACTCAAAGCGGCTGGCTACACTCCTGACGTCATCGTCGCCCACCATGGCTGGGGCGAGAGCCTCTTCCTCAAGGAGGTGTGGCCGGAGGCGAAGCTCGGCATCTACTGCGAGTTCTACTACCGGGCGCACGGCGCCGACGTCGGTTTCGATCCCGAGTTCCCCCAGGCGGATCCCGAGGGTGCCGCCTGCCGGCTCAGGCTGAGGAACCTCAACAACATGCTGCACTTCGAAACGGCTGACGGGGCCATCAGTCCGACAGAGTGGCAGGCCGCCACCTTCCCGGAGCCGTTCCTCGAAAAGATCACCGTCGCCCATGACGGCATCGACACCGCCCGGCTTGCGCCGGATCCTGGAGTCACGCTCCGTCTCGGGAGCGGGCTTATGCTGACAAAGAAGGACGAGGTCGTAACCTTCGTCAACCGCAACCTCGAGCCTTACCGGGGCTACCATACCTTCATGCGTGCCCTGCCGGAGATCCTCAGGCGCCGGACAGGCGCCCGGGTGCTCATCGTCGGCGGCGACGGGGTCAGCTACGGGGCGAAGGCGCCCGACGGGAAAAGCTGGAAGCGGATCTTTATCGATGAGGTTCGCCCGAAGATCGGCGATGCGGACTGGCAGCGGGTCCATTTTCTCGGCAGGGTGCCCTATGCGGACTTCGTCAGGCTCCTGCAGCTCTCAACGCTCCATATCTACCTCACCTACCCCTTCGTGCTCTCATGGAGCCTGCTCGAGGCGATGAGCTGCGGCTGCGCCATCCTCGGCAGCGACACGGGGCCGCTCGTCGAGGCGATCCGCCATGACGAGACGGGTCGGCTCGTGGACTTTTTCGACCCGGGCCGGCTTGCCGAAGAGGCCTGCGCCCTTCTCGACAATCCGGACGCCCGCCGGCGCCTCGGTGAAAACGCCCGGCGCTTCGCCCGCGAGACCTACGATCTCAATCGCGTCTGCCTGCCGAAGCAGCTGGCGTGGGTCGAGGGGCTGGCGCCCCTCAGCTCCAGCCGAGCGCCGAGGCCGTGACGGGGAAGCGCTCGACGAAGATCTTCCTGATTTCGAGGGCGATGTCGCGGTGCTCCTTCTGGGTCGCCGGATCGGTGCGCACCTCAAGGTAGTGGATCCAGCTGCGGATCGAGCCTTTCATGTAGAGTTTCGTCTGGGTTGCGAGCGGCAGCATCGCACGGGCGCACTCCTTGGCTATTCCCTTCTCCAGCGCGGCCTCGTAGAGCGCCATGCTCTCCGTGGCCACCCTTTCCTGAGCCTCGTCGAACCATGCCACGGTCTCCGGCGGCAGGTCGTCGAGGGAGTTCTGGCGGTTCTTGCTGTCCTGCCGGCGCGGCGTGTAGCGCTCGATCGCCTGGGCCTTCGAATACCTCATGGAAAATTCCTGAAACGTGAAGCTCCTGTGTCTGAGGATTTGAGGGGAGATCGCCCGCGAGGTCACGATCTCGACCGTCATGTCCGCCATCTCGAAGATGCTCCAGTGCTTGTGTGCGATGCAGTAGGCAAGGAGCTTCTCATAGTCGGCGCTCTCCTGGTGCGGGCTCGATACCCTCGCACAGTAAGCCATGAGGCCTTCGGCGGTAAGGCTTTGGCCCTCTATGTTGATTTGCGGTGCAGTGAGGGCAATGAGACGTACCTGCATGTCGGGAACGGGTTTCGTTTGATGAATGCTTCGGGAAAATATATGCCAATCAGCGCACAATCGGTGCCATGCACCTTTTTTTTATGGCTTGGCTGGCCTGTTTCGATTGTTTAACTTACTTAACAAAATACAGTAATTGGTCATCTTAGGTGTTCGGCTGTAGCGTTAGTGCTGATTGCTCACCCTGATGATGGCATGCCTTTTTTGGTCGGCACTCCGTCAGTTCCGTGGCGCATCAACGCGCCACAGGTATCCTCAGAGGAAATATATCATGGAATCAATTGAAAGTGTTCAGTAAATGAAATTCATCGTTGTCAATGCGGCCTTTGCAGGCTGTATTTTTGCCTTGTTGTCAGCCCCCTCTTTAGGCGCAGATTCATCCCTCAAGCTTCATGGCGACGCAGATTTGACACTGCGAGAGATGATCGAACGGGCCGAACAGAACATAATCAAAGCAGATGAGCTGATAGAATCCCGCAGGGAGGCTGAGCGCAAGGCCCTGCGCGCTGCTGAGGTGCGAAAAGCTTGCGATCGTGCCGGCATCCTTGCCGAATCGGGTGACCTTGCCGGGGCGAAGGCCGAATGGAAGCGTGCACTGACGATCGTTCGCGATCCGGAGGCGAAGAGTCGCATCATCGAACAAGTTCGACAGGCTGAGGTGAAGACTGCTGCGCAGCGGGCGGAGCGGAAGTTGCGCATTGAGAGCCTGAATGCCGAAGGCACGGCGCTCTTCGAGCGCAGGCTTCTTGACGAGTCGCAGGCCCGTTTCCGTGAATCGCTCATCCTTGAGGCATCTAACCCCGAAGCGCGCCGCTACATAGAGAGTGTGATTCCTGCGATGCGCAATGAACTTCGTCTCCAGGCCGCCCGTGAGGAAGATGCCAAGGCAGCCATGGAAAAAGGCCGGTCTCTTTTTGCCGATGGTGATCTGAAGGGTTCGGTCGCCAAGTGGCGGGAGGCGCTGCGCATGACCTCCGATACTGAGCGTTCCGCTGTCATCAGCAGTGAGATCGGGCGTGCCGAAGAGAGGGGGGGAAGGGCTTCGAGTTGCGCTGCTGAGGGGGTTTCCCTCTTTCAGTCCGGTGACATTCAGGCTGCCGAAGCGATGTTTCGCGAAGCACTTGCGCTCGACCCGATGCAGCTGGTTGCCATGGATTACCTCGAGGTGAAGGTTCCTGCCAGAAAGGTTGAGCTGCATCGGCTTGCAGTGGCTGAAGCTGAGGCCAGAGCGGCTTTTGAAAAGGGCAACAGGTTCTTTGCCGAAGGTGATGCGGAGGGTGCCGGAACGGCATGGCGGGAGGCTGACGCTGCAACCCGCGACCCCGAACTGAAGGCTGCCGTTGCGGCGCAGTTTCGCAAAGCCGAGGAGCGGGCCGCCGCTGAACGAGCTGCGGCAGAAGCCCGGCTAGCGGCTCTCGTCCGTGATGGTGAAAGCCTTTTCCAAAGCGACCGTCTCGACGAAGCTGATGCTAAGTTCCGCAATGCGCTGGCGCTTGATCCATCCAACTGGTCTTCACACCAGCATGTCGACGTCAACATCCCGAAGCGGAGGCAGGAATTGGAGCGGCTTGCCCTCGTTGAAAAGAATGTCGCGGAGGTTGCCCTGCGTGGTGAGGGTTTCCTTAAGTCGGGAGACCTTGAAGGGGCGAAAGCCGCTTTTCTGGAAGCCGTAGTGATCGCCGAAAAACCCGAGAGCAAAGGCGCTATGATGGAGAAGGTCGCTCAGGTGACTGCAGCTCAGCAGCATAGGGCGACAGAACTCCAGACCCGCATCGTCGCCCTGGCATCGGAGGGCGAGGCGCTCTACAGGACGGACAGCCTTCAGGCATCGGAGGCGAAGTTCAAGGAACTGGTTGCTCTTGATGCATCGAACCTCATGGCGACAGGTTACCTGAATGATACCATTCCCGCCCGCAAAGCTGAGCTGGAACGTCGTGCTGTCGTTGCGAAGCAGGCACGGGCTGCCTATGAGAACGGCAGCAGGATTGCCGCAACCGGTGACCTCAAGGGAGCCCTTGACGCATGGAATGAAGCACTTGACATCGTTGAAGAAGCAGGGCTGGCCGCAGCAATCAACGCAGGCATCGCTGAGGCGAAGGACAAGATTGCCATAGCGCAGGGGCTTTGCGATGAGGGTGCTGTCCTTTTCAAGTTGGGCAGTCTCGACCGGTCAGCATCGAAGTACCAAGAGGCGCTTGCTATCGACCCCATGAACCTTGCTGCCATGGACTACCTTGAGGTAAGGCTTCCAGCCCATCGCGCAGAGCTCATGCGGCAGCGCAAGAACGCAGAACGAGAGGCTCGTATCGCCATACTTGTATCGGAGGGTGAGTCGCTTTTCAAGGCCGACAGTCTCGATGTATCGGCGGCGAAGTTCAAGGAACTGCTCGTTCTTGACGCGTCAAACAGTATGGCGACCCCTATGTGTTAACATAGATGTCGCGTCCAACAAGGAGGCGAACTATGGGTTACTCGCATGCCGTAAGGC
>NZ_LVWG01000037.1 GCF_001622165.1 Pelodictyon luteolum
TTTTTCATGAAAAGCCCTGCCTTTACCGGTAGGGCTTTTCTGTTTTATATCCCACTTCCCACCCCCAACTCACTCTCTCTTCCATTCCCGTTTTCTCTCGCTCCTCGGTGCTATGTATATACGGCGTGATTGGATGGGCGGACTGTTATCCCCTGCTTACCGCTGCTAGGAGTCGAAACGGCTACTGAAATCATTGATGATTTTCTGGAATCTATCATGTAGAGTCAGTGGGTTGATTCCTCCACGCGATGCCACCACTTTGCCTGTGTGGTCATCGATCATGATATGATTGCCGTCAGCGTTTATCAATCCATAGATCCAGCGCTCGGTCGATCCGACCAGAATCGCGTCCTCTCGTGGTTTCGGCATTTTACTTGTTGATAGCATGGATGCAATGATATGCTGCAGGTCCAGATGTGAGCGGAGCGCATGGTCCCTACCAGCTTCAACTCCGGGTCCTACGATCAAAAGAGGTACCCGGTAGTTTCGGGTGTTTTCCGCTCCAGCCCGGTCTCCATGATCCGAGACTATCACCAGAAGGCTTTTCTTCCACGTACGCTCTCCCATGAGGAGATCCAGCAGTTCATTCAGGTATGTGTCATAATATGCGAGCTGGGGAATTCCCGTCTTTGCACGCCATTCCGTGGTATGGCCGTAAGCCAGTTCGTGGAGTGTGAACGTTCTTTGGTGCTGCCGAGGGAGCGCCGCAATAGTTGACAGCGCTGCACGGTCTTCAGTTGCTGATTCCATACGGCTTGACTCTACTGATACCCATGTTTTCCCGATGGGAAGATCTTTCCGGTGCATGATGCTCGACCATTCTTTGCGCACTGGAATGAATGGCTGATCGTCATAGGTGCTGATGAACTGGGTATGGAATCCTGCAGCGTTAAAACTTCGCACCAGATTAGGTGCGCTATTGACGTTTTCGTATATGCTGGTATCGGTATAGGAGCGATACGGAACCTGCTCGGAGGTGAGCATTGCGATCAGGCTGGTATAGGAGTCAAGATTTGTTGTGTAATAGCGGTCAAAATATCTGGCATGCTTCACAATGCGGTTAAAAAAAACAGATCCCTTTGCTGAAAAGGTTTTCTCGAACTGATCAGCACTTACCCCTTCCAGAACAATCAGGTAGACGTGGTCGATCCTCAGCGTTCCCTTCATCGATTTCGCGCTGCTGTTGGCCAGAATGGCGGCATCCTGCCTTTTTGTCGGGGGATGCAGTGCAGGCACTTCGCGCCTTTCATGTGAGAATGCGGTCGAAAGTTCTTCTTTCAGGCTGTTTACGACTGGATGAGGTGAGCGGGGTATTGTCAGCAGTCCTGTTACAATTCCGACGGCCCAGAGGACCGATAGAGGTCGTTTTAACCGCTCATACCAGATGGTGGGTATCGGAGGCATCAGCATTGCCATAAGTAAGGCTGCTGATGCAGCTAACAGCGGAACGATCCGGGACAGGCCGAGGTAATTGGTCAGCAGCGCAGACATCGATGCAGGTGTCGCTGAGAAAATGTTTACAGGAAAGGAAAGGTATTCGCGAAGCATCTGGGGGTAGAGCGATAGCGGTAAAAAAACAATGGCGACGATCGGCAATATCACGAGTTCCGTTCGTGACTGCAGGCTGGACGGAAGTCGGGATATTGCAACTCTATAGCATATGACTGTAAGCGATAGGAGCAGGAGATCATGAGTCCATGCAACCATATGCGGCATAAGCAAGCGCAGATCAAGAGAGTCAACAAGCGCCAGCAGATGGAGAGCAAGCTGCATGATGCTGAACGTGGCAATCAGGAGTGCGGGGCGATATATATCACGCTTGAGACGATGAGGGTGCATAATCGGCGGAAATGGTTTGTATTTCAGTATAAGACGCTACTTTTATCATAACCCTTCATGGCTTGTCCTTCTGAATCCCGACTGGGGGAGGAATAATCGCATCCACCCCAACAGGCTGCCTCTCAGCAGTACGCTGACGGCTGTTGTCGGAATTGGTATATTCCTCCATTAAACACCCTGTTATGCAAAATCCGAATGCACCCTCATGCGTGTCGCCGTCATACTCGTTGCTCATGGAGAAGCTGAAGGCGCAGGCTTCATAGAGAACTATTCCATGATTCGCCACACCCTTGAGCATGCTGG
>NZ_LVWG01000038.1 GCF_001622165.1 Pelodictyon luteolum
AGACTCCGCATACCGGTACTGCCGGGAGATTGCAAGGCATCACGCAAAGACATTCTATCTGGCGACCCTCTTCCTCCCCAAACCCCAGCAGAAGCCGATTTTCGCCATCTACGCTCTCCTGCGCACGGTCGACGACCTTGTCGACAATGCCCAGGACCAGCTTGAGGCGGGCCATATCACCCGAACCGACATCAACCGGATGCTTGAGGAGTGGATGGAAAAGCTGCAGAACTGTTATCAGGGAAAGCACGGCGGCGACCCGATCATGATGGCGTGGCACGATACCCTTCTGCGCTGCAACATCCCCATAGAACTCCCGCTCGAACTCATCGAGGGGGTCGCCATGGACATCGAATTCAATCCCTTCCAGACCTTCGACGAACTCTATGTATACTGCTACAAGGTTGCATCGGTGGTCGGGCTCATGACCTCCGAAATCTTCGGATACAGTGACCGCCGGGCGCTCCAGCACGCCATCGACCTTGGCATTGCCATGCAGCTTACCAACATCCTCCGCGATGTCGGGGAGGATATTGACCGCGGCAGGATCTACATCCCCCTTGAAGACCTCGAGCGGTTCGGGTACAGCAGGGAGGAGTTCATGCAGAAAACCATGAACGAACGATTCAAGAAGCTCATGCAGTTCCAGATCGAACGGGCTCGCAACTATTACCTTTCCGCCGACGAAGGGATCCCGATGCTTGAAAAAAGAAGCCGTTTCGCCGTTGCCGTCAGCAGCGTCAATTACGGCAACATCCTTAACGCAATTGAGGAAAACGGCTACGACGTCTTCACCAAAAGGGCATACCGGTCGTTCACCCAGAAAATCAGTACGATCCCCCACGTCTGGCTCAAAACACGAAACACACAGTAATCCCACGCCCCATGCACCAGGACAACGAACAGCTTTCCCTGAATGACCAGATGCAGCGCCGTTTCGACGAGCGGCGCCACCTTCAGGAATCAGGCATCAACCCCTATCCCTGCAGCTTTGAGGTAACCGGCCATTCCAGGCAGATCATCGAGCACTTCAAGGAAGACGCTGAGGAAAAAGTATCGGTTGCCGGTCGCATCATGGCCATCCGCAGGATGGGCAAAGCCTCCTTCTTCCATATTCAGGACAGCGATGGCCGCATGCAGATCTACCTGAAAAAGGACGAAGTCGGAGACGATGCCTACGCCACATTCAAGCTGCTCGACATAGGTGACATCGTCGGAGTCAACGGCTACACGTTCCGTACCAGAACCGGTGAAATTTCGGTGCATGCCGAGTCCTTCGAACTGCTCTGCAAATCGCTGCGTCCCATTCCCGTCGCCAAGGAAAAAGAGGTTGAAGGAGAAAAAGTGGTGTTCGACGCATTCGCCGACCGCGAACTGCGCTACCGCCAGCGCTACGTTGACCTCATCGTCAACCCCGAAGTCCGCAACACCTTCATCAAGAGAAGCGCCATCGTATCACACATCCGCAGCTTCTTCACGTCCCAAGGGTGGCTCGAGGTTGAAACCCCCATCCTCCAGCCCATTTACGGAGGAGCGGCGGCACGCCCGTTCACTACCCACCACAATGCGCTTGACATGCAGCTCTATCTGCGCATTGCCAACGAGCTCTACCTCAAACGCCTCATTGTCGGCGGCTTCGACGGCGTATTCGAGTTTGCAAAGGACTTCCGCAACGAAGGCATCGACCGCTTCCACAACCCGGAATTCACCCAGGTCGAACTCTATGTCGCCTACAAAGATTACGACTGGATGATGCGGCTCGTCGAGGAACTCTTCCAACAGACCGCCATTGCCGTAAACGGAACGGCAATGACAACGTTCCTCGGCCATGAGATAAGCCTTGAAGCACCCTTCCGCCGCCTCACCATCGCTGATTCCATTCGGGAGTACACCGGTGCCGAGATTGAAGGTAAAACCGAAACGGAACTCCGCAACCTGGCCAAGGACCTCGGACTGGAACTCGATCCGAAAATAGGATCCGGAAAAATCATCGATGAAATCTTCGGCGAATTCGTAGAGCCGAAGCTCATCCAGCCGACCTTCATCACCGACTACCCGACCGAGATGTCTCCCCTTGCCAAGCCCCACCGCTCCAAACCGGGACTTGTCGAGCGCTTCGAACTCATCGCCGGCGGCAAGGAGATATGCAACTCCTTCTCGGAACTCAACGATCCCGTGATCCAGCGCCAGCGGCTTGAAGAGCAGGCGAGCCTCCGCCAGCGCGGTGACGATGAAGCCATGGTGGTCGACGAAGACTTCCTCCGTGCCCTTGAATACGGCATGCCTCCCACGGCAGGCCTCGGCATCGGCATCGACCGCCTCGTCATGCTCATCACCGGAGAGGAATCAATACGCGATGTCATTTTCTTCCCGCACCTTAAGCCGGAATAAGAGTCCGTTCTCCAGCCTTACGACAGAAAAAGCCCCGGGATACCAGCACCGGGGCTTTATTTTTAATCCGCATGCAACTGCATCATGACAAGAACCGGACAAGCAGCATACCCCCGGATTATGTGTCTTTGCGTCAGAGAAAGGCGGGTCAATAAGTTCATATTGATAAAATCCGTATCAACATATAACATAGCCGCATTTTGATCTGAGATATGAGGAGTACGTCAGCACAACCATCCAAGATGTTCAGCAGCTCAATCACAGAAAATGTGATGGCCTGTGCATATCTTCATTCAGTAACCGGAGACTGGACGACGTCCTCGTCAGCCGCGTCTTCCGCTCTCTTCAGCAATACGGTAAACTGACTCCCCCGGTCCAGTTCGCTCTGCACTCCGATGCTCCCCCCCTGCATTTCGAAAATATCCTTGACAATGGCCAGACCGAGTCCGGTGCCCTCGATTTGCAAAGCACTAGGAACGCTCCGGTAGAATCGATCGAAGATCTTTTCGTGATCCGATGCGGCTATACCAATGCCCGTATCATCAACCGTAATAGAAACCATCTCTTCCGCCCCCGAGATACTGACCTTCACCCGACCACCCTTCGGAGTGAACTTCAACGCGTTGCCAAGAAGATTCATCATGACCTGCTTGAAGGAGTCCTGGTCAAAAACGACACGGTGTTCCCTGTCCGGTTTCTCTTCAACAAGCTCAATCCCTTTCTCCTCAGCCTGCCGTCTCAGGATGGCAACAACGGCCGAAACAGGCTTTACGGGGTCAAAGATTTGACGGCTGTACTTCGCCTTGCCGCTGTCAATGCGCGAAATGGTGAGAATATCCTCGATAAGACTTGAAAGCCGGACGCTCTCGTCATGGATGATTGAGGTGAACTCAAGACGGGTTGCAGGGTCCAGCGAGCCGCTTTCTTTGAGCAATGTGCTGGAAAAGCCAAGGATGGAAAACAGCGGAGTCCTGAGCTCATGAGAGACGCTGGAAATAAAATCGTTTTTGAGGCGGATGTTTTCCTGGATCTGACATTCATGTTTTTTCCGTTCACTGATATCGCGCATGGTGCCGACTATTTTCATCAAGCCGTCAGGTACACCCTTGATGAGGCTGATTGCCAGTGATACGGTAATCGACTCACCGCTCTTCGTGAGGAAATGGGCCTCGAAGTCCCTGAGGCTGCCCCTATCGACCAATGCGCTGATCAAGCAGTCCCTTTCTTCCGGATTAACATAATAATCGAGCGACTGGCGGTGCAGGATTTCGTCTCTTGTATAGCCGAAAGAACTGATGGAGGGGCTGATCTCCTCAATCGTACCCGTGGCAAGATTTACTTCAGCATAGACATCCTGAATGCTCTCGAAAATCGCACGGTACTTTGCTTCCCGTTCCCGAATCTGCTGCGCTGACTTTTCACGGTTCAGGGATCCGAAAATAATATCACTTGCTAGTTGCAGGAGGGGTATATGATCTTCATGAATGTTTAGAACTGAACTATTGACCCGGTCCAGCCCCAGAAATCCTCCTGAGAAACCGGCGGTCGAAACCGGCACGGCAACGAGAGAGCGGATGTCTTGGTGCTCAAGGTATTCCTTTTCCAGCTTCGCCTCCACGGGAAGAGCCGAAACATTCGGGATAAAAATCGGTTCATGCCTTTTGATGCGCTCCATCCACCACGGAAACTCGTCAACAGCAAGCTGCTGCAACCCGTGTTTCTTCGCCGCCACACCTGCCGCACACCACTCGTAAGTATTGCTGACCATCATCCCGTCATCCGTGAACTGGAAGATATAGCAACGATCAGCCTTGGTAAATGATCCGACAAGTCCCAGAACATGCTCAATACTCTCATCCAGCACTTCACCAACCGGGGTCATGAGATACGCTGAGATATTGGCTAGCAGGCCCTGAACACCATGCTTTGCCATCAGCTGCTGGTTGGTTGCCATCAATTGCTGTTCACTGGCCTGCAGCTGCTGGTTTGCCGCCATCAACTGCTGTTCACTGGCCTGCAGCTGCTGGTTTGCCGCCATCAACTGCTGCTCACTGGCCTGCAGCTGCTGGTTTGCCGCCATCAACTGCTGCTCACTGGCCTGCAGCTGCTGGTTTGCGAGGCGGATTGCCTGCTCAGCCTCCTTACTTTCAGTGATATCACGGAATACCCCCATCAGACAGGGTCTGTCACCGAAGAGAACTCCTGATGCTGTAATGCTGACAGGGATGCGGCTTCCCGCTGCGGTAATGACCTCCGACTCGACCACCCGCTGCACTCCTCTCGACTGCCGCTCAAATCCCTGCAGCGTCTCATCAAGCACATCGGCAGGATGAAGGGAATGAATCGTACGAAGCTTGAGGTCAGCAACACCGACACCCGTCATCTCCTCTGCCGCATGGTTACAATGCACGATTCTCTTCGTTTCCACATCAGCAACCACGATGGCGTCGGGAATGCCCTCATACAGAGCATGAAGCTGCGCCGCTTTTGCGGCCAGTTCATCTTCAAGGTGCCTGCGCTTCGTGATGTCATAGTTGGTGCCGATCATCTTCAGCGGCGTTCCTGCTTCATCATACAGGACAACCGCGCTGGCTTTGATATGATGGACATCTCCTGATGGATGGACGACCCGGAACTCAGTGTCAAAAGGCTTTCCGCCGGTCATCGCCTCATCGGCTTCTCGGGCAGCACGTTCCATATCATCAGGGTGCAAACCATTCACCCAAGCCTCATATGCCCCGGAAAATCGATCAGGCTCAATGCCGTAAAGCCGGTACATCCAGTCGTCCCATACGAGCAAACTGCCAGCGATGTCATATTCCCAGATTCCTATCCCTGCACTGTCAACGGCAGCCTTCATGCGGCTGGACAGTTCCCGGTTTTCATTATCTAGTCGTTCAAGGTCGCGGGCCATCATCCGCTCTTCTGTGATATCGCGATCCAGTCCTGAGTACCCGGCAAAGGCCCCGTTGTCGTCATAGATCGGAACTCCGGTGGTAAGCAGGGTTATCAGCCGGCCGTCCTTGTGGATATTGATGTTTTCAATGGCATGAATCGGCTGCCGGCTCTCGACAAGCGATCCAAAAATCCCGCTGACGCGTACTGCCTCTTCTGGAGGCATGAATGCAAAGGGTGGCTTTCCGAGCAGTTCCTCCGACTCATATCCCAGAGACTCTTTGACCTTAGAGCCAACACTGATATAGTTACCCTGCACATCAACCTGCCAGAGCCAGTCACTTAGGGTTTCATGCAATACCGATTTTTCAAGTGTACGAAAATATTCAGCTGTCTTTCGTTCATCCATAAACGGGCGGCAGATCGCGGCTGACTGCGTTTCAACCCGCGCCAACGACTCCATAAGAGGCTGAATCGCATCAGAGCTGAGGCCTGCCATAGCAAGCTGGGAGTGTAATTCTGCGATATTCTGCAACAGGAGCTCAGCTGACTGTACAAGTGCGTGTCTCATAAGGGGGTGGGGATTACAGAGATCTATCGTTTGATCTGATTTGCGCACATCCGGGGTGCTCAAAAAATTTGAATTAAAATATGGCAGGAAACTTTCTCATTGCCAAGAAAGTACGAAAGAATGCCCTGGCTTAAATGGTTCCATTATTATCGTATATTGATGAGGCAAAAACGCGCGGAGCGCTATGAATCAGCTTATTACTAACCGCCGTATTTAGCCAGACCACGCCCCTCATGGACATGAATACTGATGCCAATATCCTGATAGTCGATGACGAGCAGGATACTCTTTTTGCCCTGAAGCGATATCTGCGGCTTGAGCCCTATACAACCCATTTCGCAAAAAGTGCAGAGCAGGCCTTAGAGACATGCGATACAATCAATATCGCCGTTGTTGTCACCGACCTCCGTATGCCGGGCATGTCCGGCAAAGAACTGCTTGACGCTCTCCAAGAGCGGCACCCGTTGATCGTGCGCATCATCATCAGTGGCACCGAGGATATCGGTATGATCATCGACTCGATCAATTCAGGAGTGATCTTCCGCTTCATCCCGAAGCCAATGGAGCCGGAACCGGACAATGTCAACGAAGATGACGCATTTTTTTGAAAAAAAACATTCACTTTTCAGCCGGGTTCAGCACCACTTCCC
>NZ_LVWG01000039.1 GCF_001622165.1 Pelodictyon luteolum
GGGAAGTGGTGCTGAACCCGGCTGAAAAGTGAATGTTTTTTTTCAAAAAAATGCGTCATCTTCGTTGACATTGTCCGGCGACTGGTTACCTCAACAACTCGATTCCCGCCCGAAAAGCCGAACTTGAGCGTAGGGAGGCCGTAGAGAAGCAGGTCCGGGCAGCATATGACGAAGGTGCAGGCAAATACTCGGCCGGCGACCTTGCGGGGGCCATCGGGGCTTGGGAAGGAGCTTTAAGGATAGCCGAGGATGCCAAGCTGACAGCCGAAATCAGTACCAGCCTCCAGAATGCCAGAACGAAAACTGCTCGTATACAGGCGTTGCATAGTGAGTCTTTATCGCTTTTCGGGAGCGACAGCCTCAATGCGTCCGAAGTGAAGTTCAGGGAACTGCTTTCCCTTGATGCCTTCAACGCCGATGCCAAGGAATACCTCGCCACGCGGATTCCCGCCCGGAGAGCTGAACTGCAGCGGAAAGCTGAAGCTGAAGTCTTGGCAAGAGCTACGTACGATCGGGGGAACAAGCTCTACGAAGCCGGTGACTACGAGGGTGCGAAGGCAGCCTGGAGACAGGCTCTGGATATTGTGCAGGAGCAGCGGTAAAGAGAGGACGGCGGGTGCTCGGTATAGCAATGGAGCTGCCGGTTCGTGAGGCTTTTTTGAAATCACCGAAGGAATTCACGATTGGAAATGAATTAGCGTATATTATTAAACTATAAGTATGTCATGGCGTAGCTTGTGTGTTGCAGAGCAATGCCATATTTTCTTTTTTTATGCGGTGTCCCCGTGTCCCCTAGCACCCCCGCATTCAATTTCTTCCGGTGCTTTGATGCAGTTGCCCCTTTCGGGCAACATTGAATGGGATCCGAAGGATTGCCATAATGAACGGATGTCGAACGCATGTATCATGGAACCAAAGCTGGAGCTGCAGAAATGAAATCGATCATCGCCAGGGCCTTCTTGGGCGCCTGCATCCTTACCCTTCCTGCATCCCTGCAAGCCCGGGCTGAAGAGTCTGTCAATACCGGAGGGGCCCCTGCCGTGTCACTGACTGATCTCGGCAGGATGGCCGAGGAGAACATCAGGAAGGTCGAGTCGCTTATTGAGGAGCGCAGGAAGGCCGAGCGCAAGGCTGCCCTTGACGCCGAGGCCCGCAGGGCGTTCGGCCGCGGTGTCCGGCTTGCCGAGTCCGGAGACCTGGATGGGTCGAAAAAAGCACTGAAAGAGGCGCTGGAAATAACCCAGAGCCCCGAGATGCGCTCATACCTCGAAGAGCAGAGCCGGCGCAGGCAGGAGTATAGCACCGCAGAGGGTGAGGCGCTCGACAAAGAGCGGAGGGAACTGGCCGCACTGCAGAAAGAGCGCGCTGCGGTGCTGCCGGCAGAGGGAGCTAAAGCCGAGTGGCTCACAGATCTGTCGCTCTCGGCGGCAACGGAGCTGAAGGCGGCCGTCCAGTCGCGCATCAACCTGCTTAACGGCGAGGGTGAGACGCTTTTCAAGGCCGATCGGCTCGACGAGTCGGAAGCGAAGTTCCGCGAGGTGCTCAAGCTTGACCCCTCGAACCTCAAGGCAAGAGAGTATCTGGGATCCCTCGTTCCCGTTCGCAGGGCGGGGCTGCAGCGCATAGCCCTGGCTGAAGAGAAGGCCGGTGAGGCGTTCGAGCGTGGCAATAAACTCTACCGCTCCGGCGACCTGCTTGGCACGAGGGCTGCCTGGGTGGAGGCGATCAACACCACCGAGATCCCTGCGACCAAAATGGGCATGGCTGCCCGCATCAGCAGGCTCGATACTGAAATCGCCGTGCTGTACTCGAAAGTGGACGGGCTCAACAGTGAGGGTTCTGCCCTGTTTGATGACAACCGGCTCGAGGATGCCGAGGCCAAGTTCCGCGAAGTGCTCACCCTCGACCCCACGAACGCCAAGGCTATGGAGTACATGGATGTCATGATTCCCCGCCGCAGGGATCTGGTCGCAGCCCGGGACGCCGTGGAAAAGAAGGCCGAGGCCGTGTATCTGGAGGCCAACAGGCTCTATGCCGCCGGTGACGCGGCAGGTGCCGGAGCGGCATGGCAGAATGCGATGGCGCTCACCCAGGATGTCGCCCTGAAGGCGAAGATCACCGCCAAGGTCCGCATTGCCGAAGAGCGCAAACGCCAGGATGCCGAGGCCTTCCAGGCAAGGATTGCCGGGCTGTATGCTGACGGTGTTGCCCTCTACGACGTCGGTCGTCTGGAGGATGCCGGCGGCAAGTTCAGGGAGGTCATCGCGCTTGACGCGACTCACTGGGGTGCCCGCCAGTACCTTGATCACAAGATCCCCGGCCGGAAGGTTGAAGAAGTCCGTAAGTCACAGGTCGAGCAGGCTGCAAAAGCGGCGATGGAGCAGGGCAACAAACTCTACGCCGCCGGCGACTTCGAGGGCGCCCAGGCGGCCTGGAACAAGGCGCTGGAAATCACCCGGCAGCAGCGTTGAACAGGTGAACCCGACATCAGGGCTGCAGCTGCGGCCCTGCCGCATCATATCGACACGACTGAACGCTGCAAGACACCGATCTCCCCCTAGTGAAGAGAGTCCTCAGAAAATCCGGCACAAGCCTCCTTCTCTTTTTCGCCATCTTCAAGGGCGTTCCGGGTACCGTGTCTGCGGAAGAGCCCTTGCGGCCATCTCCTTTTCCTCACTCTTCGTCCCTGTTTTTTGCCCCTTCATTCCTGACGAAGCTCGGCGGACCTGAACAGCCCTCCCGAGAACCTTTGCAGCCACAGCCCTTACCTTCAGCATCGAACCCTGATGGCCGGGGATCGGGGTTTCTCAATGCTTCCGTACAGTCCGCTCCACCGCCCGGCTCAAGTTCTGCCATGAGTGAACCCCACCGGGGGAGTTTCCTGCTCGGCTCCGGTCCGGCTGCACCCTCTCCGGTGCCTGCCGGCTTGAGGGTAAAATCGAGGCCGATACCGGGACCGACACAGAGCCCGTCACTGCAGCCGGTTGCCATCAGGCCGGTCACGGCCACAACCCTTTTTCCCGCTCCTCCCCGGAAGCCTGTTGAAGAGGCTGTACCGGTACTGCAACCCGGCACTCGTACTGAGAAGGGCAGCGGAAGTTTTCTTCTTGGGTCTCCTTCTCCATCGCAAGCGGCGGAGGCCCCACGTCTTGACCCCCGATTTGAGCCGGCACCCGTCACCGCTCCCCCGAAGCTGGCGGACATCGCAGCATCGCCCGTATCGGGCACCACCGCTGCTGCCGTCTCCACGCCTTCAGAACAGCCCATCGTGAGCTCTGGAAGAACCGCGCGGGGGAGTTTCCTTATTGAGCCCGTGCCCCGGGACCCCGTCCCTGCTTTCCCGCCTGCCATGATCCCTTCCGCTGCGCCCCCTGTTCCTGCTCCCGCAGAGAGTGTCGTCGAGGTGCCCGGCAGTGTACTTCCTGACGCTAAGCCCTTGAAGCCGGTTGTCGTGAATCAGCCGACGAAAGAACCTGTCGTACAGGCACTTCCCAAGTCCGATGTGGCAGTCAGGAAAGAGTCTCTGCACAGGAGCTTCCTGCTCGATTCGCCTCCTTCGACACCTGCAGTCGTTGAGGCTGAGCCGTTGCCCCCTGTTGCGAAGAGGGTTGCTGCAATGCAGCCTTCTCTGCCGGCTCCGCCCCCGATCGTGCCCGCTCCCGCGGCTCCTGCAGCGCTGGAACCAGCTGTGGTTGAGTCTCTGCCTGCCGCCGTTCTGGCGGTCCCGTTGCCTTCGGCTGATGCGCCCTCCGTGGACGGAGGCGCAAAGAAAACTGTTCCTGATGCTGTCGCCACAGCGACAGCGCCCGCTCTGGCAGCGGCTCCTCTGCCGGATGAGCCGGTCCCGGCAGACCCTGGACCCTCAGCTGCTTCTGCTGCTTCCCCAGAGCGTGCCCCGGCGGCTGCTCCTCTCCCTGCCCCTCTTCTTCCGGAGCCTGTCGCAGCCGAACCGGAGGCTGTCGTTCTGGAAGAGGGCGAGCCACTCCCTGAAGCGATGCCCGGGCCTGTTGGCGCGCCTCTCCCCGAACCGGTCGCCGGGGTTGCGATTCCTGATGCCGAAAGTGAAACGAGGGTGGACGGTGAACCCCCGAAACCCCAGCCGTCGGTAGAATCGGTGGCGCTGCCGGAGGAACTCCGGATCGGCGTGGTGCAGGAGCCTCCGTCTGCATTGCAGGAAGCGCCTTCCCGGGAGATCCTCGTCAAGGACGAATCACTTGCGGAGGAGCCCGGCCCCGAAGCTCCGTCTCCCGAGCCGGCTCCCGCGAGGCCCGGGATGCCCCCGCCGCATGACCTTGCCCCCTGGGCCCTTGTCGAGTCAGAGGACGGCGCCCTTCCGGTGTTCGATTCAAGCATGCCCGTCATCCGCAACGAGGTGGCGCGCCTGCAGCTTGAAGAGTGGTCCCGGCATGTGGGTGAGGCTGTCGCCAGGCACCCTTCGGTGCGTGCTGCGGAGTATGCCGAGCAGGAGAGCATCTCTTCAATCGGGGAAGCAAAGGCTCAGCTCTATCCCCAGGTGTCGCTCGGTCTGAACACCGACCTGCGCCGATCGATCCGTGACGGCAAACCCTACGCGACGGTCTCAGACCTTCCGGTTGATGACGAAATCCGCCTGAACCCGAACCTGACAGTGCGTCAGCTGGTTTTCGACGGGGGTGCGACCTCGTCGCGGGGAAAAGCCGCTATGGCCCGCTCTCTGGCGGCACGTGAGCGGCGGGTGTCGACTGAGGAGGGGGTTGCGCTCCGCGCGGTGGCTACGATGATCGAGCTTGCAAAGCTCCAGGAGCAGCTTGAGTTCGCCAGGGAGAACCTGTCCGAGGTGCGCCGGCTGCGCGACATGATCCGCGCGAGAGTTGATGCAGGGCGGGACGCGCCGAGCGAAATGCTTCAGATGAACAGCCGGGTCTTCGAGGCTCGCAACGAGGTGGTCCTGCTTGAAGGACGGCGGGCAGAGGCTGGTGCCCGCTATGAGGAGGTGTTCGGTGGCACGCCGGTCGTCCTCGCGTTTCCTGACGTCTTCGCTCCCATCCCGATGAGCATGTCGGGCGGGATGGATGCGGCTCTGCGAAAGAACCCCGACCTTTTGAGCTCGAAGGCTCTGGTTGATGCGGCTGCCGCGGACTACAAGGCGGCCTGGGGCGCCCTCTACCCCCGCCTTGAGGTGGAGGCCAACCTCACAGTCTACGACGTCACGCGCAACGAGAGTGATTATTACGATTCGTTCGTGGGGCTGAAGCTGAGCCACAATATCCTCGACGGCGGTCTGAAAAGCTCAACCAAGGCCCGCACCCGCAGCCAGATGGAGCGGGCCCGTTCCGAGTACGACAACACCCAGCGTGCAGTCGAACTTGCTCTGAGGCGTGCGTATGCCAACCGTGAGGCGCTGATCCCGCAGTACAAGGCGCTGCAGGCCCAGCTCGACCACAAGCGGGAAACACAACGAGCCTATGAGGAGCAGTTCCTCGCAGGCCGCAGGCCCCTCAATGACCTGGTTGCGGCCCAGCAGCAGGTGATCGATACCGCCATCAGGACCCTCGATTACAAGGCGGAGCTCCACCGCCAGCATTTCGTGATTCTTTCCCTTATCGGTGAATTGGCGAAGGGAGAGGGGAAGAAGATGTGAGACCTGCCGGTCCCCTCCATTGCCGATTGCTCAAATAACCACCAGCGGTGCCATGAACCCGTACCCGTTGCCATGAAAGGTTTTGATTGGGTTTGTGCCCGTATCCGAGGTTTTTTTGCGCAGGCGGTACAGTATGGACTCCAGTGAGCGGTGGCCATATTCGTTGTTGGTGTAGCCAAGCGCCTTCAGAATTTTTTCTCTCGATATCATTTCATTGCAGTGTGCGGAGAACAGAATAATCAGGTCCCGCTCTTTTGCTGTCAGATGCGTATGCGATCCGGAGGGTGAGACCAGATCCCAGTCACTGCGAAGCATCAGCCATGGCTCTTCCTGAGGCTCCGTTTCAGCGACCTCCCGGGTCTGACTGTCATTGGCTATGGAATCAAGAAGTGCTGCTATCGACTGAACGAGCTCCTTGAAGTCAACCGGTTTGGCAATGAATACATGGGCTCCTGCATCGTAGCCCATACGCCGGTCTTCAATGGTGGAACGGGCTGAGAGCACCATGATGGCAGTCTGGGTGTTGTTGCGGAGGTAGCGGGCGAGTATGAGCCCGTCCTGATCAGGAAGGGAAAGATCAAGCAGCGCAAGATCAAATGTGGAATTGTAAAGCTCCACATAGCAGCTGATTGCGTTGGTGGCGGTGGTGACCTGGTATCCCTCAAGTTCCAGGTACATGCCTATGCTTTCTGCCAGATCCCTGTCATCCTCCACAATGAGGATGCTTTTCCCGTTTTTTTCAGTCTGTATGTTTTTCATCCCTATTCCGTGTTGTTTTTATACTCTTTATTTCGGGCAACAGGTATGCTGATTGTTACTGTGATCGAGAGTTCCCCTGTCTTTGTCATCGTCACCTCCCCTCCGTACTGCTCAATGATGTTTCGGGCTGCAGGCAGCCCTACCCCTGCACCGGCAGTCCCTGCCGCATTGGTTCCCCTGTAATACTTTTTGAACAACTCCTCCATATCAGTTCCGGGCAGGAGTTCGACAGCATTGCTAACGTTTATCTCTACGAGTCCGTTCGAAACCGTGCTGGTGATGGTGACAGGGCTTCCCGGAGGGGAGTAGCTGTGTGCATTGTCGAATATGCTGAAGATGGCGGCATCAAAGTGCGAGGGTTCTCCGAAGAGAAATGCATCGTCTGAGGATGCACTAAGGAAGAACCCTCTCTCGGGCCAGCGGGATTGTGCCACGGAGATTGCCCTCTTGAGGGCTTCATGAACGCATATATACTCTTCTCTGCCGGGCTCTGAGGGCTGCTGAAGCCGTTCATGAACCAGTGATATCTCCATCAGTTTCTCCAGTCGTTTGGCGGCGTGCCTTATTTTGCCGATTTCAGTGCCAGCTTCACTGTTTCCTTCAGGCGCCAATCTGTTGAGAATATCAAGATTTCCGGAGATCACGGAAAGCGGCGAGCGGTAATCATGTGCCAGCATTGTCAGGAAGGTCTCCATGCGCTCTGATGCTGATTGTTCCGCCTGAATCGATACCTCCAGGCGTTCGGTGTGTTCACGAAGTTCCCTGCTGATTCGTTCCGAGAGTGCCTCGGCATTTCTGGTGACCAGTATGGACTGCTCGATAGCCTGCTGGCGGGAACTCTGGACCCGGATGGCAAACACCGGCAGGAGCAGCAGCGCATAGATGAGGGATGATGCCTGCAGGGCATTGAAGGCGAACACGCTATCGGGGAAGAATCCCATAAGATGCAGGAAATATACGGTAAAGCCCGAAAATATGGTGACGGTTGCAGAGACAAACAACACCCGGGAAGATCTTGTAGGGAGGACAATTCTTGAACTGAACCATACGACGAGAGGCACTATT